>VXMN01000095.1 GCA_009841055.1 Acidobacteriota bacterium
AGTCCGAACAGGCCGCGCTGAAGGGAATGATCAGACGGCGGGATTCACGGCGAGAGGCGGTGGAGGATCTGCTTTGGGCCGTGGTGAACTCGGAGCAGTTTCTGAACAACCACTGATCCGACAAGGAGAGCCCCGGTCATGAACCGATGGGGATGCGACAGTTACTGCGAGAGCCTGGCTCGCCGGCATTTTTTACGGGTGGGGTCTTTGAGCCTGGTGGGGATCCACCTGGGCCAGTATCTCCAAATGAAGGGCCTGATGGCGGCTTCGGGCGTCAAGGCCGCCCCGGCCAAGGCCCAGGCCTGCATCCTGCTCCTGCTGGAGGGCGGGCCCAGCCAGGTGGACACCTGGGATCCGAAACCCAGCAGCGGTTTCCGGCCCATCGGCACCAACGTGCCCGGAATCCAGGTATCCGAGATCCTGCCTCGCATGGCCCGCCACATGGACAAGTTGTCCATCATTCGCTCCATGACCCACGAGGAAGTGGACCATCCCCTGGGCCGGGAGTACATCACCAACGGTCATCGCCCCGCCCCGGCCATGGAGTTTGCCAGCATAGGGTCCATCATCGCCAGGGAGCTGGGACCTCGCAACGACATTCCTCCCTACGTGCTGGGCGCGCCCCACCTCACCCAGAGCTACTATGGAGCCTCTTCCCTGGGAGCCGCCTACAATCCGCTGGTGGTCCCCGACCCCAGCAAGAAGGACTTCAAGCTCAAGGACCTCACGCTGCCCAAGTCCATCACCGAGAAGCGGATCGAGGATCGCCGCGGCTTTCTGCAAGTGGTGGACGACCTCTACCGCCGCAAGGAAGTCCTGACGGAAGCGGCGGCGCGGGAGACCTTCCGGGACAAGGCCATGGAGATGATCCTGTCTCCGGACATGAAGAAGGCCTTCGATCTCTCCCGGGAGTCGGAGCAAACCAAGGACGCCTACGGCCGCTACGGATTCGGACAGAGCGCCCTGCTGGCCCGGCGCCTGGTGGAAGCCGGCTCCCGTTTCGTCACCGCGGCCGGTTACAACCTGGACAGCGGCTGGGACACCCACGGACGGGGGTCGGGAGGAGAGAACGACAAGAAGCTGCGGGCCCTGTTGTGCCCAACCCTGGACCAGACCCTGACGGCTCTGCTGGTGGACCTGGAGCAGCGCGGGCTGTTGGAGTCCACGATCGTGATGGCCATGGGCGAGTTCGGCCGCACCCCCGAGATCAACCCCATCAACGGCCGCGACCACTGGCCCTTCTGCTGGTCCATGGTGCTGGGCGGAGGCGGGCTGCAGGGAGGGCAGGTCATCGGAGCCAGCGACGAGAGGGGCGGATACGTGGCCGAGCGGCCCATTTCCGTGGGCGACGTCTTCGCCACCATCTACAAGGCCATGGGCATCGACTGGACCAAGGAATACATGACCCCGGTGGGCCGGCCCGTCAAGATCGCCAATTCGTTCGACGACACCACCGGCCGGCCGATCGAAGAGCTGATATAGCGCGACGGTGCCTCAGCCGCAGATCGACAGGCTGGGGAGAAAAGATACTCACGAAGAGACTGACTCAGGAGGCATATCATGGCTCGAATACGTCATCTGGCTCTCCGCTGTAGTGACATGGAAGAGTCCCGCCGCTTCTATGAGAGCGTCTTCGGGTGGAAATTCATCGGCTATCGGCCCAGCCGGCTGGGCATGGACCTGACCGACGGCGTAACCAACATCACTCTGATCCAACAGCCCGCCGACTGCGATCGACCCCGCATCGAGGAGGGCAACGAGTATGTGCACTTCGGTGTCATGGTGGAGGACCTGGAGGCCGCCTGGCAGCGCTGCCGCCAATGGGGCGCCGAGGCCTCCAAGACCGTCAAGGAGCGCCTCGATCTGGACCGCCGCCGGCTGCCCGATCGCGCCTTCAAGATCGAAGACCCGGACGGCAACGTGGTGGACGTGACCGCCGACAAGGACGAATGGCGGGGAGTCAAGTTGTAGCCAATATCCGCAATCGACATTCGAGGGAATAAGGTGACAACCACACCGGATGTTTCAGCAGCGGGACTGCCGGGTTCTGCTCCACAGCCACTATCCGCGGGAGGCCGCTACCTGATCGTGGTGACGGCCTTTCTGGGGTGGATGTTTGCCGGGGTGCAGATGTCCATCACCGCCCTGGCCATGCGTTCGGCGGCCATCGACCTGCTCCAGTCGACCAACGAGGCTCTGGTCGGCAAGTGGTTCGCCTGGTACGTGTGCGCCTTTCTCTTTGGCGCTGCCGCAGGGGGCTGGCTCTTTGGGCGGCTGGGAGACCGGTTTGGCCGTGTCAGGGCCATGGGGTGGAGCATTCTGTGCCTCTCCATTTTCTCCGGCCTGGCCTGGTGGGCTCAAAGTCCCTTCGAGTTGCTGGTCATACGGTTTGTGACCTGCCTGGGCATCGGGGGCATGTGGCCCAATGGCGTGGCCATTGTCTCGGAGGCCTGGTCCGATCTCTCGCGACCGATCCTGGCGGGCATCATGGGGACGGCAGCCAACGTGGGCCTGCTCCTGATGGCCTGGACCGCTACGGGAGTCGAAATCACTCCGGATACCTGGCGCTGGGTGATGGTGGTGGGAGCAGCGCCCGTCGTCCTGGGGCTGTTCGTTCTGGCTGTGGTTCCGGAATCGCCCCGCTGGTTGGCGCAACGAAACGCTCCCCGAGCCGCCGCGGGAGAGCCCTCCAAGCCCACCCCGGAGGTCTTCAGGCCGCCTCTGCGAAGTCTGACCCTGATCGGGATCGCCTTGGGGACCGTTCCCTTGCTGGGGGGGTGGGGCGCCTCCAACTGGATGATTCCCTGGGCCGGCGAGGCCGGCGCGGCGGCGGATCCGCCGGACCCTTTTCTGAAGTCCTGGGTTCAGTTCTACCGATCTCTGACAGGGACGATCGGCAGCCTCCTGGGGGGCGTCATTGCCAGCCTGGTGGGCCGCCGTCGTACCTATTTTCTTTTGAGTCTGGGAGCACTGTTTTCCAGTCAGTACATGTTCTGGCTGCTCACTCCCACCGATGACACCTTCCTGATTTGGGCCGCGGCCCTGGGATTTTTCTCCGGTGTCTATTTCGGATGGCTACCGCTGTTCCTGCCGGAGCTGTTTCCCACCGCCGCCCGTTCCACCGGCGCCGGAGTCAGCTTCAATTTCGGTCGCATCCTGACGGCGGTGGCCGTTTTGTTGGCCGGATGGCTGATTGCTCACTTCGACGGGGACTATGCCCGCATCGGAAGGGTGACCAGTTTCATCTACGGGGTCGGAATCGTCGTGATCTTCTTTGCGCCCAAAAGCTCCGACCACAGGCTGCGGGACTGAGAGGCGGGATGCGGAAGCAAACGGAATCCGGCTCCAGCGGTCGTGCTCTTGGAGGATAAAGGGCGCTGCCGGCCGGCGCCAACGGAGATACAGGCAAATGAAAACGATCACTCGTCGCAGGATCCTGTCCTACTCGCTCGGCGGATCGGCCGCTTTGGGGGTGATGGGCACTCTGGCAATCCGGTCCGGATCCGGCTCGCCCAACGAGAAGGTGAATGTTGCCGTGATCGGCATCAACGGCATGGGCCACTTTCACGTCAGGACCCTGGCCAACCGGACCGATGCCCACATCGTGGCCCTCTGCGACGTGGATCCGGCGGTTCTGCAGAAGGTCAGTGAGACGGTCAAGAATGCGACCGGCAAGACGCCCAGGCTGGAAGGCGACTTCCGCCAGGTCCTGGCCGACCCCTCGATAGAGGCGGTCGTTATCGCCACTCCCCACCACTGGCACGCCCCCATGGCGCTACGGGCCATGAAGGCCGGCAAGGACGTCTATGTCGAAAAGGCCGCCAGCCACGTCTTCAGGGAGGGTCAGCTTCTGGTCGAGGCGGAACGCAAATACAATCGGATCTTTCAGCACGGAACCCAGATGCGCGCCAGTCCGCTGCTGGCCCGTGCCGGCGAGATCCTGGCCGCCGGGACCCTGGGCGAGATCAAGACGACCAAGGCCTGGAACGTGCAGCGACAGATCGAGCGCCCGGCGGCGCCGGATGGGCCGGTTCCCGAGGGAGTCGACTACGACAGGTGGCTGGGTCCGGCCCCGCGTCGTCCCTTCAACCCGAATCGATTTCATCGAAACTGGCGGCTCTTCCGCGACTACAGCAACGGTGACATCGGTGACGACGGGGCCCACGATCTGGACCTTGCCCGCTGGGCGCTGGGCGTCGACACTCACCCCGAGCGCATCACCGCCCATGGAAGCCAAATCGACCTGGCAGGGGCGCGGGAATATCCGGACAACATGATGGTGGCCTACCAGTATGGGCAGGGAAAGGTGCTCCTCTACGAGGAACGCCTCTGGACACCCTACGGGCTCCATGGTTATGACAGCGGCAACACCTTCTACGGGACCGAGGGGTACATGGTGCTCTCGCGGCGAGGCTATTTTCAGGTCTACATGGGCAAGAAAGAGCACAAGGGAGAGGGCATGAAGGAAGGGAGCCTGGCCGAGACCGGTCGCCAGAACATGGCCCAGTTTCTCCAGTGCGTGCGCGACCGCTCCCGCCCCACCGCTCCCGCCCGGGAAGCCCACCTTTCCTGCGCCCTGATCCACCTGGGGGAGATCGCCTACCGGCTTTCCCAGGTGCTGCACTTCGATCCGGAGAACGAGCGCTTCTCCAACAACGCCCGGGCCGACGCCATGTTGACCAAGACCTACCGGGAACCCTGGAGCGTGGAGGGCTTGTAGCTCCGCCGGTCCCCCTCTGCGAAGGAGAGACGAGATGAAAAGACGAGAATTTCTGACCACCATCG
Organism: Acidobacteriota bacterium; assembly: GCA_009841055.1. Lineage (GTDB taxonomy): Bacteria > Acidobacteriota > Terriglobia > Versatilivoradales > Versatilivoraceae > Versatilivorator. The sequence goes on from VXMN01000095.1 coordinate 4,786, forward strand.
AACGCGCCGGCCTGGGCATGGCCGCCGGTGCTCTCATGACCGCGGGAGCCGGTCAGGCCCGGGCCGGCTCGGCGCCCGGCAGGGCTGCCGGCACGCCTGGAAAGACCGCGACCGGACACCGCTTCCGACTGGCCATGTACATCCCGGAGTTGAGGCTGCCCTTTGACGAGGAGTTGGCCGCGGCCAAGGAGATCGGGGTGGACTACGTCTGGTTCAACCGCCTGCTCAACGAGACCGAGATTGCGCAGATGAGCGACGCGGCCGCCGACCGCATGGCCCAGAGGGTGGAGAAGCAGGGCCTTGAGATCTTCCTGCTCAACGCGGGCAATCCATTCAAGCACGTTCACCTGACCGACTTGGATCTCAAGACCATGGCGGATCACCAGGGGTTCAAAAAGGACTTCAAGCACCTGGTCCGCTCCATGCAGATCGCCTCCCGCACCGGCGTGGGCGCCGTGGGCGCCTTCACCTTCGCCTGGCCGGGCGAGTACTCCAGCGGCAAGCCCACCTGGCCCATGCGCTGGCTCACCCGGGGCGGGGTCATCGCCGAGGTGGACATGGAGAAGCTGGTGAAGGCCTTCACCCTGGTGGCGGAGGAGGCCGAGCGCTACCAGGTGGACGTGGCCCTCTCCATGATGCCCTGGAACTACACCAACACCACCGGCAACTTCCGGAGCTTGGTGGAACGGGTGGGCTCCCGCCGCCTCACGGTGATGTGGGGGCCGGCCGACTGCTGGAACTGCGGCGAGTGGGACGTGGCCACCGCCGGCTTCAGCAACATTCGGCCCTATCTCCACGGGCTACACCTCAAGGACCTGCACGTGACCGACGGCCGCAAGCTCAAGTTCGAATACCGACCGCTGGGCGACGGCGACGTGGACTACCTCACCATCCTGCGCGGCATGCGAGACCACGGCTGCGACGTCTTCCTCTCCCTGGCCACTCACTTCCGCCCCCCCAGCGGCTCCCGCGTAGAGGCCATGAAGATCAACTACCGCAACCTGAACGAGATGATTCGCAAGGTGGAAGCGGAGGTGTGAGGGGCGTTAACCGCATGGCGGCGAGAGGCAACGATATCAAGGAGAGATTGTCGTGAATCAACTCACCCGAAGGACCTTCCTGTCCCGGTCGGCCCGAGGGGCGGCGCTGGGAGCGCTGAGCCCGGTGTTGGCGGCCCGTCGGGCATGGTCCGCCAATGACCGCCTGGGGATGGCCGTCATCGGGCTGCGGGGGATCGGTTTCAGCCATCTGAAGCGCATCCTTGCGGGTCCCGATACGGACTGCCTGGCCGTCTGCGACGTCGATCGGGAGTTCCGGGAGCGCGCCGTCGAAACCGTCAAGCAGGCCACCGGGCGCAAGCCCAAGGCGGTGGTCGACTTTCGCCACCTGCTGGATGACCCCGCCATCGATGCCGTGGTGATCGCCACCCCTCACCACTGGCATGCTCCCATAGCGGTTCGGGCGCTGCGGGCGGGCAAGGACCTCTACGTGGAGAAACCGGCCAGCCACGTGTTTCGGGAGGGACGGGTAATTCTGGACACGGCCAGGAAGCATGGCCGGATCGTGCAGCAGGGCACCCAGATGCGCTCAAGCCCGGTGACGCTCAAGGCCGGGGAGCTGTTGAAGGCGGGGGTGATCGGGGAAGTCAAAATGTCCAAGGCCTGGAACCTGCAGCGCCACAGGCATCGCACCCCGGTTCCGGACGGTCCGGTCCCGCCCGGGGTCGACTACGACCTGTGGTTGGGCCCGGCTCCCAAGCGGCCCTTCAACGCCAATCGATTTCACAACTATTGGCAGTGGCACCGGGACTACGGCAACGGCGACATCGGCAACGACGGCAGCCACGACCTGGACATGGCCCGTTTCGGGCTGAATCCCAGGGGCCTGCCCATCAGGATCACTGCCCACGGCAGCTGCATCGACCTGAAAGGCTTGCGGGAATACCCCGACAACATGATGGTGGCCTTCCAGTATCCGGACGACAAGGTGCTGCTCTACGAGGACCGCGGCTGGACGCCCTACGGCCGCTACGGCTTCGACAGCGGCAATGCCTTCTACGGCACCGAGGGCTTCATGGTGTTCTCCCGGCGCGGCTATTTTCAGGTCTACCTGGGCAAGAAGGAGGAAAAGGGTCCGGGCATGCGCGGCGGCATCGGCAAGGAGGAGCACTTTGCCAATTTTCTGGACTGCGTGCGTTCCCGCAAGCAGCCCAACGCCTCGGCCGAGGAGGCCCATCTCTCCTGCGCGCTCAGCCATCTGGGCGACATCGCCTACCTGACCCAGCGGGTGCTTCACCTCGATCCGAAGACCGAGACCATTCTCAACGACCCCGAAGCCAACGCGATGCTGACCAAGGAGTATCGGGAACCATGGTCGGTCTGAGGACGAGCCCGGAAACCGGCCCGACCCACCCAAGGCCCCCGGCGCCTGGAGAGGAATGCCCATGAAGATGTTGATTTATCCGGCGGTTGAATCGGAACGGCTCCGAAAGATCGTGGAAGCCGCCCGGCCCATGTCGGTGGTGAATGCCGACGGGGAAGAAGCGGCCCTGGGGGAGATCGCCGATGCCGACGCGTTTTTCGGAAAGCTCACGCCGCCACTGCTGGCTGCGGCGGGCCGCCTTCGCTGGGTGCAGTCTCCCACCGCCAGCCTGGAGCACTACATGTTCCCGGCGCTGGTGGACCACCCCTGCCGGCTCACCAACATGCGCGGGATCTATGCGGATGTCATTGCCGACCACGTGTTCGGCTACATCATCTGCTTCGCCCGCAATTTCCCCCTGTATATCCGGCAGCAGCTCCGCTCTCACTGGGAAGCGGCGGGCGGGGAGGCCGAACGCTCGGGTTTTGTCCTGGGACCCTCGAGCATCAGCGGCATGGACCGCGCTCACCGGCATCTTCCGGATTCAACCCTGGGAATAGTCGGTCTGGGTAGCATCGGCTCCGAAATCGCCCGGCGAGGCTTGGCCTTCGGGATGCGGGTGCTGGCCGTGGATCCCCAGCAACAGCAGGCCCCGGATGGGGTGGAGGCCCTCTGGAGGCCGGACCGCCTGTCCGACCTGCTCTCGGCCAGCGATTTCGTGGTGGTTGCGGCCCCGCACACGCCGGAGACCGAGAAGCTGTTCCGCCGGCCGCTTTTTCAACAGATGAAGCCGGAGGCCTATTTCATCAACATCGGCCGTGGGATGATCGTGGACCTGGCCGATCTGACCGAGGCGCTGCAGGCGGGAGAGATCGCGGGGGCCGGACTGGATGTCTTCGAAACCGAGCCCCTTCCCCCGGACCATCCGCTCTGGAAGATGGACAACGCAATCATCACGCCGCACGTGGCCGCGGCTACCCCCAGAATCGCCGAACGCCACCTGGGAGTTCTGCTGGACAACGTGAGCCGTTTCGCCGCCGGCAAACCCCTGCGCAATCTGGTTGACAAGGCCAAGTGGTATTAGGGCCGCCGTGAGCAGGGATCTCTTGAGAAGCCGCGACTGGTTGGTGTTTTTTTGGAGAGGCGCTGCGTTCCGGGGCCCGGCTCTTGATTCGCTGCCTACGCGCCGGCACGAAATTCCCTGGTGTTTGACTTAGCTTATGCCAAACGAAAAACCGAAAACACCAAATCCGGCTCGCCGTGTGCGGCTGATTCGAATCGGCCGCGACCAGGCTGTTCGAATTCCGCGAGAGTTTGAAATGAACGCAGACGAAGTATTGATAAGCAGGGAAGGGGACCGTCTGGTCGTCGTGGCTGTTCAAAAACCTTTGTCACTTGCCGAGGTATTGTCCCGCTTGAAGCCCATTGACGAGGACTTGCCGAATTGCGCAGACCCGGCTACTAAGCCCCAAGATTTCCTCTGAGGTACCCCAACTGCAATTCGGCCTCTTCAATCCATCCAAGGCTCCAGGAAGGCCGCGCTGTGGCGGGCGGCTTCGGCCACCGACATGATGCCGGCGAAGGCCTGGTGGATGGTGACGTAGCCCCGGTATTGGACGTCCTCCAGGCCCTGGAAGACCTCGTCGAAATCGATCCCTCCCGATTCCCACAGGCCGATGTGGTCCAGCCGGACCGGGCCCCGGTTCCAGGTCCTGACCACCCCCTCTCCCTGGGGATTGAGGCGGTGGTTCTGGACGTAGACGTTGAACAGGTGTGGCCCCAACCTCTTGATGGTCTCCCGGCCGTAGTCCTCTCCCGCGATCATCCAGTTGGCGGGTTCGTAGATGATCCCGAAGTTGGAGCGGTCCACCTTCTCCAGCACCTGGAGGGAGCCCTCTACGGTCTCGAACAGGCTGGAGCAGTGGGCTTGGTGGGCCAGGCGGATGCCCCGCTCGGCGGCGCTGTCGGAGGCCCTCTGCGCCCAGGGAATGTCCTCCTCCTTCTTCATGCAGATACGGATCAGGTCGGACCCGAAGGTTTCCGCCAGGTCCAGGTAGGGGGCGATGTTGCGCAGTCCGGACGGTCCCAGCTCGTCGTTGCGGGGAACGGCGAAGTCTCCGGTGACCATGGAGACCTGGAGGCCGGCCTCCGCGATTTGACGGCTCATGCGGGCCACCTGTTCGGGCGGCGAATGAACGCCCGCCTGGGAGGCCCGCATGCAGAGGGCCCGATACCCGTGGTTCCGGGCCAGTTCGATGAGTTGCTCCAGGTTCAGTGAGGCTTCCTCCTTGTTGGAAAAGCTCTCAGCGACCCGGGCCGACAGCGATAGTTTCATGCGAGCCTCCTTGCCGCCCGCCTGTGCGGATGGCGTTTTTCCGCCGCCTCCCTTGGAAGCGCACCCCCAGCCTGCGCCCAGCAGCATGAGGTGGGATGAAGTCTGAAGGAACTCCCGGCGGCCGAGCGGTTTGCCATGCATCGTTAACTCCCGAAGACCAGACTGCATCTGAAACAAAAGAAAAAAGCGATCCACGAGGTGACACGAAAGACGGCAATGGATCACCAAGCACGACGGCTCTGCCACATCGGCACGGACTGCAGCCCGGCAAGCCGCCGGGCGCCCCGTCGAGGAGCAGGAGGGATCGGAGGAGGCCCACCCGGGAGCGCGGGCGTCCCGCCCGCATGCACTCCCGTTCTGTCCCGCTCAGTTTCCCTGCGATGCCCCACCCCGTCACCCTGCCGGTGGAAACGGCATGGGCTCGGCAGAAGCAGAGCCGTGGCGGGTCCCGCCCGCAACCTTGTAGGTGCAACGCCAGCCATCCGCGGCCGCTTCCTCGTAAAGCGCAGTGAGCCCTCCTTTGCAGGGTTCGTTTCCATCTTGCCAGGTCGTATGCGGGCGAGACGCCCGCGCTCCCGGGTGGGTCCCGCCCGCGACGTTATCGCTGCAGGCAACCTTTCGTCCACGGTCAATCCCTTGCAAGGGGCGCCGAGCTTGACTTTGCAGGGTTCGTATTCATTGTGCCAGGTCCAATGCGGGCGGGACGCCCGCGCTCCCGGGTGACCTCATTCCGTGACGGCGTCGTAGCAAAGGACGTCCATCGGTCTTTGTGTCTGTTCGTGGTTCGTCTTCAACAACCATCGGCAGTTTCATCCTGAAAGGATCTTGTTCCAACCTCAGCAACAGGGTTGTGTCTAAAGGCAGCGGCAGAGTAATATTCGCGCCAGCGACGCCGGGCGTCAAGCCCGACCTGAAGGACGCCCATGCCACTCATGACGGGATCCCGCTATTTCGCCGAGGCCATGCAGGCCTATGAAGTCAGCCACGTCTTTCTGGTCCCCACCATCGTGACTCCAGCCCTGGCCGACATGGCAGGCCGAAATATCGTGCGGGTGACGGCCCACAGCGAGAAGGCGGCCGTCTACATGGCCGACGGCTACGCTCGAATCTCGGGCAGGCCCGGGGTGGCCATGGCCCAGACCATCGGGGCGGCCAACCTGGCGGCAGGACTGCGGGACCCCTACCTGGCCTGTGCCCCCGTCATTGCCGTCAGCGGTGGTAAGCTTCCCGAGAGCAAGCACCGCGGTGTCTACCAGGAGGTGGATGACTTTCCCCTGTTCGAGCCCCTGAGCAAGTTCAACGCCCAGGTGGATCTGCCCCAGCGCCTGCCCGACCTGCTCCGCCAGGCCTTCCGGGAAGCCACCACCGGATGTCCGGCTCCGGTTCACCTGGAAATAGGGGGGAACATCGGGCAGGCCATCGAGGGAGAGGCCGACCTGGACTCGGTCTTCGAGCCCCGGTTCGCTCGCTATCCCGCCATCCGCCCTCGGCCGGAGCCCGACAGCCTGCAGCGGGCCGCCGACCTCTTGAGCCGAAGCCGCCGGCCGGTCATCGTTGCCGGAGGCGGTGTCACCCTTTCGGGCGCTCAGGCTGAAGTGAGACAGTTGGCGGAGAAGCTCTCCATCCCGGTGGCGACCTCGCTGAACGCCAAGGGAACCATTCCGGAAAACCACTCCCTGTCCATTGGCGTGGTGGGCTCCTATTCCCGCGCCTGCGCCAACCGGTTGGTGGCCGAGGCCGACCTGGTCTTCTTCATCGGCAGCCGCACCGGGGGGCAGGTCACCAACAGTTGGCGCATCCCGCCCAAGGGGACTCCCGTCCTGCAACTGGACATCGAGCCCGGGGAGCTGGGCCGCAACTATCCCAACCTCTGCAGCTTGTGGGGCGATGCCAAGGTGGGGCTGCAGGAGTTGATTGCCGTCCTGGCCTTCCGGCCCCCCGACTCGGGCTGGCTCTCGCGGGTGGAGCAGGTGGTGGCCGAATGGCGTTCGGAAGTAGCCCCCCTGCGTTCGTCATCGGCGGTGCCCATGCGCCCGGAGCGCCTCTGCAAGGAGATAGAATCGGCCTTGCCCGAGGACGCGATCCTGGTCTCGGATACCGGCCACTCGGGTATCTGGTCGGGGACGCACATCGAGCTGCACCACCCCGGCCAGAGCTACATCCGGGCTGCCGGATCGCTGGGCTGGGGCCTGCCGGCGGCCATCGGGGCCAAGTGCGCCGCCCCCCAACGGCCTGTGGTCTGTTTCACCGGCGACGGCGGCTTCTACTACCACCTGTCGGAGTTGGAGACGGCCCTCCGCTACGGCATCCATCCCGTGATCGTGGTGAACGACAACCGCTCCCTCAATCAGGAGACCGAAATTTACGCCGGCGCCTACGGCGGGGTGCAGCGGGAGGGGTTGGAGATGTGGCAGTTCAGGGACTTGAACATCGCCGCCATGGCCGAGTCCCTGGGTTGCCGGGGCATCCGGGTGGAGCAGCCCGAGGGGGTCGTTCCCGCCCTGGAGGAAGCCCTGCAGGCCGACCGTCCGGTGGTGCTGGATGCGGTCACCGACATGGCGGCCCTGGCTCCCGATCCCTGGGGGTGAGGAGAACCGACCTATGTCCACCATCAGAAATATCGCGGTGCTGGGGCTGGGAACCATGGGTCATGGCATCGCCCAGGCCTTTGCGGTGGGAGGCTGCCGGGTCAGTGGCTACGACCTTTCGGCAGAGGTGCGAGGGTCGGTGGCCGGCCGCATCGAGCAGAACCTGCGGACGGCTGCCCACGCCGGATTCGGGGATGAGGAGGCCATTGCACCGGCGCTGGCTCGCTTCCGTGTTTGTGAAACCGAGGTCGAAGCCGTTCAGGGGGCCGAGTTGGTGGTGGAGGCGGTTGCCGAGGATCTGGAGGTCAAGCGGCAGCTTTTCAGCCGGATCGAATCCCGGGTTTCGGCCGGGACCATCCTGGCCAGCAATACTTCCAGTTTTCCCATCTCCGAGCTTGCCGCCGATCTGAGCCGTCCCCAACAGGCCCTGATCACCCACTGGTTCAACCCGCCCCACAT
>VXMN01000274.1 GCA_009841055.1 Acidobacteriota bacterium
CTTTTCCTGAAAAAATCCTGTGCATCCTGTGCATCGATGTGAATCAAAAATTTGCTCCTGCTCGACTTTGAACCGGTTTCCAGCCACCAGGCGCCCGCGTTTGTTTCAAGTCCGTTCCTGTCGGTCCCGAAGGGGGGGAACTGCACGGTGTGTGAGTGACGATCAGAGGATCCATCCGGCACGCCGGTGACAAATACGGGCCGCACTCCGTGTGAAAAGCTGCTATCATCCTGAGGCGTTTTTGGCCCGGCAGCTTCGAGATCGGAGGGTTGCCCGGCAGTCCGCCCCGGGGGCCCCGTCGCAGGAGGCGCAGCGTGGTGAACACGATCCAGGGAAATCTGAATGCAGCAGGGCTCAGCTTTGCCGTCGTGGTGAGTCGCTTCAACGATTTTGTGACCCACCGGCTGCTGGAAGGCGCTCTGGACGCGCTGGCTCGAACCGGTGCGGCTGAAGGCGATATCGACGTGATCAAGGTGCCCGGGTCTTTCGAGATCCCTCTGGCGGCCAAGAAGGCGGCAGGCAGCGGAAAGTATCACGGGGTGATCTGCCTGGGGACACTCATTCAGGGAGAAACTCCCCACTTCACCTATATCTGCAACGAGGTGACCAAGGGAATCGGCTCGGTTGCCCTGGATTCGGAGGTGCCGGTGGCCTTCGGCGTGGTAACGGCGGAAAGCGTGGAACAGGCCGTCGACCGGGCGGGGCTCAAGTCCGGCAACAAGGGATTCGAGGCGGCCATGTCGGCCGTCGAAATGGCCAATCTACTGAAGGAACTAGGATAGGGTAGCACGATTTTCCGGAGCGGCTCTTGAGGACATCGATCCATGGGAGGACGAAGGCAGGGGCGAGAGCATGCGCTGCAGATGCTGTTTCAGTGGGACCTGTCCAAGGCGTCGTTCAACGATGTTCGCAGGACCTTCTGGACCCTGAACCGGGATTCCGAGGCTGATACCCGGGCCTTCGCCGACCATCTCGCCGGCGGCACCGTCCGCCATATCGCTCAGATCGACGTTCTGCTGTCCCGCCACGCCGACCATTGGCGCCTTCCCCGCATGGCCGCCGTCGACAGGAATGTCCTGCGGCTGGCCACCTTCGAGTTGTTGTACGAAACCCAGACTCCCAGGGTGGTCGCCATCAATGAAGCCCTGGAGATTGCCCGCCGGTTCAGCACCTCGGAGGCTATCCAATTCGTTAACGGCATCCTGGACAGTATCCACAAGGAAGTTGCAACCGAGGGGGGCGGGGAGCCTTGAGCCCATCCAAGACCGAGCAGACTCTTGTCGCTCAACGATACGCCAAGCTGGAAAAGATCAAGGCCCTGGGCTGCCCCCTCTACCCGAACGCCTATTCCTCCACTCACGCTCTGCCTCAGATCCTCGAGCAGCACCGGAATTCTTCCAAGGAAAAGCTGGAATCCCGGCCCGTCACCGTGCGGGTTTGCGGCCGGGTGGTGGCCATTCGCGGCAAGGGGAAGGCCGGTTTCCTGAACCTGTCCGACGGAGAGCACCGCCTGCAGGTCTATATTCGCCGAGACGGCGTCGGCGAACGCCTTTTCGGACTCTATCGACTCCTGGACGTCGGAGACTTCCTTGGCGTCGAGGGATTTCTGTTTCGAACCCGGACCGGCGAACTCACCGTTCATGCCACCGGCATGGAATTTCTGGCCAAGTCTCTGCTGCCGCTGCCGGAGAAGTGGCATGGACTCACCGACATCGAAATTCGCTATCGCCAACGCTACCTGGACCTCATTGCCAACCCGGGCGTGCGTGAGGTCTTTGTCACACGCAGCCGCATCATCAGGGGCATTCGGGACTATCTGGATGAGAGGGGATACGTCGAAGTGGAGACTCCCATGATGCAGCCGGTTGCCGGTGGGGCCACCGCGCGGCCCTTCCGCACCTTTCACAACAGGCTCGGCATGCCGCTGTATCTCAGAGTTGCGCCGGAACTCTACCTGAAGCGACTGATCGTGGGGCAAATGGAACGGGTCTACGAGATCAACCGGAACTTCCGCAACGAGGGAATTTCAACCCAGCACAACCCTGAATTCACCATGCTGGAGTTCTATCAGTCCTACAGCGACTATCGCGAGCTGATGGACTTGACCGAGGACCTGTTGAAACGGCTGGCCCACGAGATTCTGGGAAGTCCGGAGTTCGAGTTCAACGGAGTTCGGATTTCCCTGCAAACCTGGTCCCGCTACTCCATGAAGGAATCCATCCGCCAGTTCTGGCCCGGCGATGCCTTGCCGGCGCCTCGGCCCGAGGAGTTGGAATCACTCCCGGACCTGGCCCGGCTCTGTCGGCGTTGGAACGACTACGCACGTTCCCGTGGACTCGACCCGGTGAACTGCGAATCCGGGGATTCGAGAGGCCTGATCTGGGCGGCCCTGTTCGATGCGGTCGTGGAAAGGCACCTGATTCAGCCGACCATCATCTACGACTATCCCCTCGAGCTCTCTCCCCTCAGCAAGACCAGGCCCGAGGACCCCTCGCTGGTGGAACGGTTCGAGCTCTACATCGGAGGGATGGAAATCGCCAACGCCTACAGCGAGCTCAACGATCCCGAGGAGCAGAAGCGACGTTTCGAGGCTCAGGCGGTCGAACGTGACAAGGGGGACGAGGAAGCCCACCGGATGGATGAGGACTACGTCAGAGCCCTTCGTTACGGGATGCCTCCCACCGCCGGGGAGGGGATCGGCATCGATCGGCTCACCATGCTCTTTACCGGTTCGGATTCCATCCGGGATGTCATTCTCTTTCCCCTGTTGCGTCCGGAAAAGAAGCGCCCATGAAGACGTTCGAGTGGTTTGTGGCCTGGCGTTATCTTCGGGCACGCCGCAAGCAGACGGTCATCTCCGTGGTGACCCTGATCTCCATCCTGGGTGTGGCGGCAGGGGTGGCCGCCATGATCGTGGCCCTGTCCATCAGTTCCGGATTCCGCGAAAATCTGCAGGACAAGCTGCTCAAGGGCACGGCGCATCTCAACGTCAAACCGGTCTTCAGCAGCGAGGGCATCGGGAATCCCGAGGAACTGACCACCAGGATTCGAGAGGTTCCGGGCATCCGCAGCGCTTCGGCAGCCCTGTACGGACCGGTGCTGATGAGCACGGGTTCGCGTCAGGACGGTGTCATGCTCAAGGGCATCGCCGTCGACGATCCTCTGGTTCGGGGCCAATTCTTCCAGGTTCTCGAAGGAGACCTGGGTCGGCTGGCCGGTAGCGAAGAGGATCGTATGGACGACCACCTGGCGGTCGGTGTCGATCTGGCCCAACGCCTGGGTCTTCTGGTCGGGGATACGGTCAGTGTGTTCAGCGACGAGACCGCCCTGACCCCTCTCGGAGAGTTTCCCCTGAGGCGGCGGTTCAAGGTGGTTGCCATCTATCGGTCGGGACTGTACGACTTCGATGCCCAATGGGCGTTTACCGCGCTTCCTTCGGCCCAGAGAGCTCTGGGGACCGGCCGGCGGGTTTCGGTGATCGAGTGCCGAGTGGACGATATCTACCAGGTCGAACGCATCGCCCTGCAAATCAAGCGGGTCCTGGGCGAAGGCTTTGAGACCATCGACTGGAGGGAGTTGAACCGCCCCGTCTTTGAGGCGCTGCGCCTGGAGAAGCTGGTGATGGTGGTGACCATCGGACTGATCGTCTTTGTGGCGGCCTTGAACATCATTACGACCCTCACCATGATGGTGATGGAAAAGACCCGGGACATCGCCGTGCTGATGGCCATGGGAGCGACCCGGAAAGCCATCCGCAAGATCTTTGTCCTTCAGGGAGTGACCATAGGGGTGGTCGGCTCGTTCTGGGGGCTGATTCTGGGTTACACCCTCTGTTGGATTGGTGACCGCTACCGGTTGATCCGGTTGCAGGCCGATATCTATTCCTTGACGCACGTTCCCTTCAACCTGTCGGTGGCCGACGGAGTCGCGGTGGCGGCCTCCGCCATCATGGTCAGCTTTCTGGCTACCCTCTATCCCTCGGGGCGGGCGGCGGAACTGAACCCGGTGGAGGCGTTGCGCTATGAGTAGCGATTCGCCCCGGCCGACTTCGAGGAGAACGTCTGAACCGGCTTCCGGCTCCGTCGCTGGCGCCCGGGATTCCTCGCCTGCCATTGAAGTCCGGGATCTGGACAAGTTCTATTTCATGGCGGGCCAGCGCCTCGAAGTGCTGAAGGGACTGAACTTGACGGTCAGTCCCGGAGAACTGGTCGCCGTGGTCGGGCAGTCGGGTTCCGGCAAGAGCACGCTGCTCCATATCCTGGGCGCCCTGGATCGCCCCACCAGCGGGTCGGTTCGATTCGGGGGGGATGACCTGCAGGATCTGGACGCCGAAGGCCTGGCGCGATTCCGAAGGTCCTCGGTGGGGTTTGTCTTTCAGTTTCACAATCTGCTTCCCGAATTCTCCGCACTGGAGAATGTCAGCATGCCGCAAAGGATTTCCGGCGCCTACCGGGACGAACGGGCAGGGAGAGAAATGCTTGCCCTGGTGGGGCTGGAAACGCGGCTGCACCATCGTCCGGGGGAGTTGTCGGGGGGCGAGCAGCAACGGGTGGCCATCGCCCGAGCCCTGGTGAATCAGCCTCGATTGGTGCTGGCCGACGAGCCGACCGGAAACCTCGATAGCCGAACAGGGTCAAGGGTTTTCGAGCTTTTTCGTGAGGTCCAGCGCGCCAAAAAACATACTTCCATCGTTGTCACGCACAATGCTAGAATAGCTTCCAAGTGCGACCGAATTCTGAAGCTGGAGAACGGCAGCCTGGAAGCCGTCAGCGGTACTCATGTTTGAGAGATACACCGAAAAAGCCAGAAGGGTGATCTTTTTCGCTCGGTACGAAGCCAGCCAATTCGGAAGCCCCTCCATCGAGACCGAACACCTTCTCCTGGGCCTGATGCGGGAGGACAAGAGTCTCACCAATCGCTTTCTGCGCTCTCACTCCTCCATCGATTCCATCAAGAAGGATATCGAGGGACGAACCATAATTCGGGAGAAGGTGCCGACATCGATCGATCTTCCCCTGAGTACGGAATGCAAGCGAATCCTCACCTTTGCGGCCGACGAGGCCGAACGTCTGCGCCACCGGCATATCGGAACCGAACACCTGCTGTTGGGGATTCTTCGCGAAGACAAGTGCCTGGCAGCGGAGATACTGCATGAACGAGGGCTGAAGTTGACTTCGATCCGCGAGGAACTGAGTCGCACCCACTCGGAAAAGCCCGTGGTCAGCCGGTCCAAGGAAACCCCGCTGCTGTCGGAATTCAGTCGCGATTTGACCCAGTTGGCCGTTGAGAGCAGCCTGGATCCCCTGGTGGGGCGAGAGAACGAGATCGAACGGGTGATCCAGATTCTGTGCCGGCGCACCAAGAACAATCCGGTTCTGATCGGCGAGCCCGGCGTCGGCAAGACGGCCATCGTCGAGGGCCTGGCGCAACGAATCGTCGAGAACGAGGTCCCCAGCTATCTGGCCGACAAGCGAATTCTGGCTCTCGATCTTTCCCTGATCGTGGCCGGCACCAAGTATCGGGGCCAGTTCGAGGAGCGGCTGAAGACGATCATGAAGGAGCTGATCGAGAATCGGAATGCGATCGTGTTCGTGGACGAGCTGCATACCCTGGTGGGGGCCGGCTCGGCAGAGGGGTCGCTGGACGCCGCCAACATCCTGAAGCCGGCATTGAGCCGCGGCGAGATCCAGTGCATCGGCGCCAGCACGCCGGGAGAGTTCCGCAAGTCCATCGAAAAGGACAGATCGCTGGAAAGACGGTTTCAGGCCGTCAAGGTTCCGCCTCCCTCGGAAGAAGAAGCGGTGCGCATTCTCAACGGGGTCAAGGAGCGCTACGAAAAGTTCCACATGCTGAGCTACGACTCCGCGGCAATCGAAACCGCCGTCTATCAGGCCAATCGCTACATCCCGGATCGTTTCCTGCCGGACAAGGCCATCGATCTGATCGATGAGGCCGGAGCCAGGGTCAAGCTGCGCCAGGACAGCCTCCCCAAGGAGATGACGGAGATACAGAAGAAGATCAAGGTGATCGTGGCTCGCATGGAATCGGCCATCTCCAACCATGAGTTCGAGAAGGCCGAGATCTATCGCAACGAGGAGCGCATTGCCCTGGAACACCTGCGGTCGATTCAGGAAAAATTCAATCTGGACGACTCCGGCGGCGGCACGGTGACCAAGGAAGACATCGAGAGCGTTGTCGCCAAGTGGACGGGCATTCCCGTGATGGCCATCAAGGAGGAGGAGATGGCCAAGCTGATGCGCATAGAGGAGGAGCTTCACAAGCGCGTCATCAGCCAGGACAAGGCCATTGGAGCCCTGGCCAGGGCCATACGAAGGTCTCGCGCCGGGCTCAAGAGTCCCAACCGTCCGGTGGGTTCCTTTCTGTTCCTCGGGCCTACCGGCGTGGGCAAGACCGAGGTGGCCCGCTCCCTGGCGCACTTCCTGTTCGGCACCGAGAAGGCCCTGATCCGGTTTGACATGTCGGAGTACATGGAGAAGCACTCGGTCTCCAAGTTCATCGGTTCACCGCCGGGCTACGTGGGGTATGAAGAGGGAGGGCAGCTGACCGAGCGGGTCAAGAGGGCGCCCTATTCCATCATCCTGCTCGACGAGATCGAAAAATCCCATCAGGATCTGTTCAACATCCTGCTCCAGGTTTTCGAGGACGGACAGCTTACCGACGGGCTCGGCAATACGGTCGACTTCAAGAACACCATCATCATCATGACCTCCAACCTGGGGGCCCGGTTCCTGGAGAAGAAACATCAGCTCGGATTTCACGGCACCAACCGGGAGGTCAACGAGGCCAGGATGGAGGAGATGGTCCTCTCCGAGGTCAAGAAGGCCTTCAATCCGGAATTCATCAACCGCCTGGACGAGGTCATCGTCTTCAATTCGCTGACGGACGATGACCTGGAGAAAATCGTCGAGTTGCTGGTGAATCAGATCAATGCCAGCATGGTGGCCAAGAACGTCAAGATCTCCCTGACGCCCGACGCCACCCGTTGGATCCTGGAAAAAACCTGCCATGACCGGTCTTACGGAGCCAGGCCTCTGCGCCGGGCCCTGCAACGGTACGTCGAGGACCCGTTATCCGAAGCCCTCATTCAGGGTGATGTCGAGCCGGGCTCTGAAATCGAGATTTACGAGGTGGATAAGGGCCTTTACTATCGGGATCTGAAAAAAACTATCATTGAGACCTCTCTGCTATACAAATAATTCCCCCCAATCCGCATCCTACATTCGTTTCTAAGGGCTTCCGGCAAAGATGCACTTTCTCGTTCAGCCGAGTAGTGGAGGCAGCAATGGGTAAGCATTTCCTCGTTGCGTGCGGGGCGCTCCTGTGGGTGCTGTGCGTATGGCAGGGGCAGGCTTGGGCTCAGCAGAGAGAAATCATTGAGAACATAGAAGTGCGAGGAACCAGAAGGGTTCCTCAGGAAACGGTCAAGTTCCACGTTCTGTCCAAGCCCAACGA
Source organism: Acidobacteriota bacterium (assembly GCA_009841055.1). Lineage (GTDB taxonomy): Bacteria > Acidobacteriota > Terriglobia > Versatilivoradales > Versatilivoraceae > Versatilivorator. Next base: position 7,474 of record VXMN01000274.1, read on the forward strand.
CTTCCTGGATCGGGCGCTGCTGCGACGCGACTTTCGAACCGTTTGGGAGACAGGGTACTTCGACGACGTTCGGATCGAGCTGGAGGACGGCGATCGGGGCAAGATCGTGATCTTCTGGGTGCAGGAACGGCCCATGATCCGGAGTATCGAGTATGAAGGTCTGAAATCGGCCACTCAGACCGAAGTGTTGGAGAAATACCAGGAAGAGAAGGTGGGTATCGGGATCGAAACCCCCTTCGATCCCACCAAGATACAGCGAGCCATCGTGGTCTTGACGGATCTTTTGGCCGAGAAGGGCCGCCAGTATGCCGAGATCAGCTACAGGACGGAGGATGTCCCGCCCAACTCCAAGCTTCTCACCTTTGAGATCGAGGAAGGTCCCAAGGTCAAGGTGGAGAAGATCGACTTTCACGGCAACACCGTTTACTCGGACAAGGAACTGCGCAAGTCGATGAAGTTCCTCAAGGAGACCGGGTTCATCTCTTTCTGGACCGGTAAATCCAAGTATGAGAGGCGCAGGTTGGAGGGTTCGCTGGAACTGGGAGTCCGCGCCAAGTATCACGAGAAGGGCCACATCAAGCTCCTGATCAACGAGCCCAGGGTCGAGGTGCGGGACGTCAAGCGGTGGTCGTGGTTTCCGATTCCCTTCAGGCGCAAGACGAGGAAGCGGGTCTACATCGACGTCGACCTGGAGGAGAACGATCAGTACCGGGTGGGCGACCTGCAGTTCACCGGCAATACTCTTTTCAAAGACGATATCCTGTTGAGGGTCCTTGGCATGAAGGAAGGCGAGGTCTTCAATGGAGAACTGATCCGGGAGGGATTCGAGAACCTCAAGAAGATCTATGGCTCCAGGGGCTATATCAATTGGACTCCGATCCCGAGGCAGGAAGTGGACGAGGTTGAAAAGGTGGTCAACGTCGTCTTCGACTTTGAAGAGGGCAAGCAGTTCTTCCTGAGGCGCATGGATTTCGTGGGCAATACCACCACCAGGGACAAGGTGATCCGGCGGGAAGTCCTGGTGCGGGAAGGCGAGATATTCAACACCCAGTTGTGGGACGTGAGCGTCCTGAGATTGAACCAGTTGGGGTACTTCGACGAGCTCAAGGCCGAGGAAGATGCGGAGATCAAGCCCGACCCCACCCCCGGAGACGAAAAGACCGGCCAGGTCGATGTCGTCCTCAAGGTGAAGGAAAAGGGCAAGAACTCAGTCTCTTTTTCGGGAGGAACCAGCGGCTTTGGCGGCAGTTTCATCGGCGCCGGCTACTCCACCAACAACTTCATCGCTCACGCCGAATCCATCAGCATCCAGGCCCAGGGGGGGACTCGGGCCTCCCAGTATGTCTTGAGCTTCACCGAGCCCTACTTCCGCGATCGGCCCTTGACCACCGGATTCACGGTGTTCCATCGACGCTACAGCTTTCACGAAGCCGACACCCTGGGCTTCTTCAGCGGGTTGGTGCCCCTGGGCTCCGAGCTGTTCTCCCAGAACAGCACCGGGTTCACCACTTTCGCCAGTTACCCGGTCCGTCCCTTCACCCACTTCGGAATGAGCTACGGACTGGACAAGTCCTCGACCGGCTTCACCTCCAATGAGAACGAGTCCTTCTTCAGCGCGCTCTGGCCTGCCGATCGCTTCTCCGGCCGCACGGCTTTCGAAGGGCTGGTGCGCAGCACCATCACCCCGTCGCTCACCTACAACACCGTCAACAACCCCTTTCAGCCCACCAGGGGCAAGAGTTTCTCGCTGTACCTGCAGCTCACGGGTGGACCCCTGCTGCGGGGAGGAGCCAACATCGTCCGGCCCACGGTGGAAGCCAAGTGGTTCAAGCCGGTCAACAAAGGTAGAAACACCATTGGAATGCGCGGCTTGTTTTCCTTCGTCAGTGGTTTCGACGGCTTGCAGCCTCCCGTCTTCGACCGGCAGTTCATCGGAGGCGAGGACAGCATCCGGGGTTTCGATATTCGCCTCATCACCCCACTGGCTCTGACGACCTTCGAGAGGACCGAAACGGTGCCCGTGCTCAATCCCGACGGCACCCCCCAGATCGATCCCCTTACGGGTCTGGATGTGGTGAGGGATCAAAAGCGCTATTACAGCAGCTTTCAGTTCGTGGGCGGCGACACCCAGGTGGTCTACAACCTGGAATATCGGATTCCGATCATGGGTCCGGTCACGCTGGCGCCCTTTTTCGATATCGGAAGAGCCTGGGTCATCAGGCGGGCCGCCCTGACCGTTGCCGATAATTCCACCGCGGGGCTGGTGGTGCTGGAGGATGGAGATTTCCGGCCCGTCAGAGCCGGGGAGGAGGTGCAGGTCATCCCGGGGACCGACAAGTGGAGGGCCAGCACGGGGGTCGAGCTCCAGATCATCATGCCGGTGGTCAACGCCCCCTTCCGCCTGATTTTCGGGTACAACCCCTTGCGGTTCAACGAGTTTGTGCCGAATCCGACCGGAGCCGCCCCGATCCCCATTATTTTCGAAAAGCGCAGCGACATCAGATTCTCGGTGGGCCGGACTTTCTGAATGCTCCGACTGACTCTCATACAAGGACACTCCTTCATGAAGCGTTACTTCGGTTTCCCGGTGTTGCTGCTGGTGTGCGCCTCTCAGGGCGGGTGGGCACAGGAGGTGCTCTTTTCTCCCGGGACCTTTCCGGTCTATTCGCTGGTGAGGCCGGACGCCAACCAGGCCCTGGTGGTGGGTCGCAACTCTAGGGAGTTGTACGTGGTCGACCTGGGCAAGGCGGCCCCCACCTACAAGAGAATCCCGCTGTATGTGGATGGTAACGGCGATCCCTTCCTGGACGGGGAGGGCCGGCCCATGCCGGTGGCATCTCCCCAGGTGGTGGCGGTGAACGAAGTTACCGGAAGGGCGGTGGTCGTCAATACCGGGAGCGACAATGTCTCCATCGTCAATCTCAATCATGAGTGCCTGGCCGGCGGCGATGACGAGGACGATGGCATCACCATAGAGTGCCTCGCCACTGAAGCCGTGGTTCCGGTCGGAACGGCCGGGTCTGCACCCCGGAGCGTCGCCATCGACACCGAAAACAACATCGCCGTCATCGCCCTGGTGAACGCGAACAGCGTGGAGTTGCTGGATCTGGACACCAATACCCCGGCGTTTCCGGCGCCGATCCCCGTCGGGTCCAACCCCATCAGCGTCGCTTACGACCAGAAGAACGACCTGGCCCTGGTAGCCACTCACGGCGACGCCAGCCTGCAAATGGTCCGTTACGACCTGGAACGGAATATCGCCGCCGTGGTGGGCAGCATCTTCCTGGGCAGCGGGCCCCTGGAAGTTGCGATAAGCTCCGAACTCGAATTTGCCGCGGTCGCCCTTGGCGCCAACCGGGCCGTTGCCGTGCTGGACACCTCAGGCATCCCTTCCACTCTGGCGGGCCTGGTGCCGTTGAACACCGCTCCGGGGTCCGTCGCCATCAACTCCAAGACCGGTCTGGTGGCTGCCCTGCTTCCCGAGACAAGAACGTTCTCCCTGATCGATCCGGGCCCCCTGCGCAAGCTCACCACTACGTCAGTATTCGTGGGCGCCAATCCCACTCACATTTCGGTCAATCCCAACAACAACACCCTTCTGGTAGCCAATCCTCCCCGCGATGCCATCGAAATCGTGTCCATGGGATTTGTCAATTACTTCCCCCTGGTCTCGGACACCTCGCAGTTTCGGACCAATCTCGGAATCCGCAACCTGGAGGAGCAGGAAGCCACGGTTTCCATAAGCTGGGGAAATCAGGAGGGGGTGAGCAGCCGGGAGCGCACAGCCACGGTCGGACCACGGGGGTTCCTGCAAATCAACAACGTTCTGAGGTTCGTGATGGAGGCCGGCGCCGTCACCAATACCTCGGGATCCCTGCGGGTGATTTCGGACCGGCCTTTCAACAGCTTTATTTCCCTGATCGACAACGAAACCCAAGACCCGTCCCTGCAGGTCGGGGCCTCTCAGGGTTCGCCCAGACTGCTACTCAGCTCATCCACCAACCAGGGACGTTTCCGGACCAAGCTGGTCATCATGAACCTGGGCAGCCTCAGCGCGGCCGCGCGGATACGGGCCAGGGACAGGGAGACCGGCGAAGAGACCGGACTGATGGGCGCCATCCAGATTCCGCCCAACGGTTTTCACGTGACCGACGATGTTCTGGGAGATCTCGGCCTGGGGAGCAGTTTCGGCCCCCTGGAGATCGATTCCCCCACGGCCCAGCCCATGATTGCCGTGGCGCTCATCACCAGCACCGAGCGCACCGGGGGGTTCCTGGTGGCCGTTCCGGTCGATCTTCCGCTGGCCGTGGCTGAATAGAAGAAATAGCGAGTCCCTTCAAAAATCAATGAAGGACTGGTAAGCTAGGGCCGCATCATTTGTGTTGAGCAACGCTTAAACAGCCACCAAGGAGTCTGTGTGTCATGACCAGGAAGCATCGAGGAATCATCGCATTCTTGCCTTTTCTTCTGCTTGGCTTGATCGGTCCCTTGCAGGTTCAGGGCCAGGAGATGGTAAAGGTGGGAGTCATCCAGATCGACCGCGCCATCTTCGAGTCGGAGGAGGGGAAGGCCGCCATGGGCGATCTGCAGAAGAAGGTGGATGCCAAGCAGGAAGAGTTTGCCAAGCAGCAGAAGGAAATCCAGGATCTGCAGGGCCAGATTCAACGTCAGGGAGCCACCTTGAACCAGGAGGCGCAAGCGGCCCTGGCCAGGAACCTGGAAAGAAAGCAGATTTCTTTCCAGCGGGCTACCGAAGACGCTCAGCGGGAGTTCAATCAACTCCGGACCGATATCTACAACAGCATCGGCAGGAAAATAGCCGCCGAGGTCCAAAAATATGCGTCTGAGAACAACTTCTACCTGATTCTGAATTCATCCAGCCAGAATAGCCAGGTTCTGTTCAATGACAACTCGGTAGACATCACCTCCGACATTATCAAGCGGTTCAACCTGGCACAGACTTCCCC
>VXMN01000277.1 GCA_009841055.1 Acidobacteriota bacterium
TGGACGCCCCCATGTGGGCAAGCGCGGACTCAGAACCGAGTTGGTGGCAGTGGGCTGCCGCGCCACGAGAGAGGTGTGAGCGCCGTGATCCGGGGTCCCCGGCGGATCGGATTGAACGCTGTCAGTTGGCACGCTCCCAACGCGACCGGGCAAAGCGTGAAGTTCAAGATGGCGGGATACGCCGGGATCATCGCCCATTTCGAGCGACTGAAGGGTTCCGTCATCCTCGGCTTCGACAGCAATCACTGGAATCTGGACACGGCGCTCGCACCGAATCCGCCGCCGGAACCCGGCAGCAGTGACTGGTATCTCGAAAACCTCTTCTTCAGCGCCAGTCCCCCCCACGCCCTTCGCGACGCCTTTCTGGACTACCTCGTGGACAATCCGGCGGAGCATGCGCGTATCCTTGAGGAACGCCCGGAGGGTCCGCTGGCGGTCACCTACGTCCGCGGCAGCAAGGCGCGGCCGCAACCCGATCGATTCGACTATGTGTTCATTTCGGAGCACTTCAGTGTCGAGCGGGTGGCGCACAACTACGAGGCGTCCGTCGAAGCGGGATCCGACCATGCGACGGTACAGGCTGATCTGCGAGTACATTCCATTGGAGGGCCGACATGAACGCTGAGCGGTGTCAGCCACGCAGGGCCGGACCGGCGGGGCAGGCAGCGTCCAAAAACGAGTCCAGCTTACCGACCGCGCGCTCCCTCAGCGGCTCGGTCCTGAATCGCGGTCCGGGCCGGGCCGCCTAGTCCTTTCCAGCAGTTGCCTCGTCATCTCCACCTGCTCCCTGGCCCTGCGCCGTAGGTGCCGGAGGATCCGGTCAAGCCCGTCACCCGCTCCCTCCTCTTTCGGAGAACGCGACCGCATGGCGGGTCCCGATCTCTGGCGGTGAGGTCCCCTCACAACCTCCTCCTCCCTTCCAAGGCTGTGGAAGCAACAGCGATCTTATCGAGTCGGGATCGGTTGAGTCAAGGCCCTGGATCGGGATAAGTGACTGATTATTCGGACACTTATGGACGACACCGGATGCTGGTGGACCGTATGGGAGGGCAATGGAAACACGCCCGGCCTTGCCGGAAAAGGAGTTGCCCGGCCTGTAGACGGTTGCCCGCGCCGCAACGATCGGGCCAGTGCCCTGGCCGGCCGGAGACATGGGCGAGGACCAAAAAGAGGTCCTCATGTTCCGCCAAGCCATCACTCAAACCGATCGGGACACCGCCGAAGGCCATGGCGGCTTCGACGTCGTACTGGAGAAGGTCGTCCAATGGGAGCAGGAAACCCCGGCCTCGAACGGCCGCGAAAGGATCGACGATTTCCGCCTCCGGGGGTCAAGGACGTGGCGTCGTAGAGGTGTCCACCTTACAAAGCGGGGGTGGCGCACCGAGGTGGCGCACCAGGTGGCTCACGCTTTTGACCACCGCAACGCTTCTCTCTCAGAGGGCGCAGCCCTCGCCGTTGTGGTCCAGGCTGTGCCCGAAAACCCGCATTGGACGCGGGTTGGCACGGATTCCCCGCATCGGCTGCGCCAACCGTGGCGGGGCGGCGGCTGGCGTGTCCCCGCCTCGCCCGGTGCGCCGCGCCGGGAGGGGGAGGAAGTGGTGAGAGCGCCCCCCCGATTTTTGGCGCTGGTGCGCCACCGGGGCGGGGAGATGGTGCACGCCAAAATTCACCATTCCCCCCCCCGTTTTTGGGGGTCGCTCTCACCACAGTGATCCCTGCGGGAAGGCCATTGAGCGCCTTTTCGCGCTCACGGTGGATGCGTGTCCCGCCGTGTAGCTTTGTAGGCCGATTGTTGCTCCATGTGTTGTTGTGTATCTTTATGTTGCGCCGTGTACCGCTTCCTATCCGCGTCTCTCTCGAAACCCGACAACGGCTCCAGCGCCTCCGCACCGAGCGGCACCTCAACCTCGGCTACTGGCTGCGCGCCCTCATCGACGAGGCCCTCGAAGAACAGAAGACCACAGATGGCCAGAGGCCGAGAGTGGAAGCCTGGAGCATGCTCACAAACCGATATCTCCGATCGGGAGCGCGGGCAGCTTGCCACGCCGCTTGACGGTCGCGGAGGAAGAGTCTCCGAGGTCGAATGATCACAAGACTCGGTCCGCCTACGTCCCGAATGGTCCAGTGGATTCCGGTTCAAATAGAGGGATATAATGGGGGGATTGAAGCGGGCTGATACACAGTAAGTCTTTTATAATTATCCTTTTACAAGAAATACAATCTAGACGCGAATGCGGCGACAACAGGTAGCCGTGGGCGTCAGCCCATGGGACGCGGGCGTGAGTATCGAGCCAGTCATCAGCCCGGGACGAGCCATTGGGACTCGGCTCGGTGAGAGACACCTGTCAACTTGCGGGTCCGGCGATGGAGGGGATCACGCGACCCTTGTTGCGCTCCAGGGCCAATCGGTATACCTGCGCGGCCACGGCCACATCCTCGATGGCCAGGCCCAGGGATTTGAACAGGGTGATTTCTTCGGGGTTGTTCCTGGGAGGGCGTCGTCCGGTTACCACTTCCCCCAATTCGCCAACCTGTTCCCAGTGCAGGAGCCCTTTTTCAATGGGACGCAGGAATTCACCGCATTCCAGCCTGGCCTGGTCCCTGGAGTCGACCACGATGGTGCCGCAACGCCTCAGGCAGGCCTCGTCCAGCTCCCGCCGGGCCAGGGAATTGCCTCCGGCCGCATTGATGTGGGTTCCCGGGCGCAGCCTCCCACCGTCAAAGACCGGACGGGAGGAGTTGGTGATGGTGATCAGGATGGCGCTCTGATCCACCACGGCTTCGGCCGAGCTTGCGGGCAGGCAGGGAATGCCCAGTTGGTCCCCTATGGCGGCGCAAAACCGATCGAGGCGCCGGGCAGTGCGGCAGAAGGCCAGGACCCTGTGAATGGGACGGACGCGGCAAACGGCTTCCAATTGGCTGCGGGCCTGCCAGCCGGCTCCCAGGATGCCGGCGGTGTGGGCATCCTCTCGGGCCATCCAGCGGGTGGCCACGCCGCTGGCGGCGCCGGTGCGTATTTGCCCCAGAAGGTTGGCTTCCATCATGCAAACCAGGGCGCCGCTCCCGGTTTCGTAGAGCCAGAAGTAAAACTGGAGCCTTCCTCGAAAAACGGTGTAGGCCTTGTAGCCCATGTACCCGGGTTCGGGCAGGGCGGCCGCCATCAGGTGCAGAGACCCCTGGGGAAGGTGCAGCCGGCGCCTGGGAATATTCTCGGCCTTACCCGATCCCAGGTCTTGGAAGGCCGCTTCGACCACCTCCAGGGCTATCGGCATGGTGAGGAGTTGCTCGACGTCGGCTTCGGTCAGGTAGAGCATAGGGTTACCCTATTTGCAACAAATGAATCACGCTGCTGGAACGACGTCACGGAATGAAGCCCGCCCGCACAACACGGGCAAGGCCTTGCCCGTTTCCTCGACCCGGGTCGGGCGGCAACGACGCCGGGACTCTGCTTCGGCCGGGTCCATGGGGTTCCCGCCGGCAGGGTGGCCGGCTGCTACATCGCAGGGAAGTGAGCGTCACGCAACGGCAGTGTATGCGGGCGGGACGCCCGCGCTCCCGGGTGGGGTGCCTCTTCCCATCGCTCTTGCCCCTCGAGGGGGCCCCGGTAGAATATCGATTCTCGGTTCGCTATAGAAGCCCTTTCATGGGGAGCCAGCGGGTCCCAACTCCCGGCAAGCCGGCAGCGGGCGCCTGTCTGGAATTCTCGGGAGTCGGGTGTTAGAGTAGCCGCACGGTGATGGCGCGCCTCTACGCCACTGGGGCGCGATCCTATTTCGGGTTCCGGTAGCCGGCGACGTGGCCGGCTGTTAGGGAAAATCAGGCAGTGGAAATCTTTGCCGCCAACCGGGAGATATTGATTGCGCTCCTGGTCAAGTTGGGGATTATCGCCTCCCTGGCATCCTTGTTGACCCGTTCTCAAACCTTTCGCAAAACGCTCTTTGCCGAGGAGAGGGAACCCACGGAGAAGCTGACCCTCATCCGGTTTTGGGGCCTGCCGCTCTGTATCGGAGTGGTCATCCGAGGCGCCGGAGTGGGCAGTGGGACCATCAATCCCTTCGCTGCCTTCGACCTCAGCCTGGAGGGCACTTTCATTGCCGGCCTCCTGGGCGGCACCGTGGTGGGAGCCGTTGTCGGGGGCTGCGTGGGGATGGTGGCGCTACTGCAGCAGCAGGAGTGGGCGGCGCTGGTGATCTACCCGACCTTGGGGCTGCTCACCGGGCTGCTGCGCAACCTTTCGCCCAGGAAAGAAGAGATCTGGAACTTCTCGCCCTTTGTCTTCATCAACCTGGTCTTTTCCTTCTTTTCCAGGCAACTCTTCAGCAAGAGCGGCTGGCAGCTCATCTTCTTTTTCAGTTGCATTGGAGTGGAGACCCTGAGGCAGGCGCTGGGACAGGCCTTGACCTCGACACGTCTGTTTTATCTTCCCACCGACAGTTTTATCGTCTTTGTCCTGATACTGGTGGCATCGCTGAGCTGCGTTGGAGTCACCCTGAAGGTCTGGAACAACACCCGCCTGGAGATCAAGCTTGCCGAGCAGGAGGTGTTGGTGGTGAAGGCTCGGCTGGACGCCCTGGCCAACCAGATCAACCCCCATTTCCTCTTCAACACCCTGAACTCCATCGCATCGCTGATCCGTTCCAATCCCTCCAAGGCCAGAGCCACTGTTTTAAAGCTCTCCCACATCCTGCGGAAGTTGTTGCAGGGCCACGAGAATTTCATTCCCCTGCGGGAAGAGGTGGAGTTTATCGACAACTACCTGGACATCGAGGTCAGTCGCTTCGGGAAGGACAAGCTGCGAGTCGAAAAGGAAATCGACGATCGAACGCTGTCCTGCATGATACCCAGCATGATCCTGCAGCCGATCATCGAGAATTCGATCAGGCACGGTATTTCGCCCAAGATTGAAGGGGGGCGAATCAGGATCTGCTCGGCGCTCCAGGAGGAACGCCTGTGTATTCAGGTGGTTGACGACGGGCTTGGAATTTCCAATGACAAACTGTCTTCGATCTACCATTCCGGAATTGGAATCAGCAACGTCCTGGAGCGATTGAAGGTGGCTTATCAGACCGATTTCGCATTCACGGTGAGTAGCCGGCCGGGGGAAGGTACTTTCACCCACATTGAAATTCCTCTGCAGCAATCCCGCGAAGCCCGGATGGCCGGCGCCTGATTTATCCCGGGGAGAGAGGGTTTCGAGATGCCTGTTTCCTGTATTCTGGTCGACGATGAGGAGTTGGCCCTGGAGGAGCTTCACTTCCTGCTGGAGTCGGTTCCGGGCGTCGGAGTAGTCGGCCAGGGCCGCAACGGGGTGGAAGCCATTCGCCTGGTCAAGGAGTTGGAGCCGGATCTGATGTTTCTCGACATTCAGATGCCTGGACTCAACGGGTTTCAGGTGGTTCACCAACTGGCCAAGGAAGAGGTGCTGCCCCAGGTCATCTTTGTCACGGCTTACGACCAGTACGCGGTCAGGGCCTTTGAAGTCAACGCGGTGGACTACATCCTCAAACCGGTTGAGAAATCAAGGCTGGAGACAGCCATCCAGAGAGCCCGGAAGCAACTGGAGTCCAATGTTCCGGTAGACGATCGCATCAAGAACCTGCTCAACCAGTTCATTCCCGCCACGCCAAGAAAGTCGAAGCTCCTGGTTACGGACAGGAAACGCCACCTGATGGTCGACGCGGACGACATTGTATTCGCCAGCGTATCGGACGGCTCCGTACAGGTGACCACGCGGGATCTCAATGGAGAAACCCACTATCGAACTCTGGAAGAGTTGCAGGCCAATCTGGACCCGCAAATCTTCTGGCGTGTTCATCGGTCCTTCCTGGTGAATATCAACAGGATCAAGGAGGTGGTTCCCTGGTTCAACCGGACCCTGCAGTTAAAGATGGCTGACCGGGCCGAGACGGAAATACCGGTCAGCCGTTCCAACTCCAGAAAACTGAAGGAATATCTGAAGCTCTAGTGAGCCCGGGACAGGATTCGGGCACGTCCCCGACCAGCCCGATTGCTGCTTGAGTTGGTCTTTGGCGCTGTGATAGTTTTGGGCAACGCAGGCAGATTGGAAACCAGGCTCTAGCGAACAGAGGGAGGACCAGGAACGGTGTCAAGCGCCTTGGATATCAGAGAGCATCTCTTGCAGTCCAGCGACGAGTTCAGAAAACTTGCCGAGGAACACAGCACCTACGACGAAAAACTGTCCCTATTGCTGAACAGGAGTTTCCTGTCCGAGGAAGAAAAACTCGAGGAAGTAACGTTGAAGAAGTTGAAGCTGCGGGCCAAGGACCGAATGCAGCAGATGATTCAAGCCCAAAGACAGCAGCAGGGCTGAGGGTTCGGGTGAGCGGGCCTGGCTGAGATTCGCCAGGCGATGGCCGGACCTTGAAGGATGGTTTGACGGATCGAAAAGGGAACCGCGCGGTTCCCTTTTTTGGTTCCGGCGGCCGATGGGACAGCCGGGCGAGTCCACATTTCTCAGCGGGGCCCGTCCGGACCGTCTATGGCGACAAGACCCTCAATTGTAAGCATTCAACATGTTTACAATAAACAAGTTGTCAGAATTATTCCAACGACCCGGCGAGAATTTCGGGTTGGAGAGAAGCGGCTTCAAAGGCGCTGAGATCCCGGCATGTGACAGTCTCCTCCCGGCACCTGTTATATAATGTCGGGAGTTGGGACATCAGGGTTTCCACCATGAAGATCGCTGCCGATGCCTTTGTCTTCCTGATCCCCCTGCTGGTGATCGCCGGTCTGCTGTGGATCGTGGGTTTGGTGCTGCTCGGGTCGATCTGTCTGGGGGTCGCTCTTTTGGTTGGGCTTTTTTTCCGCGACCCTCACCGGATAGTCCCTGGAGAAAAGAACCTGGTTCTGGCTCCGGCGGACGGGAAGGTCCTGGATCTGGCGAGGCAGTCGGACGGAAGCACCAGGGTTTCCATTTTCCTCTCGCTCTGGGACGTTCACATCAATCGCTCTCCGATCGGGGGCACCATCCGGGAAGTTCGCTATCAACCGGGAAAGTTCAGAATGGCCTTCGACCAGCGGGCCTCGGTGGAAAACGAGCGAAACATGTTGACGGTCGACAACGGCTCCCTGACCGTCCGGTTCAGCCAGATCGCAGGCATTTTGGCGCGCCGCATCGTTTGCTGGAAGAAACCGGGTGACGCGGTCGAATCCGGTGAACGCATCGGCCTGATTCGCTTCGGTTCCAGAGTGGATGTATTTGTTCCCGACAACGTGATCCTGGAATTGAGTCGGGGAGACCGGGTGCGGGGAGGCAGCACCGTCATCGGAAGGGTGGTGCGCAGTGAAGAATAATTCGAAAGGGCGGCGGTTTCGACGGGGAATTTACGTCCTGCCCACCCTGTTCACCATCGGGACCATCTTCTGCGGATTTTTCGCGGTCACCAACGCCCTCAAGGGTGAATTCAACCTGGCTGCCATTGCAATCGGCTTTGCGGTGGTCTTCGATGGACTGGACGGCAGGATTGCTCGCATGACCAACTCCTGCAGCGAGTTCGGCGTGCAGATCGATTCCCTGGCGGATGTGGTCACTTTCGGCCTGGCGCCGGCGATTCTGGCCTACCTGTGGGGAGTCCGCGCTATTCCCGTGGAGTCGCCTTATTCTCTGCACCTTCAGCAACTCGGCTGGATCGTCTGCTTTGGTTTCCTGGTGTGCGGCGCCATGCGGCTGGCGCGCTACAACATTCAGAGCGCCATGCCTCCACCCTCGGGAAGCGGCGCGGAAAAGCCCTTTGTGGGAATGCCGATTCCCGCCGGCGCGGCCATGATTGCCGCCGCGGTGCATTTTTCTCCGGAGCCTCCGGAACACTGGATCGCGGGAATACTCTGGAATGTGCTGGTCGGAATCCTTGGCTTCCTGATGGTCAGCACTCTGAAATACCCCAGTTTCAAGCATGTCGATCTGAAGAGCCGCCAGCGATTCGTCAATTTCGTGCTGCTGGCCATGCTGGTCGCGCTGATTTACTTCTACTCGCAGGTCGTTCTGCTCCTTTTGGCCGCCGGGTATGCGTTCTCGGGACTGGGGTTGAAGGCTCACGGCCTGGTCAAGCATAAACCGGAGGGTGTCCTGACGGCCGGCAAGCTCAGGCCGGACGATACCTGACCCCCGGGAGTCCGAGCCGGGATCGCCGGCCTCCCGCGGCGCTCCGCCCAAAGCTTCGCGGCCACGACCCAAACCCGGTTCCCGCTTCCAGGGCGCCGGGATCCACAAGAAAGCCATTCCATCTCCTTTATCGTTGCGGTAACTGCCGATGCCTCGATCGTTGATTCTGGTAGACGTGCCTCTGGCCTCCTTTATTGAAGACTTGTTTGCTCCGGACTGCCGCTCGGGCCCCTGGACGCTGCTGGAGGAGGGATCCAGGGAAGCCCTGATGGAAGTCGAGGCGCTTTTTCTTTACGGTCATCCCATCATTGACGGGCCCTTCATGAATCGCTTGCCCAATCTCAAGGTGATCAGCAACTTCGGAGTCGGCATCGACCATGTGGATCTTGCGGCCGCGGCGTTGCGGGGCATTCCGGTGGGGAACACGCCCGGAGCGGTCGAAGGGGCCACCGCCGACATGACCATGGCCCTGCTGCTGGCCTGCGCCCGCAACGTGGTTGCCGGTGACCGCTATGCGCGCGGCCCTGACTACCTGTACTACGACCCCTCATTGTTCCTGGGACGCGAGGTCCACGGCAGCACACTTGGCATTGTCGGCCTGGGCAACATCGGGCGCGAAGTGGCTCGCCGGGCTCGCGGTTTCGACATGCGGATTCTCTACCACTCCCGGCACAGAAAGCCGGAGGCGGAGCGCGAGCTGGGAGTGGAGTATGCCGGTCTGAGGGACCTTCTGGAACAGGCCCATTTCGTGACGCTCAACGTTCCCATGACGCCTGAGACCAGGCGCCTGATCGGAGAGGAGCAGCTTGCCTGGATGCGTCCGGACGGGATTCTCATCAACGTGGCCCGGGGAGGGGTCGTGGATCACGAGGCACTCTACCGGGTGCTGGCCGACAAAAGGATTGCCGGCGCCGCCATTGACGTCACCGAGCCTGAGCCGTTGCCGCGCGACCACCCGTTGTTGCGGCTGCCCAACCTGGTGATCACCCCCCACCTGGGTTCAGCCGGGTCCCGCACCCGCCTCCGCATGGCGCAGATGACGGTGGACAACATTCGAGCGGGTCTGCAAGGCAAGCCCCTTCCCTACGGGGTCAAGCTTTCCTAGTCCGCACTCGGCACCCTCTGTTACCGAAAAACATCACAATCGGTGCAACAAGTTGCTGAAAATTAAGCCTCTTCTATCGTCTGTCCAGAGACCCGTCGAGAAATTCTGGCTCGGCACGCTTACCGCACGGTCCACCTGTCGGGCGGCGGTTCTCTTCGGCTGGCTGGGACTTTTGGGCACCCTCGTCCCGGTGGTCCCCGCCAACTCATTCCAGGCCTCACAAGACAATGCAGCCGAGTCTCCACCGCCCAGAATTGTCGGTCCCTTTCTGTCTCGAGAGGATGTCGGACCCTTCACCCGGGTCGTATTCAAAAACGGTTTGACGGTGCTCCTCTTCGAAAGGAGCAACACGCCCCTGGTGGCCATGGTGACCTACGTCAAGGCCGGCCGCATTCACCAGGACGCATCGAGTCAAGGTTTCTGGGACTTGTGGACTCCCCTGCTGTTTCACTCGCCGCCGCCAGGTGGAGAGGGAACGGTTGCCGGGGAAGCCAGGAGAATCGGAGCGGTGTTGGACACCGGAGTGGGTGAAGACCACGCCTGGTTTTCCACCGTCCTTCCGCGGGAAGCCTATCGGAGGGGCTTGGACCTTCAAGTCACCGCCGTCGATAAATGGAATCCGTCGACCGAGAGGGTGCGGAAACTCGGAAGCTCGTCCCCTCAACGGCGCCGATTCAGGCAGGGCCCCCCGGAGAGGGAGTACGGCCGGCAGCTATTCGACCTGGCGTTGCGAAGGGGAAGTGGACTCGATGAAGGGAGTGGTTCCCCCGGCAGCCCGCAGGGCATCGACTTCACTCAATTCAGTAGCTTTCACAGCCGTTGGTTCGTTCCCGGCAACGTCTTGCTTGCGATCACCGGCGATTTCGACCGGCGGGCGCTCCTGCGAGAGATCGTCAAGCGATACCGCTCCCTTCCCAAGGGCCCCACACTGGATCCACCAGCCGTTCCCACGCCGCACACCGGCGGCTTCAGCTATGCCTATCGCCGGCAGGACCTGCATCAAGCCGGGATCCTCATCGGCTTTCCCCTGCCGTCCGCCTTCAGCCGGGAGTGGTACGCCTGCAAGGTCTTGCAAGCCGTTCTGACCGCGGGCAGGACCTCGGTATTGAATCGCCGCCTGGATATGGTCCGGTCGCCGGTTCACGGGGGCGACTCCAACACGGTTGTTCCGGGACAGACCCGGTATCTCATTCTCAGCCTTGGCGCCGGCCGTCTCGGGTTGGACCGGTCGGCCGTGACCGCTCTGGCCGCCATCGAGCGGATCAAGCAAGGCGTCCTGGCTGAATCGGACCTCCAGCGAGCCCGGGCGCTGCTCGCGGTCGAGTTTCTGCAGTCCCAGGAGGGGCTGTTGGGTCTGGCGATTCAGATTGCCCGGCATGAGCACCAGGCGGATTTCAGGAAATGGGAGGAAACGCTTCAGAGAATCGAATCCGTCACCCTCGAGGAAGTGGTTGGGGCGGCTCGTCGCTATCTCGATCTGGAACGGTGCACTCTTCTGGAGTACCAGCCGGCTTCGGAGGAGATCAGGCAGTTCAACTCCGGCAGTTACCTCGAGTTCTTGAGAATGGCTCTGCCTCGCGCCGTTGGCGAGCTGAAGGGCGACGACTGGATCGAAGTGCCCCTGCCGGAGGAGAAGGGGCAGTCGGAAGGCCGTCCGCCAAGTCGGCGCGGTCCCGGGGAAATCAGCACCGCGGGCCTGGTTCCGCCCTTGAGAAAGTTCTCAATCCTGAGAGGTCCCGACGTCTGGGTCCAGGAAGGGCGCTGGTTGCGCCTGGCCTCCATGGGGATCTTCTTTCCGGGTGGCCAGGCCTCGGAGCCTGCTGACAAGCAGGGAATTACCGGCCTGATGGCTGCCACCGCAATCGGGGCCGGGGCGTCCCCGCAGCCCACCCATCCGGCCGCTCTCATGGAGAGGATGGGAGTGGAGGTGGATGCCGTGGTAGAGCCCGACTATTTCGGCTTTGTGCTCCACGGTCTCTCCGACCATTTTGCCGCCTGTGTGGATATTCTGGCGGAAACCCTGCAACGGCCAACCTTTGAAGAAGAGGTTGTTGCGGCTCAGAAGCAGACCTTGCGTTTGCGCGCCGCACGGCAGTTGGACGATCCACGCAGTCAGGTGGAGCGATTGTTTCTGCGGGCTGCCTACGGCACCCATCCCTATGGCAGAGATCCCTATGGAGAGCGGACAGCCCTGGGAACCCTCAATCGTCAGGACCTGCTGGGATGGCACCGGCGATATGTCCAGGGGACCCAACCGGTGGTGGTCATTGCCGGAGACGTGGAGGGGAGCGCCTTTGCAGCCAGGTTTGCCGGCAAATGGAGGCGGTCCGGTATCTCCCGCATCGAATACGAAGACATTGGCGATCTGCAACGGTTGGCCGGGTCTCGAGTCCTCGAGGGAAGGGCCGGGAAGGGGCATCCCTGGCTGGCTCAGGCCGGATTTCCGGGACCCCGGGCCTCCGAGCCGCGAATGGCGGTCTTTGCGGTGCTGCAGCACTTGACTTCCGGCGCCGGCGGAAGTCTGTCCCTGGCACTGAAGAAACGAAAGGGACTGGCATCCGGCGTCCTGACCTCGCTGCGCAGACTCAAGTGGGGGGGATACTTCTTCGCCCGCCTGACGGCCGCACCCGCCGACGGCAACAGGGCTCTGGAGGCTCTGCGGGCCCAACTGACCGGGCTGGGAGAGGGCATGCTGTCGGAAGAGTCCATCGATGAGGCCAGGAGAGCAGCCACGAGAAGTTATCGGATCGCCAGCCAGCACCGGCGCCGGCACGTCCTGGAACTGGCTGAGAGGGCCATTTTCGGCCAGTCCGTCCATGACGTCACCAACACCCTGAAGCAAATCCAGGGAGTGAAATCCAGGGAAGTTGCGGCGGTGGCGCAGGAATTCTTCCGGCCGGAGCTTTTTATTGCCGGGGTGGTTTCGGGGCCGGAGCCTTGACCCCCCGGGAGCGCGGGCGTCCCGCCCGCATGCACTCCCGTTGGGTGCCGCTCAGTTTTCCTGGGATGCGGCACCCGGCCACCGTGCCGGCGGTAACGGCGTGGACACGGCCGAAGCAGAATCCCGGTTCCGTTGCCGGTCGACTCGAGTGGAGGAATTGGGTGAGGCATTGCCAGTGTGGTATCGCGGTAGGAATCCGCATTGCTGGGGACCCCCCGCACAGA
>VXMN01000248.1 GCA_009841055.1 Acidobacteriota bacterium
CTCCAATTGTTGGCGTATGCGCTCTTCCGCTTCCCGTAGTACCGTGTCCACGAAGACGTCACCGCCAAGGATCCGCCTGTCCCCTGCTTTTTGCTGACTTCGGCCGCGAACTACCGACCAACCCCCTGCCGATCGGACCTGCCGGCCCCCGACCAGCTCTGGCCGCCGCCCTTGTCCCAAGCCCTCCGCTACAAATTCGCGATAGGCTTTTTTGGCGCTATTGGCCGTTTTGCCAAACCAGCTCAGCACCCACTCCCGTTCTTGCCAGCTCCCTTCCACCTCTCCCAACAGTACTCCATGCCCACTCCAGGGATAGCGCTCCAAATCGCTTAAAGTCCCGACCAGCCCGGCACGAATGGGATTGAGATGGATGTAGCGGAGCAACTCCACAAAATAGCTGTCCTCCTCACACACAATGGATTTGTAACGATTCTGAAACAGGTGACCGTAACGCTCGTGGCGCCGATTGTAGGCTTGGGCATAACCGGTCAAAAAGCGGCGCATCAACTGGGGTAGCCCATAGGGACCGCTGCGTAGCAAGAGGTGGGCATGATTGGTCAACAAGGCCCAACCATAGACGGCCGTTCTGCTCTGTAGGGCCAAGGCGCCCAAGCGCCGGACAAAATCCTGACGATCTGCGTCATCGGTCACAATCGCCCGACGCTCTATGCCCCGCAGCATGACATGGTGCAGCGTGCCCGGAGCGTCCAGCCGTGCCTGGCGAGGCATTACTTCTCTCCTTATGGTGGTGACAACATAAATTGAGCAGAGGTGTTTCAGTACTCGGAGAGCGGGCCGTCGGCACTCCTGCTGTTTTCAGGACGGAGTGGTCGTCGTCGAAAACCGGGAGATCCAAGCAGCCGACGACACTCAGGGAGGGAGTGGAAAACGAGGGAAGCGTCGAGGATACCGCGGCGGAATCGCTTGGTGCAACCTTTCGGGCGCGTTCTGAGGAGGGATCGCCCTGTCAGTGTCTGCGAGTTTGCCGAAGCACTCGGGAAGTCATCTGTTTCGCTGTTTTGTTCAGTCGGGAATAAGAAACTGAGATAGTTACTCCAGTAATTCAACAACGTCCCCTATTGGGGTTCCCGACCGTGGCGATAGATTTGAACAACCTGGCGCTGCTGCTGCAGGCCACCAACCGGATGGGGGAAGCGGAGCCGCTGATGCGGCGAGCGCTGGAGATTAACGAGGCCTCCTTCGGCGAGCGCTGGCCTTCTCGGAGGAACAGGTCCGGCGAAAGGTGAGTCGGGAACCAGAAACTGGGACAGTTGTTCCAGCTATTCAGCAACGTCCCCAATCTTTTGCTGTGGACTCATTGGGATTTGTCTCGTAAGTTGATCTGTAACGTTCCGATCACAAAGGAGATGCGCCATGAGGAAGCTTCTGCCTTGGTCCGCTTTGTTGTTTCTTTTCTGGGTGCCTGCATTGTCGGACACCCCCACTCCAGACAGAGATCAACGGAAACTCGTATTCAGGACACCTTATCCCATTTGGACAGTACCGGCCATGGCCAATTCACCGGGCAGGTTCGGCGCGCATTTCAAGACGCGAGTCGTTATCTACAATCCGACCCTTTTCAGCTATTTGATTTCCGCGAAACTATATGGACCTAATGGTGCGGTCGCTGTCCGGTCGATCGCGATTGAACGGGAACAGTACCTGGTCTGGGACAACTTCCTCGAGGACGTCTTCAATTACCGGGGAGCCGGAGCCGTGGAATTCGACAGTTGGTTCGATCCCCCGGGTGGTTCGGACGATCATGAATACTCGATAACGGCCGAGGTCTACACGGACTCGCCCAATGGCAGATATTCGACTGTGGTCATTGACGGTGACGGTTCGGATGCGGTCTTTTTCGGCAGTCGTGCCATACCTGGGCTGGTCGTTGTCAATCCGGGAATTACCGTTAATGAGATGCAGCGGGTCAATGTGGGCCTTTTCAATGAATGGCCTGACACGAGCACTATCCTTGCGCACGTGGGCGATGCCGGTGGCAATATCGTGCAAACGATTGAGTTCAACGTTCCCGCATACAGTTGGGCACAGAAATCGATCAGTGCGCGGGTTGAGAACGGTTTTGTTTCCTGGACCTGCGAGACCTCTGCCTGCGCCGCCTACCTTTGGGCGGTCACAGTCGACAATCAGTCCAACGACGGAAGGTTTCTCCCGCCGATCCACTACACTCCACACGACGACCCGTAAGAATAGTCAGGCTAGTGGCAGGCGGCTGCCCCGATCTTCAATGTTCACAGTGTCCGCAACCCGGCAGCGACTGGGAAAGTTACTTCAGTAATTCAACAACGTCCCCTATTTTCTCCCTTTCGAGTTGACTTCGAGCCACTGCCTGGCGAACGCTTCGGCCACTGGAACGTCGCCCCCCTTCGCGACGGAGCGGATACCGGGAAGCCTTGGGGCTCACGGTTCAATTCGGGAACTTTGGAGGGGGCCATGGTGTCCAAGGTGGGAGAGGACGAGAGATGTCGTCCTTGGTTGGAAAAAATTCGATGTTTCTTCCGGCACGCACTTGAACAGGGGGTTGACCATGTTTTACAGGTCTATCGATTCGGGAGAGGCCGGCGCAGCGGCGAAGAAATCGATCACTCTGATGGTTTCGGTCATCATTCACGTCGTGCTGATCGTTTCGGCGATTATCCTGCCTCTACTCTTTCCCGAAGCCGTCTCGGGGTCGATTCAGCGGTTGAGTTTTCTGGCGACGCCTCCTTTTCCTCCCGCGCCTCCTCCCGCGCCCCCGCCGGAGGCAACGGCCAGGAGAACGCCGAGGACGGTTGTTGAGGATGCCTTCCAGGCTCCGGTGGAAATCCCCAAGGAGATTCTGATCGGCATGGATGAAGCTCCGCCGCCCGAGTCGCTCATCGCGGGTATTCCGGGGGGCGTTCCAGGAGAAATTCCTGGTGGCGTGCCCGGCGGCATCGTTGATGGAGTCATCGGTGGGGATCCGGCTTCCATGGATCCTCTTCCACTCCCGCCGGCACCTGCGCAGGTCCAGCCCCCTCGACGGGTGCGCGTGGGTGGAAGCCTGCAGCACGCTATTCTCATTCGACAGGTGCGTCCCCGTTATCCGGCGACGGCGTTACAGGCCCGCATCCAGGGAACGGTGATTCTGGAAGCGATCATCTGCCGGCAGGGTTCGGTGAAAAATCTGCGGGTAATCAGCGGTCATCCCTTGTTGATCGAGCGCGCTCTGGAAGCTGTCAGGCGGTGGCGCTACAAGCCCACCCTGCTCAATGGCGTGCCGGTGGAAGTGGTTACTCGCATTACCGTCAGGTTCAACCTGCCTTAAGGCCGGAATTGCCGGGAAGGGGCGTGGATTCAGACCGCTCATCCTTATGAATCTCAACAAGCGGGCCTGCCTAACCGCCCTGGGCATCACTCCGCTGCGGTATGATGGTCTTGTTCATCTCCCGTAGTTTGTCGTCGGCATCGAGAGTGCTCCAGGGTTCGAATGCAAGGCTCCGACTGCAGAGAAGCTGAGAATCCAATGAAACTGAGGATCTTTCTTGTCCTATGGCTGCTGGCGGTCGGAATGGTCGGCTGTTCCGCACCGGATGAAACGAATCTGTCCGGCCGGAAGCAGGTGACGGCTGACGAACACCGTCATGTCAAGGTCTACTTCGAGAAGGGCATGTTCGGCGGGTGGCCGGCCAATCACGGCATCTGGAGCTGGGGGAACGAGATCCTGGTCGGTTTCGGGATGGGCCACTACAAGGACCAGGGTCAGAATCACCACATCGATCGCGAGAAGCCGGAGATTCCGATGTTGGCCCGAAGCCTCGATGGGGGCGAGACCTGGTCGATAGAGGACCCGGGGGGGAGGGGGTACTTGCTGACCGAGGGCGGTTACCTGCACGGTGTCACCCGTCCGGGTGTCACGATTCCGCCGCTGAAAGATAGCGAGGGTGGCATCGACTTCACACACCCGGACTTTGCCCTCACCGTTCGCACCAACAGTATTCACGCCGGAATCGGGCGCATCTTCTATTCCTATGACAGAGGCCGCACCTGGGAGGGACCCTTCCGCCTGCCGAGCTTCGACTCTCCCGGCATTGCCCCTCGCACCGACTACATCATCGACGACAAGCAGACCTGCACGCTCTTCATCACGGCCGCAAAGGCCAACGGAAGGGAGGGGAGGCCTCTTTGCGTGCGCACCACCGACTCCGGCAAAACCTGGAAATTGGTTTCCTGGATCGGTCCGGAGCCCGAAGGGTTCTCCATCATGCCGGCCTCGCTTCGGCTCTCCGAAACGGACATCCTCGTGACCGTTCGCGTGCGAGAGGCGACCGGGAGGTGGATCGGGACCTACCTGTCAACCGACAACGGCGCCGATTGGGAGTACCTGAACGAGGCGGTGTCCGACGCGGGGGTAGGCAACCCGCCCGCGATGATCCGACTGCAGGACGGTCGGATCTGCCTGCTCTACGGCTACCGGGCCGAGCCCTACAGCATTCGCGCCGTGCTCAGCGGCGACGGGGGAAGGACCTGGAGCGACCCCATCACGCTCCGCGACGGCGGGAACAGTTGGGATGTCGGTTACGTGAGGGCTGTTCAGAGGCCGGACGGCAAGGTGGTTGCGGTGTACTACTTCACTGACGAGAAGACCGGCCCGGAACGCTATATCGGAGCCACCATTTGGGGTCCGCCGCCGGCATAGCAGGCGTGCCTGCTGCCGTAGGACCGGTCACCGAGACGCGCTGCCGAACGACTCGGCACAAAGATTGACATTCTGGAGATTAAGCGTGGATGTCTATTCATACTCGGAAGCAAGACGGAACCTCTCCAGCGTGCTCGACAAGGCCGAGTCGACGGGTAAGGTGTTTATTCGTCGAAGGGATGGCAGAACTTACTCACTGGCGCCCGAGCAGCTACCGACCTCGCTCCTGGACGTTCCCTCCGTGAAGGCAGACATCTCTACGCAGGAGGTAGTAGCACTCATCAGGCGTGAGCGGGGTAGACGGAGATGGGAGAGACGGAGCCCCTGACAGCCTCCAGAAGTATGATCCGATCCTGGAGTACCCGGAGCATCCCCGGGGGGCGGAATACGAACGGTCTTCACCTGCTGAGCGGCCTGAAGTTGAGCGTCAACAAGGTGTTGTCGTCCTTTTTGATTTCCAGCGAGGGCGTGGTCAGGGCGGATGGATCAAGCAGGACTGTCGAACCGAAGCAGGTGTCGTCAAAGAAGGGATCGTCTTCCATCAGGACGACCTGGAGTTCGTCGTCGGGATAGACGCGCAGGGAGCCCGGTCGGTTCGCGCTGGAATGCATTTGAACCCGGCGAAGGAGCCTGCGCCGCTGGCTCTCCAACTCCCGCATCCGAGCCAGCACCGACGCGTCGGCTGTCGAGATTGGCACTCTGGCCCGGAGCAGCCTGAGCTCTCGATCCTGGTCGCGGGTGCGCTCGGTTGGCTTCATGTCGCGCAACCTTGCCAATGACTCCACTTCGGCCTCGGAAAGAGGATCACTCTTGCTGTTGAAGTCCTGTTTCCGCAAGGAATCCACGCGCTGCTGCGCATAGCGCCAGGATCCCCGTCCCGTAATCTGTTGAGCTTCGCGCTCGATATCGTCAATCCGGTCCTGCAGGTCCAGGTCCAGGCGCTTCACCACGACATACAATTCCTCCGACCCGAATTCATCGTTGTTGCAAAGGCCGAACGCGCCGTGAATGGTCACGGTCAATCGGTAGGCATCAGCCGGCGGCAGCCTTGCAGGCGGGGCTTTCGGCTCCGCTGCTGACCGCTCTTCGGACTGAGTTGGCGATCGCTCTCCCGACTGGTCCGGCGATCGGTCCCGCGGCTGCTTTGGCGACTGTGCTGACGGTTGATCCTCCGGCTCAGCTCCCGACTGCGTTGCCGGAGGAGCCGGCAACTGCTCCTCGGCCTCAGTTGTCGACTGGGCTGAAGGTTGCTCCGAAGACTCCTCTTCCGACTGAGTTGCGGACTGCTCTTCCGGCGAGGCCGGCGACTGCTCCCGGGACTGGGCCGGGGGCTGCTTTGCAGACTGAGCTTCCGACTGAGCCTGTGCATCGACCGCTAAATTCATGAGTACCAGGGCCGCAATCGTTCCCATCCCCTTGAGGGTCACTGGCAACACGGTTTCCTCTCTGATTCGCATCCCAAGTCCGGCAGCCAACCCGATGTCGCAGGCTTCCTCCGATCAATCCTGGTCCATTCTCTCACACGCCCGACCTCGGGCCAAGAGTGCGGGGAGTGGACTCTCCACTTGCAGCCGGCGCCCAACTGAACACTCAGACTCGACTCTTGGTTTGCCCACAGAAAGACAAGACGATATCGAAGGGAGAATGTTCTGTCCGATGGGAGTGTAGAATCTTGTCAAGCCCTGTCACCCGTCGTACACTGAAACCATGACTCTCAGAGAAATCAAGCGGAAAGCATCCCCGATACTCGAACGCTATGACGTGCGATACGCCGGAGTCTTCGGATCTGTTGCCCGTAGTGAGAGCACGCCGGGGAGTGACGTTGATGTCCTCGTCGATCTCAAACAACCGATCAGCCTGCTCAAATTTTTTGCGCTGAACGACGAACTCGAAACCGCACTTGGCTGCAGAGTCGATCTCATCACCAGAAACAGTCTGAATCCCCACGTGAAGCTCTTCGCTCTCAAGGAACTCCAAACCGTTTATGAAGAAGTCCGATGACGTCTACCGGCGGTTCCGACTACCGCTGTCGCCTCCTACAGAGAGGTCAGGCGAAGACCAGTCAAAACCCACCTCCGACCATGCCGTCCTGCAGCACTCAGGACCTTGCCCAGTTCCCGCAAATCAGCGAAAAATCAGTGAATTAACGGTTGCGGGAGCTCTTCTCGTTTCGGTAGACTAACCGCACTATGAAAATTAAGAGCCTTTCGATTCTCATTTGCCTGGGGGCTGTCTTTGTCTCACCGGGTCTGGCCTCCCACGATTCCTGCGAGGACCGCACCATCGTGGCCGGCGCCGTGCGCACCACCGAGGACGTCCAGGCCTTTGTTCAGTGCGCCTACGAGTTCGTCGGGGAAGTCGGATTCGAGGAGGCTCGCAGGGCCTTCAACGAGGACGAGCGCTGGAAGAGCGGCCCCACCTATGTCTTCGTCGACGAAATGACGGATGTGCCCGGGGCCTCCCGTGCCATCGTCTTCCCACCTGATCCGTCGCTGGAAGGGGTACCTTGGGGGGTTTTGACGGACGACTTCGGCTCCGACCTGATCCTGGAGTTCTATCGCGTGGCCACCAACTTCGGTGAGGGTTGGGTCTACTATTCCTTCACCAACCCTGCCACCGGCAGAGCCGAGCCCAAGGCCTCCTACTTCAAGGCCATCGATTGGAACGGGACGTCGGCTGCCATAGGGGCGGGGATCTATCGCCGCGACCTGCCCGGCAGTTGCCGGAGCGACGAGGTCAATTCCGCCATGCTCGACTCCTATCCCTCCGAGGCGAGGCTGCAGGAGTTTGTCCGCTGCGCCGCCATGGAGCTGGATTCCATGGGGTATTTCGCCTCGGTCAGCCTGGCCAACGATCCCCGCTGGAAAAGCGGCTCCGTCTACCTGTTCGGCCTGGACACCTACGGCTACACCCTTTTTACGGGCTCGCCCGCCAACCCCTTGATCGGCTCCGAGTTGTCCTCCGATTACATCGGCAATTTCGCAGGGCGCAATATCCTGGGGGTGGCCGATGCCTTTGGCGAGAGCTTCCTCTACTACTGGAACCGCAATCCTGCCACCAACCAGTGGCAGCGCAAGGTGACCTTCGTCAAGAGGGTGGTGTCCTTCGGAGTACCGGTGCTGATCGGGGCGGGCTACTACCTGGAGTCGCCCGAGGCGATGGACGACACCCAGCAATCGGGGAACTGAAACCCGTAGCGTAGCCGGCCGAAGGTCCGGGTTGTTCTTGCGGCCGGTCCCATCCTCCAGTCCTGAATTGGTTCGCGGCGCGTGGCTTGACCATTTCGTGCAGTGGGCCCTGCGACTTTGCACCGCCCACTGCACGTCTCTGCAACTGCTGCAACTGCTGCGATTGCCATCGAAGCAAGAAAGCGATCCTACGAACGCAGGATCTCGTCGGAAGTGAACTCCCGGTCGAGGGTGATGCCTTCGGCTGAAAGGCCGACGACCCGGGTTACTTCGACCGATTCGTTTTCCAACAGCGGCCGCTCACCCTTTTTCTTGCCCAGTTGGGCCACGGTTGCCAGCTTTTCGAGCTTCTTGGCGCCGTCGACCGCCACGGCGTCTCCCCCATACCAATCGAACCAGGGTAGTCCGGCCTCGGTGTAGTGTCTGGCCGAAGGCGGGAGGGTCGGCGGCCGTTCACCGGTGATCGCCATCCACTGGGTGGAATTGGCGATGGTGACGAAGCAGCGCCTGGAATGCTTCCGGTCCCAGGCGTCCAGACCGTAAGGATCGTCATAGACTTCCTGTCTCATCCGCCCGCCGGGGGCCAGGCCCATGGGCTCCGGCGACGCGCAGTAGAGGACGTCCGGCCGGTGGTCCCGCCGGGAATACCGAGCCATCAACTGCTTGTAGCGCTTGCGCTTCATCGGATAGACCACGATCTGAAGGCCGCCGTGCTGCGCCGCTCCGGTCAACTGTTCCTCGGCCGTGTAGCCCTTGCCCAGGGGCATGGCCACGAACTGGCGAATGACTCCCTTCTCCACGCAGTAGCCGTCCAGCCAAGGCTGCTCGGGCAGCACCACGAAGTCCTGCGGGTCCTTGTTCAGGTGATCGACCCAGGGGTTGCCGCTGATCGCACAGATCTTTCCGGTGGCGATCTTCACCGCGAAGGGGTATTCGGAATGGCCCCCGAACGCGATCCACAGGGCTTCGGCCTGGTGCATGGGGGCGATCACGCCGCCCCTGCGGCCCCACTGCTCCGGCAAGCGCCGCGCGAAGTCGTCGATATGCCGCAAGGGGAAGCGCCCCAGGCCCGGCGGCAGGGGATAGTCCCTGTCGTCATCGGGAATTCGCAGGGTGCGCTGAAACTCGATCGTGCAGCGGGCGTCGCGGTGCACCTCGGGGAAGCGGAACTCCAGTCTGTCGTTCTTGAGGGTAATCATCGTCGATGTCTCCTTGTGGGTTCTTCCTCACCATTCGCCGTCCCGCACCTCCCGCACCACGTGGAGGAGTGCGTGGTCGGGCGCTTCCTTCAATTGACGGATCAATTCCGCGAACAGCTTGGGCCGCTTGCGGATGATGTTCTGAAGGTCGCCCGACACCTTCCCGGCCAAGGCCAGGAGCACGTCGGGGTCCTCGCCCAGTTCGTGCGCGAGCCTGACCGTGGTGGCCTCCGATGGCGGCGAGACCTCGCCCCGCTCGATCTTGCTCAGGTAGGCCGGCTCGATCCCGATACGCATGGCCACCTGGCGCAGGGAAAAGCGCTTGTCCTCCAGGTGCAGGTGCTCTCGGCGGGTTCGAATGCTCTTTCCAAAATGTGTCATGTGTATTAACTAGTACACACTTTGAAGTTTGTCAAACAAAAATTTCCCAAAAAAATTCCGCGAACGTCGCGCAGCCGCCTCCGACCTGTAAACGTGGTAACCTAGCGCCTTTGGCAAATCGGGAACCAAGCGCCGGCGGGCGCCGCCATCCGGCCCGCGGCCAGTTCCTCGAGGGTCCTCCCATGACCAGATTCCGACTCGGACCGGGGTTGCTGGTATCGGCCGCGTTCATCGGCCCGGGCACCATCGTGACCGCCAGCACGGCCGGGGCAGGCTACGGCGCCGCCCTGCTCTGGACCATCGTTTTTTCGGTGGCGGCCACCATCGTCCTGCAGGACATGGCGGCCCGGGTGGGCATTGCCGGGGGACAGGGTCTGGCCGAGTCTATCCGCGCCGGTATCGCCTCGCCGCTGCTCAGAGGCGCGGTCATCCTGCTGATCGCGGTGACCATCCTGCTGGGCAACGCCGCCTTCCAGGCCGGCAACCTGCTGGGCGCCTCGCTCGGTTTCAACGCGCTGACGGGGCTGGACCCGGGTGTAGCCATACTCCTGCTCGGGGTTGTCGCCGGGGGGCTGCTGCTGACCGGCAGGTACAAGACCATTCAGAACGTGCTGGTGGCGCTGGTGGTGGTGATGGGCGTCACCTTTTGCGTGGTCGCCGTCATGACCGCCCCGAGCCTGGGGGAGTTGGCCGCGGGCGCGCTGGTGCCGAGCGTGCCGCCAGGCTCGTTGCTGATCGTGCTGGCGCTGATCGGCACCACGGTCGTTTCCTACAACCTGTTTCTGCATGCGAGCACGGCTCTCGAGCAGTGGCCGGACGCCGGGCGAAAGGACGCCAACGTGAAGGAGGCGCGGCTGGATACCTTCGTCTCGGTAACCCTTGGAGGACTGGTTACCGCCTCGGTGCTGATCACCGCCATCCCGCTGCAGGGCCTGGGGGTCGAGGTGAGCGCCGCCACCGTCGGCCAACGCCTGGAGCCGCTTCTCGGTCCGGCGGCGCCGGTGCTGTTCGCCGCCGGCCTGTTCGCCGCTGGGCTGACTTCGTCGATCACCGCCCCGCTGGCAGCCGCCTATGCCGTCTCCGGCGCCTTCGGCTGGCCTCCCGACCTGCGGAGCTCCCGGCTGCGGCTGCTGGGCGGTTTCGTGCTGGTCACGGGCGTGTTGTTCGGCGTGTTCGCGGGGGGGTCGCCCTATCGGGTGATCGTCCTGGCCCAGGCGGCCAACGCCCTGTTCCTGCCGGTGGTGCTGGTGCTGCTGCTGGTGATTGCCAACCGGACCGAGATCATGGGGCGCTTCCGTAACACCCGCCTGACCAACGCGCTCGGGGTGCTGGTGGTCCTGGTGATCGCCGCGCTCTCGGTGGTGCAGTTGGCCCGCATTTCGGGCATTGTGGAGTAGGGAGCAGTCTCGGGGGCGTGAGTATCGTTTCTCCGTTATCAGCCGGCTTTGACCGCAGAAGCGGTTGTTGCCACAGACCTGGAGGGAACAGTCAATGAACAGCAGCCGGAACCCGGATTCCGCCGATTCGTCCTACACCATGGGTTACAGCGACGAGTTCCTGCAGTTGCTCGACCGCCGCAATGCCGAGACCAACGCCGCCCACCTGCTGGCCCACCTCGAGCCCGGAATGCGTGTTCTCGATCTGGGTTGCGGTCCGGGAACCATCTCGCTGGGGTTGGCCAAGGCGGTCGAACCCGGAGAGGTGCACGGCATCGACATGGAAGAGTCGCAGATCGAGATAGCCCGGGCGGCCGCTTCCGCGGGCGGACACCAAAACGCGGTCTTCCGGACAGGCGATGCCACCCGGCTTCCCTTCGAAGACGGTTCGTTCGACGCCGCCCACTGTCACGCACTCCTCATGCACGTTCCCGACACCGACGCCGTCCTGGCCGAGGTGAAACGGGTATTGAAGCCGGGAGGCTTCATCGCGGCGCGCGAGATGATCGGTTCCTCGTCCTTCTCCGAACCCGCATTCGAGGCCCTGGCCGATGCCTGGGTAACCTTTTCGAAGCTGCTCGAGGCCAACGGGTCCCATCCGGAAATGGGCAAGGAACTACCGAGACGATTCCTCGAGGCGGGGTTCTCGGTGATCCATGGAAGCGCTTCCTTCGAATATTTCGGCACGCCCGAGGACGTTGCCTTCTACCACGGCTTTTCCGTCAGTTGGTTCTTCGCGCCAAAAGTCGTCCAGGCCGCCATCAAGTACGGGCTGGCAACTCAGGAAAAGTTCGACAACTGGCGCCGCCTGCTGGATCAATGGAAGGATTCCCCGGGCGCCGTCTCCGCCATCGCCTGGGGAGAGGCGGTCGGGCAGAAGCCGTAGGGGCTTCCGGCGTCCCGAGCTGAGCCCTGCAGCCGAGTGGTCGGGCTGCCCATGCCACCTCCAAACACCACCGGACCAATCACTCCGCTTTGAGGGGGGGGCGATCTGTAGAGATCTGCTCTGCGGGGACAAGTGCCGGTCAGAGCTTCAGCCGGCATACGATGCCGACGTCGTCGCAGTACCAGAGGACGCCGTCGCGGATGCTCATTCCGTGGGGGAGCGGGTCTTCGTCGGCGAGCTGGATCTTCTGGAGGATCTCGCCGGATGCGGGATCGTGCTTGAAGAAGGCGTTGAGGTTGGTGTCGGTGCACCAGAGGTAGGAGCCCTCCCAGCCGATGCCGTGGGGGCGGTTGCCGATGGTGGGGAAGCGCTGCTCGACCATCCAGCTTTCGGGGTCGATGCGGTAGATCATTCGGGACGGCGGCACCGCCACCCACAGCTTGCCGTCCCGCCACTCCAGGCCGTGAGCGCCGGTTGCCGGGCGGGGCTGCGCGGGGGCGGGAGTTGCACCGGCAGGCTCCGGG
>VXMN01000186.1:0-7684 GCA_009841055.1 Acidobacteriota bacterium
CCTGCGCGCCTGGTTGGGGACATAGTCCAGGTCGCAATCGGGGTCGGGGTTTTCGTAGTTGATGGTCGGCGGAGCGGTTTGATGGTGGAGAGCCAGAACCGAAATGGCTCCCTCCAGGCCGCCGGCTGCTCCCAGCAGGTGGCCGGTCATGGACTTGGTGGAACTCACCAGCATCCGGCGGGCGTGCTCACCGAAGGCGAGTTTGATGGCCTTGGTTTCCAGCCGGTCATTGAAGGGTGTGGAGGTACCGTGAGCGTTGATGTAGTCGACCTGTTCCGGCCGGATGCCGGCATCCTGAACCGCATTGGTCATGACCTGACAGGCCCCTTCGCCGTCTCCGGAGGGTTGGGTGATGTGATAGGCATCGCCGGACATGCCGTAACCCACAATCTCGGCGTAGATGGTGGCGCCGCGGCGCTCGGCCCTCTGCATCTCTTCCAGCACCAGGATTCCCGCCCCTTCTCCGATCACGAAACCGTCCCGGTCACGGTCGAAGGGACGACAGGCCTTCTCCGGTTCGTCGTTCCGGGTGGACAGAGCCCTCATGGATGCAAATCCGCCCACGCTCATGGGAGTGATGGCGGCTTCCGACCCGCCACAGAGCATGGCGTCGGCTTCCCCTCTGGCAATGATCCTGAACGAGTCTCCGATGGCATGGGATCCCGAGGAGCAGGCAGTGCAGGTGGCCGTGTTGGGACCCTTGGCGCCGAAACGGATTGAGAGTTGCCCGGCGGCCAGGTTGATGATGGAAGAGGGAATGAAGAAAGGAGAGATCCGCTTGGGACCGCCTCGCAGGAGCGCACTGTGTTCGCGCTCGATGGTGGAGAATCCTCCGATCCCCGATCCGACATGCACCCCGAATCGGCGCTCCAACTCCGGCGTCACCTCCAGTCCCGACGACTCCATGGCGAAATCGGAGGCCGCCACCGCGTACTGGATGAAGGGATCCATTTTCTTGACGTCTTTTTTGGCAATCCAGTTCAGCGGGTCGAATCCCTTGACCTCTCCCGCTATCTTGACGGCAAAGGCCTCCGTATCGAAGCGGGTGATGGGCTTGATGCCGGCTTCTCCCGCCACCAGGGCGTCCCAGTTCTCCCGGGTCCCAATGGCCAGCGCGGACACCACGCCGATACCGGTGACTGCCACTCTCCGTTTCAATGCCCCATCCTCCCGCTACCGAACCGGCTGCCTGGCCACGCCTCCTCAACCAGGCCGGTCCTACGGCCCAACGGCAACGCAGCTGCCCAATCAACCCTTGGCGTGGGTCTCCACGTAGGCAATCGCGTCCTTGACCGTCTGGATCTTCTCGGCATCCTCGTCGGGAATCTCGATTCCGAAACCCTCCTCGAATGCCATGACCAGCTCCACCGTATCGAGTGAATCCGCACCCAAGTCGTCCACAAAGGAGGCCGTAGAGGTCACCTCCGATTCGTCGACCCCCAGTTGCTCCACGATAATCTGCTTGACCTTGTCCTCCACGCCCGAATCAGCCATCCCCATATCCTCCTCGATTGAAATCAAATCTGGATTTTGCCTGCCAAGTGACGCCCAAGCCTCTTAGATTGTCGCCGGCTCGGAAACCGCAAGGCCGTTTCGGCCAAAAGGCGCCGCCACTCTCAGCCCGGCCGCAAAAAAGGCCCATGTTGCCATCAGCGTTCGAAAAAGGCAAGCGAACCATTGGGGGCGCCATCCCCCCTTCGGACCGGCCTGGCCAAGCCCCCGAAACCGCGGCCTCACATGTAAAGCCCTCCATTGATGTGAAGCACCTGGCCGGTCACATAGCCGGCTTCGTCCGATGCCAGGAATCGTACGCCCAGGGCGATTTCCCGATCCAGCCCGACCCGGCCCATCGGAATCCGCTCGAGCAGCTTGGCTCTGGCAGCCTCGGGGAGGGCCTGGGTCATGGCGGTGTCCACGAAGCCCGGAGCCACCGCGTTGACGGTGATGTTCCGCTTGGCCACCTCCTGAGCCACCGACTTGGTCAAGCCGATGATCCCCGCCTTGGAGGCCACGTAGTTGGCCTGACCGGGGTTGCCCGTCAATCCCACCACCGAAGAGAGGTTCACGATCCGACCGTATCGCTGTCTCAACATGATCTTGACCGCCGCCTGGGTGCACAGAAAGGTGGCGGTCAGATTGGTTTGCAGGACTTGGCTCCAGTCCTCATCCTTCATCCGCAGCAGCAGTCCGTCCCGGGTGACCCCGGCGTTGTTCACCAGGATATCCAGCCGGCCGAAGGCACTCATGACCTGCGCAAAGGCCGTTTTGATCTGATCCGCTTGCGTCAGGTCCACCGTAACCGGCAGGGCCCTTCTCCCTGACGCTTCGATTTCGGCAGCCACCGCGACCAGCCGGGCCTCATCCCTTCCGCCCACGGCCACATCGGCGCCGGCCTCGGCCAGAACCAGGGCACAGGCCCTCCCGATCCCCCGCGATCCGCCGGTGACAAAGGCAACCTTACCTTGAAGCGACATCGAACCCCCCTTGCCTTAGACACTCCTGTTTGACGCCGAATCATCCGCCAGGCGGTTTGGGGCTGGGACGTTGCTCATCAGGTAGCAACCCCCAAGGCAGACAGGGTCTTGGCGAGGCTGCGGACGTCTTCCACGTTCAGAACCTGCAGCGACCGGTCGGTTTGGCGGACCAGTCCCGACAACACCCGGCCCGGCCCCACCTCCACGAAGCTGCGCACCCCTCGATCCCTCAGGAGCTGAATGGTCTCGCTCCAGCGAACCGGAGCGCACACCTGCCGAACCAGGGCCCCGGCCACCTCGCTCCCCTGCTGGATCGCGGCCGCGTCGGCGTTGGTCACCAGGGGACACTGAAGATCCCGAAACTGCAGTTGGCCCAGGTCCTTCTCCAGGCGGTCCCGGGCCGGTTGCATCAGGGCACAATGGAAGGGAGCGCTGACCGGCAGGGAAATGGCCCGCCTGGCTCCCCGCTGAGGCGCCAGTTGGACGGCCCGCCGGACCGCCTCGGCATCACCGGCAATCACGATCTGAACCGGAGAGTTGAGATTGGCAGCCGACAGCACCTGTCCCTGAGCTGCTTCCCGGCAAAGCGATTCCACAGAGTCCAGAGACATCCCCAGCAGAGCGGCCATTGCTCCCTGACCGACGGGGACGGCCTCCTGCATGTATTGCCCGCGCTTCCTGACAGTGGCGACGGCATCGACCAGAGAGAGACCGCCGGCGGCCACGATGGCGCTGTATTCCCCCAGGCTGTGACCGGCCACGAACCGGGGTCGGATCCCTCGAGCCGCCAACACGGCATGGGCCGCCACTGAAACCGTCAGGATGGCAGGCTGGGCGAACTCGGTGAGTTGCAGCTCTTCGGGCCTGCCCTCGAAGCACAACCTTCCTATGGAGAATCCGAGTGCCCGGTCGGCTTCCGAATGCACGGCCCGGGCTTCCGGGAAAGCGTCCGTCAATTCCCGGCCCATTCCCGGGTATTGCGAAGCCTGTCCGGGGAAAATGAAGGCGATAGGGTGGTTCATGAGAGCCGATCAGGGAGGGGCCGCGGGGACCGGTGATAGCCAGCGAGCGCCGGCAAACAGGTGAGGACGGTTGCCGGATCCGATGGATCTCGGGATGGGTCGCGCCCGGTGCCTGCGGGGTCTACTTCTCGCCCACTTCAATCACCTCGCGCCCGCGGTAGTAGCCGCAGTGCGGACAAACCCGATGGGGCAGCCTGTTCTCCTGGCAATCGGGACACTTCGAGGTGGAGCGCACGGTCAGGAAGTCGTGGGACCGTCTCTTGTTGCGGCGGGACTTGGAGTGACGGCGTTTAGGATTCGGCATTACGGTTCCCCCGGATCGAATGGACCCTCAATTCCTGAACTTCAGCAGCGGGGCCAATCGAGGGTCGTTGACCACCGGTCCGCAACGGCAACGGTCGCGGTTCCTGTTCCGCCCGCAGGCCGAACACAGACCCCGGCAGTCCTCCTGACAGAGGGGTTTCATCGGCAAGCTCAAAAGGATCTGCTCGCGAACGATGTCGCTGACATCGATAAAGTCGCCAGTGAAGAACCCCACTTCCATATCTTTCTGCTGCAGCGCGATTTCCCCGGTCAACGAATGGTGGGCGTTGGATTGATAGTACTGATTGAAATGGGCTGTCAGGGGTCGGGACAGTGCCTCCAGGCAGCGGGCGCAGGTCAATTCCATTTCAACGCCCAGTTCCCCCCGCACCCGCACTCCACCCTGAGACTGTCTTTCGGCCGTCAAATCGACCGCCACCTTGCCGGCGACGCGAACCTGCCCTTCATCCAGATTCAACTGGCGGGCGGTCAGACCGGCCTTGAGAAAGCGCGGCCCCCGCTCCAGTTCCCTGACGTCGATTCGCAGCGGGTTCATGAGCCTTGCGCCGATCCGGCCCTCTTGGGAAAATGCTGGTTAAGTGCCTCAAAACCAAAGCGCTTCATTATAGCCGGGGCAACTCGGATGTCAACGTCAAATGGCCGGCGAGGTGACCGGAAGGGGGAGGGACGCGAACGATCGCAATTGGAGAATCAGGCGGAAGGCTGCAGCGATTTGACTCTGGCCTCGTATGACTTGTTGAGAATGATCTGGAGAAGAGGATTGCCGATCTCGGTCTGTTCGATCCGCTCCTGGATCTCTTCCAGCTCTTCCAGGTCTCTGGCGCGCTTGATGACGTTCTTGAAGAAGCTGAGGTCTCCGACCGTCATGATCTCCTCGCTCTCCTCATCCTCGATAATGGCCAGATGCGATTCCGGCAGAAATTCGCGAATCTTCCAGTAGAGCTTCTCCCGGTAGTCCAGATTCTTCTCTCCCAGGTCGGGATGAAACCACTCCGCCGTGAACGTTCCCTCTTCATTGTCCATATTGAGGTCCGTAAAGATGTCCGGCTCCTCCTCGGCAAGCTGCTGGATCAATTCCTCCAGATCCTTGATCACGCCGGAACTGGAATAAGCGGTCAGAATGGTTACTTTCATTGGCGGCCCCTGCCTCTATGAGGTCTTCCCCGATTCGCGACTGGATTATAAGGACAAAAGAACCCCAATCCAACCCTTTTCGGCCCGAGAGGATCGCCGGGAGTATCGGCCGTTCAAGGCCCGGCCGGCTGGAAGCTGGAGCAGGGGCCGGTACGAAAAGGGAATCGCCGGATCACCGATTCGTTGACCTTGACGCCCAGCCCCGGGGATTCAGGAACGATCACTTCTCCCTTGTCGATCCACAGCGGAGTGTGCAGCATCTGTTCCGCCAGGCGAAAGGGATAGGTGCCTGACCTGCCTTCGCCGGAGTATTGCGGCCACTCCATCCAACCGACCAGGTCGGCCCCGAAACAACTGGCCAACTGGGCCAGGGCCGCCGCCTCCAGCGGAGTCGATAGCCGTCCGATGGCCACCCGGCGGCCAAGCGGTTGCACCTCGCGCAAGGCCCGCTGACCATCGATCAGTCCCCCAAGATGAAGCACGTCCAACTGCAGGAGGTTGGGCCAATCCAGTCGCGCCAGGTCCAGCCATCCTTCCAGGGAAGACTCGCCGCCACCCCACGAGAGCGGTACCCGACAGTCCTTCAACAACGGCCGAAGAGCCCCCCTGTCATTCGGCGCCACCGGCTCTTCAACCCATTCGAGCCGGCTGGGAGCCATTTCCCGAAGCAGCCGCGCGGTCTCCTCCAACCCGTAGTGCCCCCCGCGCCAGGCCCTGGCGTCCACCATGATTCCCCAGGGCGCAGGAAAGGCTTCGCGCAACTCCCGGACGGTCTGCAAGTCCTGCCGGGACGATCTCCCCAGTTCCAGCTTGCAGGCGGAGAATCCCGAACCGGCCCACAAGCCGGCCTCCCTGACAATCTCCTCGCCGTCGAGGTAGACGCCGCCGCTGGCATGGATTCGAACCCGTCCGCGCACCCGCCCGCCCAGGAGCTCCGACAGGGGACACCCCGCGATCCGTCCCTGAAGGTCCAGCAGAGCCATTTCCACCGCGGCGAAGGCCTGCACCAGGCCCGGGTACCGCGGGCGCCGCTGGAACACTTTCCTGCGCAGGCCGGCCAGGTTTCCGGGGTTGAGGCCCACCACGGCCGCACGCAGGTTTCGATTGATCAACTGAGCCACGTTGGGAGAGGGGGTCCCGACCCCATAACCCACCTGACCCTGATTGGCGCGGGCTCGAACCAGGAGGCAATCGCGCTTGTAGATGGTGACCTGGCCTCCCTGAACCGGCCGCCGGAGCGGTTGGGGCAGTGGCGAGCTCAGCAGAGAGGCCTGGAGCTCATCGACCTTTACTTTCATGAGAGTTCCAAGGGACTTGCGCCCACGGCTGAATCCAGGAATCCGGTTGGATCGATTGCGATTGGTTCAGGGAGGGAGTGCCTGCGGGGGTGCGGCTCACGAGCCTGAAGAACGGCTCTGCCCGTCCTGCCCACTGATGGGTTTGGGACGCCTGACTTTGCGCCTGGCTTCAGGCCGGCTAGGCCCCGGCTACCGCCAAGCGCGCAAACTGGTCTACCTGGGCGTTCACCGACGACCGGAACGACTCCAGGGCATCTTCGACGCCATAGCGAAGATCGTCGTGCATGGCCTCGTAGCGGGCATGAACTCGCGAGAACAATTCCTGCACCTGGACCCTGAGTTCCTCCACTTCCTCTGCACCGGCGCGCACGGAGTGGGAAACCGCCCGGGTGAACGAATCCAGTTCGGCTTCCAGAAACTCCTTGAAGTCGTGGATGGCGATCTGCTGGCTGGTGACCTTCTCGAAGTGGTAGCCCATGACGGCCAGGTGGAAAGCCTGGGTAAGCATGCGGGGATGGTCCCTGGCAACCTTGGCAATGAACTTGAGGTAGGCCGGACCCTGCCGGGAGAAGAGCTGCCGGCGCAACGATTTCCCAATGGCCCGCACCTCGTTCATGCCCACCGGCTTGGAAACGTAGGGGCTGGGCTTGACATGCTCCATCATGTTCAGACAGCGTCTGAAATAGTTTTCCAGAGTCGGGTCGTAGATGGTGGTCAGCACTCGTCGATATCCCTCGATCAAGGTCTGCGGATCCATCTCGGGCTTGTAGTTGAGAACGACGTTGACACTGGTCCCGGTGGTCTCCTCCAGTATCCGGTCTTCCCTCTGGAGGCGGTCGTAGAGGTCGGTGCCCTTCAGCGCCGTCAACAGCCCCACCATGGCCATGGGAATGCCGGCCTCCTGTATGAAGTCGATCTGGGCGTCGAACACCCCTTCGTCGTCTCCGTCCAGGCCCAGGATGAATCCACCGCTGACCTCCATCCCCTTCCGTTGAATGGTGCGAACGGCGCTCAGCAGATAGTTCTCTTCTTGTTTCTTGTTGGTGTTCTGCGCCTTCTTGGTCTTGATCAGTGCCTTGGGATTGGGAGTCTCGATTCCCAGGAATACCCAATCGAAACCGGCCTCGATCATGGACTCCATCAATTCGTCGTTTCGAGCCAGGTTGACGCTGGCCTCGGTGAAGAGGGCGAAGGGATAGCGGCGTTTCTTCTGCCACTCGGCCACCACCGGCAGGAGTTCCAATGCCTCCCGCTTGTTGCCGATGAAGTTGTCGTCCACCAGGAAGAGGTTGCCTCGCCAACCCAGTTCATAGAGGGAGTCGAACTCACCCAACATCTGTTGCGGCGTCTTGGTCCGAGGCACTCGACCGAACAGCCTGGTGATGTCGCATATCTCGCAGTCGAAGGGACACCCGCGGGAGAACAGCAGGCA
>VXMN01000186.1:7694-12267 GCA_009841055.1 Acidobacteriota bacterium
ATCGAGTAGTAGTCCTTCATGTCGACCAGGTCGAAACGAGGCACCGGCGTGCGGGTCACATCGGGTTTCTCCGGCGCCCGGTAGATTTCCTTGGCGGTTCCGGTCTCCATGTCCCGCAGAAATTGGGGCAGAATCTCCTCGACTTCATCCAGCAGGAAGTGGTCCACGCCCTGGATCTCGTCGTGATAGGTGGTAGGGTGAGGTCCTCCCGCCACTATCGGAACGCCGGCCCGGTTGCAGCGCTCGATCACGGAGTCCAGGGAATCGCGTTGAACGATCATGGTGGAGGTAAATACCAGGTCGGCCCATTCCAGGTCCGAATCCTTCAGGGTGGTCACGTTCAGATCCACCACGCGCAGGTCGTACCTGGAGGGAAACATGCCGGCGATGGTGAGGAGACCGAGAGCGGGAAACCCCGCCTTCTTTCCTACAAATTCCAGGGCAAACTTTCCGCCCCAGTAGGAAGGAGGAAATTCAGGGTAAACTAAGAGTGCGTTTGGCATGAGAGCGATCTCCGGAGTCCCTGTGACCGGGGACGGATTTCAAGCGGGTCCACCAGTTGCAAGCCCGGCCGACATCAAGTGAGTGGCCCACTCTATATCAAGTTGGCCGGGATTGCTCCCAGAAAGTTGCGGCCGGCACCAATATCTTCAGAGTCCCGTTTGCAGCTCGAGCCCGAACCTGGAATGAACCTGGAAATTTAAGCGATATCTTGCCGAGGAGACCCGTCGATGTCAACCGAATCGCCCAGATCCCTGCTCAACCAGCAGGCCTTCCTGAACTCACCGCTGTGGCGGGCCTTCCTCTTGGGTCTTCTTGTGCTTCTGCTGCAGATTCCCATCCTGCTGATTTACAACGTGACCTCGGAGCGCCGCACCAGACAGCAGGAGGCGACCCGGGAAGTCACCTCCAAGTGGGGCAAGGAGCAGTCGCTGGCGGGCCCCCGGATTGTCGTCCCCTACCTGGAGCACCGCTACGAGCGGACGTCCGAGGGTGAGCTCGCCACCCGGACCGAGGTGAGCTACGGCCACTTTCTGGCGGAAACACTGACAGTCTCCGGCAAGGCGGAAACCCACCTGCGCTACCGGGGCATCTTCGAGATACCGGTGTATCGATTGACCCTGGACCTGCGGGGCAGTTTCGCCGAGCCCGACTTCAGCGGATGGGGAGTCCGGCCGGAGGAAATTCTCTGGGACCGAGCCCATCTTTCGGTCAATATCTCCGATGCCCGCGCCATCCGGAATGCGGCCGTGCTCTCCTGGAACGGCGAGAGCATTCCCTTCCATCCCGGATCGGGCGAATCCAACGGCGACCTTCCCGGGATTCAGGCCGGCCTGGGAGGGCGGCTGAAGGGAACGGCCTTCGATTTCCGGTTTCCGCTGGAGCTCAATGGCAGCGGAGCCGTTTACTTTGCACCCTTCGGCAGACAGACCACCGTCGACCTTCAGTCGGACTGGTCCCATCCCAGTTTCCAGGGAAACTGGCTCCCGTCCGAGCGCACGGTGACGGAACGCGGATTCGAAGCCACCTGGAGCGTGCCCTTCCTGGGACGCAGCTACCCGCAACGATGGACAACCTCGACGGCCCCGTCCTCGACCTCACCCTCCCGGTTCGGCCTGACCCTGGCAACACCGGTCGACCCCTATCGGATGGTCGATCGAAGCGTCAAGTACGCCATCCTGTTCCTGGCGCTCACCTTCATCACCCTGTGGCTCTATGAAGTTCTCTCCGGGTTGCGGATCCACACGCTGCAATACCTGCTGATGGGAGCGGGCATGTGCCTGTTCTACCTGCTGGTGCTGTCCCTCTCCGAGCACATGGGCTTCGGCCCGGCCTACATTCTGGCCAGCGCTTCCACCGTAATCCTGCTCGTCAGCTACAGCCTGTCGGTGTTGGGAAAGCCCCGCGGGGCAACCCTGATGGCCGTCATCCTGGGGCTCCTGTACGGGTACCTCTACACCCTGCTTCGCAATCAGGACTACGCCCTGCTGGTCGGCTCCGTGGGTCTCTTCCTGGCGCTGGCCGTCACCATGTACCTGACCCGCCACCTGGACTGGCGCGCCCTCAAGCACAAGTCCTGAGATCCGGCCCCCGTCGATTCCCGCCCCAAAAAGCAGGGGCCTCCGAAGAGGCCCCGCGCCCTGCGATCGAAACCGCAGGGGGTGCAAGCTACAAATTAGCCACAACCGCCAACTATTTCAAGAAATAACTCACCCGGCCCCCACTCCCCCCAGAGCCACATCGAGGGCCGATCATCACTCCTGTTCAGATGAAATACGCCAACACGAAGACCGCGATCATCATGAAGACCAGCGCCACCTTGACCGCCGCGCCCACGGCCATTCCCAGCCAGGTGCCGATGCCGGCGCGGCCGGCTCTTTCCAGGCTGCCGTGGAGGCTCAGCTCAGCCAGCACAGCCCCCAGGAAGGGACCGACCAGCACTCCGACAACGCCGAAGAACAACCCCACCAGCGCTCCCAGCGCGGCTCCGGCGGCGGCCCGCTTGCTGGCGCCGGATCGCTTGGCCCCAAGCGCTCCGGCAATAAAGTCGGCCGCGTAGGCCAGCAGGGTGAGGCCCACCAGCACAACTACCGTTGGGGCGCCGACGCGGGAGAACCCGTCTATCCAGGCGGCCAGGATCAGACCGGCCAGCACCAGCACGGTTCCCGGCAGCCCCGGCATGATCGTCCCCGCCACGCCCACCGCCACCAGCAGCAGGGCCAGGGTCCATAAGAGGATCGAAATCAGCATTCAGCCCGCCTTTCACACGGAGTCGCTGGAAAATCGATCAAAGGCATCTTCAGTAACTTGATTGCGCCATCCAACTCCGGGCGTCCAAGAGGAGAAGTCAGGACCGTGTTCGATGCTCGAACCGAGATTCTCCAACCGGAACAGGATGGACCGTCCGACCGTGGAATCGGAGAAGATTCTCATCATACCTCCCACATTCGGCGGACCGGTACAGCATAGAGTCCTTCGCCGAAGCGCGTGCATGTTTCGCCATCATAGAGCACGACACCCGAGGCAAAACGCTCGCCGGCGGCTTTGGCAAGCTTGCGCAGTCCGCGGAAATCCGTCGATGTCACCGTCGCCGCCGCCTTGACCTCCACCCCGGCAACGGCTCCGGCTTCGCGCTCAATCACAATGTCCACTTCTGCGCCGTCCTTGTCCCGGAAGTGAAAGAAGCTTGTCGGCGCATCCCGCCAACTTGCCTGTCGTAACAACTCCTGGAACACGAATGTTTCCAGAAGTTGCCCGAGCAAGGCTCGGTCGGCAGCCAGCGAAGCGGTGTCGGCGCCGAGCAGCGCCGAAGCAAGTCCGGAATCGCCCACATGCAGTTTCGGCGTCTTCACCATTCGGCTCAGGTGATTGCTGTGCCAGGGAGGAAGCCGCTTCAGCAGGAATAGTCTCTCGAGAAGCACGACATAGTCGCCGATGGTAGGACGGCTGAGCTGGAAATGCGAGGCGAGGTCAGTGAGGTTGAACAGTCTGGCGGTCTGGGAAGCGGCTGCGCCCAAGAGCCGGGGCAACGCGTCGAGCGTTCGGATTCGCGCCATGTCCCGTACGTCCCTCTGGAGCTGGGCGTCAACGTAATTGCGATACCAGTTGGCCTGACGCCGGGCGGTCGGACGCGTCAGAGCTGCCGGGAATCCGCCCCCGACGATCCGTTCGATGAGCTGTGTACCCAGCCGCTCGGTCTGCCCGATCTCGAATCCATCCCCGAACAAGGCATCCAGGAACCCAGGACGCGTTCGGGAATCCAAGGCAGTCCCTGGCTGAACTGCCAGTTCACTTTGCGCCAACGGATGGAGTGGAACAACCTGGAGTCGCCCAGCCAGGGAGTCCGACAGCGCTGGGATGAGAAGCACATTGGTGGACCCGATCAGGATGAAGCTCCCCGGCCTGCGCCGGCGATCGACTTCCAGCTTGATCGCTGAGAACAGGTTCGGGACGCGCTGTATCTCGTCCAGTATTACCCGCTGCGGCAGGTCAGCGACAAAGCCCATGGGGTCGGCCTGCGCACCTTCTCGTACAACAGTGTCATCGAAGGTAAGGTACTTGTAGTCCCTTTGTTGTCGGGACACTCCCCAACTCATGCGTTCTTCACCCCACACCAGGTAGTCGTCATCCCATTTCAGGTAATACGGCGCACATACAAACTGAGCCAGAGTTGTCTTGCCGCACTGGCGTGGGCCGTGAATCAGCACGACCGGCGAGTCTTCCAACGCCTCCGCCAGTCGGCGCTCGACATACCGAGGGTAAAAGTGAGATTTGCTCATCGGCCAATCGTAACTTTTTAGTTCGGCTGATTGTAAGTTTATAGAGTGTCTGATTGTAAGTTTACTGAGCGGCCAGTTGCAACTTTACTATGCCCGGTGAGAAATACGGGCGGTGCAGAGGCGACCAAGGGTAGACGCCGGGCCAAAGCTTCGCGGCTAGGCCTCCCGGACTCTTCCTCAACGGGAAAGTGATCCGGGAGCAGACTGGGAACATCCTCTACCCGATCAACCGGGAGCAGTGGCGTCCCCGGTTGGTTGAAGTGGAAGAGATCGGCGAAGCTGGCCGGCCTTGT
>VXMN01000194.1 GCA_009841055.1 Acidobacteriota bacterium
TGCGGGCGGGACGCCCGCGCTCCCGGGTGGGGTGCCTCCTCCCATCCCTCTTGCTCCTCGAGGGGGCGCGCGCCGGCTTGCGGGGCCGCAACTCGTTTCAATGCGACAGGGCCGTCACGCTTGGTGGCCCTTGGTCGTCCTTCACTGGCTCATCGTGGATCACTCTTTTTAGTTGGTTGCGGGTAAGATGAACGAACAGGATACACAGGATTATTCCCGGGAATCTGGTGTTGTGTATTCTTGTTCATCCTTAGTATGGAAGTATGACAAGAGATGAGTGTTCCTGAGCGGGAACCGCTGCAAGATGGTATGATTCCCGGGCGGTCTGTCCTGCCAAGCCGGCTCCGCGAACCCTTCGGGGAAAGATTCATGAGCGACGACCTGTTTGACGCTGTTGAAGACGCGCTGAAGTCCACCGGCTCGGAGGCCGGGTTCGAGCTGCTGATCGAACGATTCCGCCAGGAAAAGAACTATCCGCTGATCTTCAACGCCCGCCTGATGAAGAAGCGCCACGAGTTGGGCCTGGGACTCATCGAGCTCGATTCCAAGCCCGAGCTTCCGA
Source organism: Acidobacteriota bacterium (assembly GCA_009841055.1). Taxonomy (GTDB): domain Bacteria; phylum Acidobacteriota; class Terriglobia; order Versatilivoradales; family Versatilivoraceae; genus Versatilivorator. Next base: position 563 of record VXMN01000194.1, read on the forward strand.
AGGAAAAGGCAAGCCACTACCACCAGGCCCAGATCGCAGCCGCCCGCGAAGTGGGGCAACTCTTCCTGGACGACGGAGCCATCGAGCAGGCCTGGCCCTACTTCCGGGCCATCGGCGAAACCGGCCCCGTGGCTGCCGCCATCGAAGCACTGGAGCCCAGCGAGGAGATGGCCGCCATCATCGAGATCGCCCTTTATGAACGGGTCAACCCCCGCAAGGGTTTCGAGCTGCTGCTGCAGAGCTATGGAACCTGCCGGGCCATCACCGGCATCCAGCAATATCCGGCGGAGGAGGGGCGCGCCGAGTCGGTGGCCCTGCTGATCCGTACCCTCCACGGAGAAGTGCTGGACAACCTGAAACGCACCATTGCCGATAAAGAGGGGAAAACCCCCGACACCTCCTCCGTCACCGACCTGATCCAGGGTCGGGACTGGCTGTTCGGGAAGTTCAGCTATTACGTGGACAGCTCTCACCTGCTATCGGTGGTCCAGATGAGCCTCGACCAGGAAGACCCGAAGATGCTGGAGTTGGCGTTGGAACTGGCCGAATACGGCACCCACCTGTCGTCCGAATTCCAGTACCGCGGGACCCCGCCCTTCGACGGCTACCTGGATTACGCCTTCTATCTGCGGGCCCTGCTGGGGCGGGAGGTGGACCGGACCGTGGCCCACTTCCGGGGGAAGCTGCCCCGGGAAGGGGGAGAGGACGGGGACTTCAACGCGGCCCAGGTCCTGGTCGGCCTGCTGGCCAGAATCCGGCGCTATCCCGAAGCCGTGGAGGTGTCTCTCCGGCACCTCGCCGGCGTCGACCCGGCCCAGCTCACCTGCCCCAGCGCCGTCCAGCTCTGCCAGCTCGGGGGAGACTACGGTCGGCTCAAGGAAGTGTCCAGGAGCCAGGGAGACCTGTTGAGCTACGTGGCCGGCGTCCTGCAGCACTGAATCCGGGTGGGACAGTCCGCCGGCATCCCCGATCGACCCGCCGATCAGGCTCCCTCCAACGCCTTTCTCAGATTTTCCCCGTTCCCCTTCAGCCAGTGGAAGAGAACCATGACGTCGGTTCCCAGGGCGAAGTGGCGCACCCCCAGATCCAGGTAGTACTTGGCCTGGTCGACGCTTTCGATTTCCGCCCGCGGAGGAATACCGGCCTTCAGACCGGCTTCGATGACCCGGCGCTCCACCGCCTTGATGTCGGGCTGGCGCCACTCCCCGGGCCGCCCGATGCTGAGCGAGTAGTCGGCCGGACCCCATTGAATCATGTCGATGCCACCCAGGGCCAGGATCTCGTCCAGTTGCTCCACCGCCGTATTCTTTTCGATCATCAGCGCCACCACCGTTTCATCCAGGGCCCGAGCGTACTCCGCTGACCCTCCGTACTTCATGTAGGTGATGCGGCGCGTGGCCACCCCGTGATGGCCGCCGGCCTCCGGGGTCTCCGGCTTGACGGCCCGAATGCACTCCCGCACATCCTCCACGGTTCGACAGTCCGAGAACAGGACTGCCTGAAAGCCGGACCCGATGCCGCGCTGTGCCAGAAAACCGCGCGGTTCCTGGTCCACCTTGATCATGGCCGACATGTCATGGAGCTCGACGGCCCGGCAGAAATTGTCCAGCGAGTTCAGATCGAAGGGAGCATATTCGGCTACGAACTCCACGTAGTCGAAGACGCCCGTATGACCCACCACCTCCACCACCGAGGGCCAGATGCTGTGCAGATGGGTGGCCAGCGTGGGCTGACCGGACTTGAGCTGTTGCTTGAGCTTGTTTTTCCTCACCAATGATCTCCTTTTTAGTGGTTAGTGGAGAGTGAAGAGTGGAGAGTTACTTGATCGACACGCAAAGCAAGTTGTCGGTTTCTGTGCAGTCCTTCAAATAGGTCCGGTCCACGCCGTTCCCGCCGGCAGGGTGGCCGGGTGCCCCAACGCAGGGAAACTGAACGGAACGCAACGGCAGTGCATGCGGGCGGGACGCCCGCGTTCCCGGGTGGGCCTGCTCCCGAAATCCTCGGCTGACCACCCCTCACCCTCCACCCTTCCTCCTTCAAACTTCACCCTTCAAACTTCATCCTTCAAACTTCATCCTTCCCCAGCCCGGCGTCCTCCAACGTCCGCAGGGCACGCTGCAGGAGGCGCTCCAGGTGCTCCCGGGTATAGATGTCCGGCTGGTAGGCGGCCTGTCGACAGTGCGTCTCCTCCAACCGGCCCCTGGCCTGGAGCAGACGTTTTTCGCAGTAGTGGTAGAGCTCCAGGTGTTGCAGCGACAGGAACAGCAGGGGGACGATTCTCTCGAAGAAGTGAAACGCCTGATCGGTGTCGCCTTCCTTGGCCAGCCAAAAAATCCGGTTCAGAAGATCGGCCAGGCCCAACCCCGGCATCAGACCGCAGATGCCCGCGGGGATCAACTCCATCATGTACAGCCCGCCCCAGCCGGTGAGGATGCCCACCTCGCCTCCGGTGGCCTCGACCATTGCGGCGACCTTGGAAGCGCTGAGCGGCTCCTCCAGCTTCAGGTAGGCCAGATTGGGGCACTCCGCCCGCAGCCGGGCCAGGAAGGCGGCGCTCAGGGTGGGCCCTCCCGGGTTGAAGTCCTGAAGCAGACAGGGGGCCGTGAAGCTGTCGAGGAATGCCGCCAGAAACCTCAGCAGATCCTCGTCGGGGACCGGAAACTGCCGGGGAATGGCAATGGAAACCAGGTCCGCCCCGGCCTCCAGATTGGATCCGGCCAGCGAGGAGGCCACCCTGGAGGATCCGTGATTGCACTGGGCAACCACCTTCAGGCGACCCGCCGCCTGCTCGACCGCCACCGCCACCACCCGGGTCCGCTCCTCCTCGGAGAGCTTGTAGAACTCGCTTCCGTAAGCGGGCAGGCAAACGGCATCCACCTTGCAGGCGACCGCGAAGTCGACCAGCCGTCGCAAGGCTCCTTCATCCACCGACTCTCCGGCATCGAAGGGAACCGGAATAATGGGGACCACGCCGCCGATGTCTTTCCCGTTTGCGTTCAAGTGTTCCTCCAATACCGGAAGCGTCAGACAATCTCGCCGCAGCGCCTGCCCCGGACCACGTGGAACGGCGGCCGATCATCCTCCGGACCGGTATAGCGAAAATCCAGCGGCATATAGTGGCAAATGATGGCCCGCCTGCGATGGGGGGTGCGGTTGGGCGGCGTCCCGTGATGGGTCAGGCAATGGTGCAGGGAACCGTGCCCCGGCCTGGCCGGCACTGCCGCGGCCTGGGACTCGTCCACCTGGATTTCCTGGACCGCGGCCGCCGTCCCTCCGCTGGCCGCCGACAAGGGACGGCCGCTCCGGTGCTCGGCCAGGCCCCGCTTGTGACTCCCCGGAATAAAGCGCATACAGCCGTTCTCCGGGGTGGCTTCGTCGATGGCGATCCAGCAGCTCACCATGTTCATGGGGCGAATCGGCCAGTAGGCCGCGTCCTGATGCCAGGGCTGGGAGGTTCCGTGGAAAGCCGGCTTGAGCAGCGCCTGGGTGTTGTAGATCACCAGGTCCGGCCCCAACAGGTCCTCCACCACGTCCAGCACCGCCGGGTCGGCGGCATGCTCCATGAAGAGGGGAATGTGGCGGTGAGGGTAGCGGATCTGATAGACGAACTTCTTCCGCTCGGCGCTCCGGCCCGGGTCCGCGCCCTGCGATACCGGTTCCCAGCGAATCAACTCCGGAGGATAGGGTATCTCGCCGCCGGCAATGGCGTCGATGGCCTCGCCGATCTGCCGGACCCGGCTCTCGTCCAGAAAGGGGCCGAACCCCAGGTAGCCCTCCTCCCGGAAAAATCGCTGCTGTTCGGGTGTCAGTCTCCTCACGCCGGAGCTCCCTGGCTCATGCCGCCGCAAGACAGCCGGCGCCGTGTGCCGGCCGGGTCGGTTTTCAACAGATTCTGTGGAAAAAGCTGTGAAAAACTCCCATTGAATTTACGCAACTGCAAGGAAATCCGCGTTTGGAGCAGATTGCACTGATCCGTGTTCACAATTCCCGCTCATGAACAGTTTCGGATCCAGTTCCTGGCTTCTTCATGCCCCCGAAAGGTCTGCTCTTCCTCACGAAACTGCCGGGAGTGGGGGTTCCTGACATCGAAAAAGGAACCGGCCAGAAGCTTGGCGTGCAGCATCTCGTGAAAGAGAACATAGCGCACCACGACCTCCGGAACCCTGGGATGGTCCAGCCACCGGCTGAGCGTGATGCTGCGGTGGGACGGATCGAAGTGTCCCAGGATTCTGCGACTCTTCCTCAGGCTCCACCCCAAGCGGACCGGAGGCAGACGTCCCTTGAAGTACTCGCGGTTGAGATCGTCGAACAGGACCGTCAGATGGTAGCGGCTGCCCTCCGGGCCCGCCAGCAGCTTGCGTCCGCGCCTTCGCCGGGATGCCTGGGCCTTGCGCCGCATCTCGGGCGAGTTGCTGTACTCCCTGTAGGCCGCCCGAGCCGCCGTTGGCACCTCGCGCCGGTACAGCTTGGCCAGCAAAATGGAGGCCAACGCCTCCATGACCGGCGTAGGCGCCCGCCTGAAGAGATCGCTGAGCCGAACCAGAAGCCGGCCCTCCCGGAGCCGAACGGTGTGGTTGATTCCCACGAAGCGGTAGTACTCGACCCGGATCGGGGGACAAGGCCGTTCATTCTCAAGCCTGCGGTAGGCATCGGCGAAGATTCGGCCGATCTCCGCCAGAGTCGAGCCCCCGCGCCCCCTGTTCGGCTCAGGCTGAGTATTCATCGTCCCTCACGGCCTGGCCCGGCGCTTTGCCGGCCCCTCTTCGTCGATCACTCCGCCCGCCAGCTCGATGGTCTCTTCCAAAGCCTCGTCCAGATCCGACAGAATGTCGGCAACCTCCTCGGCCAATCGACTTTCGAGACCTTCCATGCGATCCAACACGGGGTTCAGCCAGCGGTCGAACTCGGTCAGGGATTTCCGCAGCTTCTTCAATGCCTTGCGGAACTTCTTGTGGTTCATGCGTACGGGCCGTCCCGTTTCCAGATCCCAAACACTGAGAGGACGATCCAGGGGATAGCTGTCCAGATTGGTCTCGATGTCCTCCAGGCACATCGCCACTTCTTTCATCCATCCCCTGAACGAGAGAGTACGGGTAGGCTTGGCCGACTCCTTCCCCTGGCGCCGGGACTGGGCTCGTGAACCGCCAGCGCCGGCTTCGGGAGCCTTCCAACTGGCCATGGCGCCCTCCATGCGGCGCTTGAAAATGTCGTTCAGAACCGACATCCGCTGGTGGGGCTTCTGAGAATCTCGAACCTTTTCGATCTCCTCGGCGCTGAGGTAGTCGACGGCGCGGGCATGGAGCCCGCCGGCCACCGGCAGCAGCAAGACCGAAACCGCCACCGGGGCTGCCCAGCCTGGCCGGCGGGTCCAATGTCGCCGGAAAAGGCCGGCACACCCGCGTTGGAATCCTGTTCTCATGGTCTCACTCAATCCGGCACGGGGAAGGATCCTGGTCTGTCCCTGTCTGGCCGGACCCGGCAGACCCGCCTTTGGAACGGCCGGTGTTGTCGGGTCCGAACAGCGCCGCAATCATGCGCTGCTTGACGGCTTCGGCGCAAGCGATAGTGCCGTCGATCACCAGTTGCCGGTCAAAGGGGTAGCGGTCCCTCAGGTCGGCCAGTTGCCGCAACTGCTTTCGCAGGGAAATTTCCAGGTGCTTGAAACCGCCGGGCTTGCGCTGCGGGTCCCTTTTCGAGTCCTTCAGAACCTGCTCGGCCCGGCCGACGGTGCCGGCGTACCGCTCCAGGATGCGATCGGCTTCGGAATAAAGCCCCCTCCGCACCCTGCGGCTTACGAATTCCAGGTCCATGGCCGACATCCTGATCAGGATCTTCACCTTCTTGACGCTGTTTCCCTGTCGCCTCAGTTTGGCCTGTTGTCCCTGGTACTTGCGCTCCAGCTTGGTGTCCCAGGCGAGTACGGGGATTGCCAGGGACGAGATCACCAGACAAACCCAAAGAGACCGGAACCAGCTGCAGCACGGCAGCCTCGGCTTGCGTACTCCTCGGCCGCGCCCCGTAGGGCGGGGCGCGCCGCAGATGGTGGCCATCGCTTTCAAGTCACCTTCTCCCTGCCCTCTTCTTCAGGCCCTTCAACCTCTGACGAACCTGAAAACTCTCCCGGTCGTGCCGCCCCTGGTCCAACTCAAGAAACTTCTCATAGGGTGGGATGGCCTTACGATAGTGCCCCAGCCTGTCGTAGGCAACTCCCAGGTAAAAGTAGGTCATGGCCTCCTCCGGCTGCAGTTCCCGATAGCGGTCCAGCAACGGTATGGCCCGGCCGAAGTCCTCCTGCTTCAGGAAAATGGCGGCGAGCTTGTTGTAGCACTGGGCGCAATCGGCATCCAGATGCAGGGCCTGAGCCAGCCTCTTTCCTGCAGGTTCCAGCCGGCCGGCTTGCAGATGCAGGGATCCCAGCAGAAAATAGCGTTCCGGATTGACGGAGCCGGGCAGTCCCTTCTCCAACAGGGCGGCGGCCTCGTCGAACTGCTCCAGGCGAATATGGAGCTTGACAATCTGCAGGGAGAGCTTCTCCCTGCGCTCAGGGTCGGGTTGCCGCTCCAGTGCGATTTCAAGCGACCGGATGCCCCGGTCGTAGTCCTCCCGATCCACCCGCATCCAGCCGATGGTCTCGTGCAATTCCGGTCCCGCCGAGGGAGCGGCCGCCAGCCGCTCCAGATACGGCAGGGCCTTCCCCTCCTGACCCATCTCCAGGTACAGGGCCGCCAACTGGCGGTCGCTCGCTTCCAGGTCCGTCGCATGGGGACGGGAGGCCATGACCTGCCTGGCGGCTCCGGCATAGTCCTTTTTCCCGAGATAGACGGAGACCAGCGCCGCGCGGATGAGGGCTCGCTCGTCCCCTGCCGGGGTCAGATCCAGGGCCCGCTTGTAGCTGGTTTCGGCTTCCGCCAGGTCGTCCCGCAAGCGGTGGACCTCTCCCGCCAGGAAGAAGGGCCGCCAGCTTTCCGGGCTCAAGGCCTGGGCTCGCTCGAAATGGACCAGGGCCTGACCCGGATTCTTGCGGTTGAACCAGATCACCCCCAGGTTCATCTCCGCCTCCCACAGTTCGGGGTCGTTCTTCAGAGCTTCCTTGTAGGAGCCGATGGCCTCCTGGACCTGGCCGGCTTCGTACTGGGACAGTCCCAGGCCAAACCAGGCCATGGAATTGTGAGGATCCTCGATCAGGGCCAGCTGGTAGGCCGAGATGGCTTGCAGGTACTCCTCGGCCTGGCGGTGGCCCTCGGCCAGGCCGAGATAGTCCAGCTCGGCTTCTTCCGGCTCGATTGCCTCCGCCGCAGCGGCTCCGGAGACCGGGGGATCCGAGGCCGGACCGCCGGCGCCGGAGTCGGCCGGAAAAGCCCAGGTCCCCGGGATCGCCCAGAGGCAGAGCAGCAGGGCCCGAGGAGCCGGCAGGAGGGACCGCCGTCTCCGTACCTGGACGCATGTCGCCATTCAGTTCACCCTTTGGCCGTTGCCGGCAAGCACTTCCTTCAGGAACCGGCCCGTATGGCTCCCCTTGGCGGCGGCCACCCGCTCGGGCGGCCCGGCCGCCCCCACGGTGCCTCCCCGATCGCCTCCCTCCGGTCCCAGGTCGATGACCCAGTCGGCCGTCTTGATCACATCCAGGTTGTGCTCGATGACCAGGATGGTAGCCCCGGCCCGCACCAGGCGGCGAAAGGCCCGCAGCAACTTGTGGACGTCGTCGAAGTGCAGACCGGTGGTGGGCTCGTCGAACAGGTAGAGCGTGTGCTTGCCCACTTGACGGGAAAGGTGAAAGGCCAGCTTGATCCTTTGGGCTTCCCCCCCCGAGAGCGTGGTGGCGGATTGTCCCAGCCGGAGATAGCCCAGCCCCACGTCCTCCAGCACCCTCAGCTTCCTGGTCAGCCGGGGGACGGCGGAGAAGAAGCTCATGGCCTCCCGCACCGTCATCTGCAGCACTTCGTGGATATTCTTGCCCTTGTAGCGCACCTCCAGCAAGCTCGATTTGAAGCGAGTCCCCTTGCACTCCTCGCACACCAGCTCCACGTCGGCCAGGAACTGCATCTCCACGGTGACGGTGCCATCCCCCTGGCAGTGATCGCAGCGCCCCCCCGCCAGGTTGAAGGAGAAGTCACCGGCGCTCAGGCGCCGCTCCCGAGCCTCCCGCGTCGAGGCAAACAGCTCTCGAACGGCATCGAAGGCCTTGATGTAGGTGACCGGATTGGAACGGGGAGTGCGACCGATGGGTGACTGGTCCACCAGCCGGACGTCCGAGATCCAGTGCTCGCCCTCCATGCTCCGGTAGTTGCCGCGGTCCGGAGCTTCCCCCTTGCGGGCCTTCAGCGCCGCGTAGAGCACCTGGTGCACCAATGTCGACTTGCCGGAGCCGGATACTCCGGTGATGCAGGTGACAATTCCCAGTGGAATCTCAACGTCCAGCCGCTTGAGATTGTTTTCCTCGGCCCCGTAGAGCTTCAACCAGCGACTGTCGGGAGACGACCGGGAAGCAGGCACGGGGATCTCCAGTTCCCTGCTCAGGTACTTTCCCGTGAGCGAACCGCGGCAATGGATCAAGTCGGGGAAGTCCCCGGAGAATACGACCCGTCCCCCCTGTTCCCCCGCGCCGGGCCCCATGTCGATAATGCGGTCCGCGGATTGGATCATGGCCGGCTCGTGCTCCACCACCAGGATGGTATTGCCCATATCCCTCAGGCTCTTGAGGATCTCGATCAGCCGTGCGTTGTCGCGGGGATGCAGGCCGATCGAGGGTTCGTCCAGGACGTAAAGCGCTCCCACCAGGGAGGAGCCCAGGGAGGTGGCCAACTGAATCCTCTGGGCTTCGCCCCCGGACAGGGTGGCCGCCAGCCGGTCCAGCGTCAGGTATTCCAGACCCACCCGGTAGAGGAATCCCAGGCGCATGCGCAGCTCTTCCAGGATCCGATGGGCTACGCTGGATTCATAGGCGGTCAGCTTCAGATTTCGGAAGAATTCCCGGGCCTCGCCGACGGTCATGGCCGTGACCTCGCCGATTTCCTTCCCCGCGATCTTGACGGCCCGGGCCTCGATGCGCAGCCGGGATCCGGTACAGCTCAGGCAACGGGTGTATCCGCGATAGCGGCTCAGGAAGACGCGAACATAGAGCTTGTACTTCTTGGTTTCCAGATAGTCGAAGAACCGCCTGATGCCTCGAAAACTCTCGTCCCCGGCATTGATCAGGTCCTTCTGCCACGGGAGCAGGTCGCGGTAGGGGACTTCCCAGGGGATGTCGTGTCGCTGGGCAAAGCGCTTGAACTCTGCCCGCAGCCTCCGATAGCGGGGCTTGGTCCAGGGCTCGACGGCTCCCTCCCGCAGACTCTTGTCCTGATTGGGAATCACCCGTTTCAAATCGATATCCATGGTGTTGCCGAACCCCTGGCAGCGGGGACAGGCTCCAAAGGGATTGTTGAAGGAAAACAGGCGGGGCTCGGGTTGCTCGTAAGGGATGTGACAGCGGCGGCAGACAAAACCCTCGTTGAAGGAGAAGCGGGCGCCCACTCCCGCTCCGTTGCCACCGGAATCGACAGCCTCCGAGTCCGGAGCCGTATCCGGCCGGCCCACCACTTCGACCAGGGCGTGGCCCGAGCCTTCCCGGTAGCAGATCTCCAACGAGTCGGCCAGGCGCTGGCGCAGCCCGGGCCCGATAATGACCCGATCCACCAGAACCTCCAGCGGGGCGGAAAAGTCCAGGGCCAGCAATGACTCCGGGTCAGACAACTCGTAGATGCGTCCCTCCCGGTAGAGGCGGTTGAAGCCATGTCGGCGCAGGTCCCGCAGCACGGTCTTGAGGAGTTCCGGCTCCCGCCCCCCGGATCGCGGCTTCGAGGCCGCACCGTCCTTTTTCAGCTCCTGATGACGACGATAGTGAGCAAAGGGAAACAGGATGTGGAGACGCGTTCCCGCGGGAAGAGCCATCAGCCGGCTGACCACCTGGTCCAGCACGTCCTTCTTGACCTCGGTTCCGCACTGCCAGCAGAAGGTACGGCCGATTCGGGCGTAGAGCAGGCGCAGGTAGTCATAGATTTCGGTCACCGTTCCCACCGTGGAGCGGGGATTGCGCAGGCTGTTCTTCTGCTTGATGGCGATCGCCGGCGAGATGCCCGCCACCTCCTCCACGTCGGGTTTCTGGATGCGTTCCAGGAACTGGCGGGCGTAGGCCGAGAGCGATTCGACGTAGCGGCGCTGCCCCTCGGCATAAATGGTGTCGAAGGCCAGGCTGGACTTCCCCGATCCGCTCACTCCCGTTATCACGGTCAGGCTCTCATGAGGAATCCGGCAGTCGACGTTTCTGAGATTGTGTACATTGGCGCCTCGAACTTGAAGAACTTCCCGGTCCATGGAGCGGAGAGGTTGAATGGGTGAACTCATTCGGGGGCCTACGGTAAACGCTGGCGGGATGAGCCGAACGAATCAGTATAGGGGAGGGGTTCGCGGGTTGTCAAAACACCGGGAATCCGTCAGGTGCGGGATCGAGCCCATGAATGCTTGCGCCGTAGCGGACTCCGGCCTATGCGTCTTCTCTGTCCATTTTTTATTCACATCGATGCACAGGATGCAGCGGATCCCTCGTATGCCTTCTCCAACCCCTTGGTGGTCCTTCGTCGTCCTTGGAGGTCCTTCGTGGATAACTCTTCCGGGAGGCGTGTATCATAGTGGAACGCATGGAGCCCCTCTCCCTTTCCATTGTCATTCCCGCCTACAACGAAGCGGAACGCATCGAGCAGACCCTGGAGACGGTGCGCAATTACCTCCGCTGCCGGTCGCTACGGGCGGAAGTCCTGGTGGTCAACGACGGGTCCCGGGACCGGACAGGCCCCCTGGTGGCCGCCTGCGCCAGCCAATGGTCCGACCTGCGCCTGGTGGACAACCCTCGGAACCTGGGCAAGGGGTTCAGCGTCAGGAACGGCGCCCTGGAAGCCAGGGGACAGGTGGTGTTGATCACCGACGCCGACCTGTCCGCACCCATCGACGAATTGCCCAAGCTGGTCGACCCCATTCTCGGCGGGCATCGGGACCTCACTCTCGGTTCCAGGGCTCTGGACCGTTCCCTCATCGGAGTTCACCAGTCGGCCTTCCGGGAGTACGCCGGACGCCTCTTCAACGGGCTGGTGCAACTCCTGACCGGCCTTCCCTTCCGGGATACCCAGTGCGGTTTCAAGGCGTTCCGGCGGGAACCCATGCTTCCGGTGCTGGCCCGCCAACGCATCGCCGGCTTCGGTTTCGATCCGGAGATCCTTTTCCTGGCCAGGACTCGCGGACTCCGGCTTGAAGAGATTCCGGTACGATGGAGCCATGCCGAAGGAACCAAGGTCCGCCTGCTGCGGGACGGCGTCAAGATGATCCTCGGCCTGCTCCTGATTCGCTGGAATCAGCTGACGGGGAAATACCGGTGAGAGAGGCGGTGGTCAGTGCAGTGGTTAGTGGCTAGTGGTTAATGGTCAGTGGTTAGTGGATAGCGGCCCCCCGCCCCGCAGTGCGGATCATTCGAGGGTGAAACTGCCGATCTCTTGTAAAGACGAACCACGAATGAACACGAATAGACACGAATACCGATGGACGTCCTTT
>VXMN01000253.1 GCA_009841055.1 Acidobacteriota bacterium
AGACACACTGCCCGAGCAGTCCCCCGGTGTAGATGTCGGCCAGCTCCGGATTCTGGCTGCAGAGCAGGTCGATGAACTCGGGAGCGCCCGCGTCCACGGCGCTTCCCGAATGCTCGTCGGCCGGAATGATCAGTTCGGCCAGTCTCTGAATGGTCCGGTATTCGTGGGGCTTGAACAACTTGGGCCGGTAGGCGCCGGTCTTATCCTTCTCTTCGCCAGCCGCTCGATGCACGTGCTCCCCCCAGGCGAACTCGAAGGGAGCCGCCCCGCCGGCCGTCAGGGCCAGGGCGATCCTCGCCAGCACCTGGCGCCGGGTCAGGGGACGCCGGATCTCCGCTTTCAGGGGGTCACTAGACATTTCCCTTCCTCATTTCCTCGGCCAGATAGTCGGAGGCTCTCCAGGCCAGGGCGTTGATGGTGAGGGTGGGGTTCTTGTCGGGGTTGCTCACGAAGGACCCGCCGTCGCAGACCAGCAGGTTCCTGACCTCATGGGACTGACAGAACCCGTTCAGCACGGAGTTCCGGGGATTGGACCCCATCCGGACCGTTCCCACCTCGTGGATGATGGTGCCGGGAACCGAGATCCCGTGGCGATCGAAATGGCTGGTCAGCCCGATCACCTTGCCGCCCATGCTTTCGATCAGGGCTGCAAAGGTCTTCTCCATGTGCCGGGCCTGCTTCCATTCATAGTCGGACCACTTGAAGTGAAAGCGCAACACCGGGATGCCCCACCGATCGACCACCTCGGGATCGATCTCGCAGTAGCTCAGGTTGTTGGGAATCATCTCGCCCCGGCCCGCGAACCGGACGAAGGCCCCGTACTCTTTCCGCACCTGCTCTTTCAGATTCCTGCCGTATCCGTGCCGCCGGGCTGCGCCGTGAAAGGTCCCCACCTTGGGCATGTTGTAGCCGCCGCCGATTTCGATGTGATATCCGCGGGGGAACCCCAATCGAGCCTGGTCCTCCCAATGCCACCAGGGCATGTAGAGGTGGGCCCCGCTCATCCCGTCGGTGTTGTACCGGGGAAGGTTCTCCAGGCTGGGGACGTAGCCCGCCATGCCCAGCCCCACCGTATCCATCAGAAAGCGGCCCACCGTGCCCGAGCCGTTGGCCAGGCCGTCGGGAAAGTGGTTGGAGCGGGAATTCAGGAGCAGGCGGGCGGACTCGCAGGCGCTGGCCGCCACCACAACCAACCGGCAGGCGATCCGCTTTTCGGTGCGGCTCTCCTTGTCGATGTAGACCACCCCGCTGGCCCTGCCGCGGGCGTCGGTCAGAATCTCCCGCGCCATGGCCGAGTGGATGATCTTGAGCTTGCCCGTCTCCAGGGCGGGAAAGATCTGCACCTGGCTGGAAGAGTAGTTGGAGGCGGTCAGGCAGCCGCGGCCGCACTGTCCGCAGTAGTGGCAGGCGGGCCGCCCGTTGAGAGGCCGGGTGATCACGGCCCTTCGCATGGCGATGCAGGGTATCCCCAGATTGTGGCTGGCCTTTTGGATGACCAGTTCATGAGCCTTGGGCGGAGGAGGCGTTTGAAAAACGCCGTCGGGGGCGCTGCGGATCCCTTCCCGGGTGCCGGTCACTCCGATGAAGGCCTCGGCCTTGTCGTAATAGGGAGCGAGGTCTTCGTAGGAGATGGGCCAGTTGGTCCCCAGGCCGTCGCGGTCGTGAGGGTTGAAGTCGTAGTCGGAGAAGCGCAGCGAGATACGGCCGTAGTGGTTGGTCCGCCCTCCCACGACGCGGGACCGGAACCAGAGGAAGTCGCTGCCCTTGGCGACGGTGTAAGGTTCTCCCTCCAGGGTCCATCCACCCTTGACGACGCTGGCGTTGAAATGCCCGAAGGCCTCTCCGCGGCCGAAGTAGACGCCGCCGCCCTCCTCGGCGCCGCGGTGATCCACGTCATGGGGCCAGAGGTGCTCCTTGAAGTCGGCCAGCGGGTTCAGCATGGGGCCGGCCTCCAGCAAGGTGACCCGAATCCCCATTCGGGTCAGGACGTGGGCGACGGTTCCACCGCCCGCGCCCGACCCGATCACCACCACTTCGTGTTGTTCAGGGGTCTGCTTGATGTGAGCCATGGCGGTATTCAAGCACAACCGGGTGAGAATTTAAACCTGGCCTCACGGCGCTGCCGGGCAGCGTCCACAGGCTGAACCGGGGCACAGATTTGGAAAGCGGATCCTCGCCGATGCCCCCGCTTCAGGTCGCCGCCCGGAACTATACCAAACAAAGCTGCCAGCAACCTTAAGGGCGGCTCAGGCCAGCACGTCGAAGCCCTGCCAGGTGATCTTGGCGCCGACCGCCTCGATCTTGGGCCAGGCCTCCTCGTGCTCCTTGGAAACCGCCCAGGTGGCCCGTTGGGCTTCCGTTTCGAACGAGATGTCGATCTCGTACATGGTCGAGGACTCGTAGTGGCGCAGGAGGCGGGTCGCGAGGAAGCCCTTCTGCACCTTGATGGCGGGGACATAGGCGTCCCGGTAGAGTTTCTCCAGCTTCTTACCCTTCCCCGGCTTGGTTTCAATATAGATATGGAGCTGAACCGACTTCTTGGGGTGCTTTCCGGCAGCCGCAAGGGGTCGGCCCAGGACTGCGCCCACAATTCCCAGTCCGGCGGCTTTGAGCCAGTTGCGGCGGTCCTTGAATGAGCGGGCAACTCGGCAGGTCGAAGTTTTCATCGGTCTCTGTCCTCCTTTTTGCGGAACGGGTCTAACCCGCACGGCTTACCAGGTCTCTGGCGTCACTACCAAAGTCCTTTAATTATCAGTAACTTATCGTCCAGATATTGAGGTTGTGCAGGAACAGCCTGGGCTGATTGCGCTCCGGCCTGTCCTCACGCAGCGGCGCCAACGGGGTCAATCGGGTTCCGTACCCTCCCTTTGGCGCCTTGACCAACACCCTTTCTTTATCACGAAATCGAGAAGGGCGACAGGACTGTTTTTGCCGGAACCGGTCCGCCCTGGCTCCCGCTTGACCCGCCAAGCCGGCGAGCCATAGAATTCCTGCTTTCAAAGGAGCGGCAATGCTGGTTCAAAGCGCCATCGGTCTGGCTGTCTTCCTGGGACTGGCCTGGGCCATGAGCGAGCATCGGCGCCAGGTGTCGCTACGCCTGGTGGGCTTGGGTCTGGCCTTGCAATTGGCCCTTGGAATCCTGCTTCTGAAGGTCCCCGGCTCGGGCGAGATCTTTCTGGGGTTCAACCGGGTGATCCTGGCCCTGGAAGAATCGGTCCAGGCGGGAACCGCTTTTGTTTTCGGGTACCTGGGAGGCGGGCCCCCGCCTTTCGAGGAGAAGGAGCCCTCCTACACCTACGTGCTTACCTTTCGGGCGCTCCCCCTGCTGCTTCTGATGAGCGCCCTTTCTTCGCTGCTCTTCTACTGGAAAGTACTGCCCCTGGTGGTGAAGGGGTTCTCGCGGGTGCTGGAAAAGACGCTGCGTCTGGGCGGCGCCGAGGGCCTGGGTGTCTCGGCCAACATCTTTCTGGGAATGGTGGAGGCTCCGCTCTTCATCCGGCCCTACCTGGCCAGGATGACCCGCAGCGAGTTGTTCACGGTCATGACCTGCGGGATGGCGACCATCGCCGGCACCGTCATGGTGCTCTACGCCAGCATCCTGTCCGACATTATTCCCAACGTCATCGGGCACATCCTGACGGCTTCCCTTCTCAACGCCGTGGCCGCCGTGATCATCTCCAAGATCATGATCCCCGAGACCGGTCCGGGAACCTCGGGGGAGCTGGTTGAGCCCGAACCGTTCAGCAGTTCCATGGACGCCATCACCAAGGGCACGCTCCGGGGCGTTCAACTCCTCATAAACATCGTGGCCATGTTGTTGGTCATGGTGGCCCTCATTCACCTGGTGAACCTGGTGCTGGGAGCCCTTCCCCTCGGCGACTCCCGCCCCGTGACGCTGCAGGGCATCCTGGGAATCGTCAGCGCGCCCATCGTGTGGCTCATGGGGATTCCCTGGAGCCAGTCCTGGACCGCCGGTGAACTGATGGGCACCAAGATGGTGATCAACGAGCTGGTGGCCTATATCAACCTGAGCCGGCTCTCCCCCGACGCCCTGTCCCCGCGCAGCCTGGTGATCATGACCTATGCCATGTGCGGATTCGCCAACCCCGGCAGTCTGGGAATCATGATCGGCGGCCTGGGCACCATGGCCCCCGAGCGACGGGCCGACGTGGTCAGCCTGGGGCTGCGTTGCATCGTCGCCGGAACCCTGTCCACCTGCCTGACCGGTGCGCTGGTGGGCCTGCTCTATTGACTTTCCTCGTTTGGATCGAAACGCACTCTGGTTTATACTAGCCACCAATCCACAACCGTGCGGCAGGTCTTGCGGGTTGGACCGGTAACTGCTTCACATCACACCTTTTAACTCACATTGGTTCAGGTGCGCCCCACAACCCCGGAGGTAAGAAATGGATACGGCCAAACTTGAGTCCGTCGCTCGTGCCCTGGTTCGGAAGGGCAAGGGAATTCTGGCTGCAGACGAGAGCTCGGGAACCATCAAGAAGCGATTCGACAGCATTCATGTGAAATCGACCGAGCCCAACCGCCTTTTTTACCGCCGCTTGTTGTTTACCACCCCGGGAATGGAGGATTTTATCAGCGGGGTGATCCTGTTTGACGAAACCCTCCGCCAGGTCGGGCCCGACGGCGTTCCCCTGAGCGCAATCCTGGCGCGGAAGGGAGTGCATCCGGGCATCAAGGTCGACAAGGGAGCCAAGGACCTGGCCGGTTTTCCCGGCGAGAAGATTACCGAGGGGCTGGACGGCCTGCGCGATCGCCTGGCCGAGTACCGGGACCTGGGAGCGCAGTTCGCCAAGTGGCGCTCGGTGATCACGATCGGCGATGGGATTCCGAGCCGCACCTGCATCGACGGCAATGCCCGAGGCCTGGCCCGCTACGCCGCCCTCTGCCAGGAAGCCGGACTGGTGCCGATCGTCGAACCCGAGGTGCTGATGGACGGCAGTCACACCATCGAGCGCTGCGAGGAGGTCACCGCCGACACCCTCACCACGGTCTTCTTCGAGCTCCACCGGCATCGAGTTCACCTGGAGGGCATCCTGCTCAAGCCCAACATGGTCATCTCGGGCAAGCAGTGCCCCGTGCAGGCCGGCCCCGGAGAGGTTGCCGAAGCCACCCTTCGCTGCTTCCGGCGGAGCGTCCCGGCGGCGGTGCCGGGCATCGTCTTCCTTTCGGGCGGCCAGACCCCGCTCCAGGCCACCGAGAACCTGCAGGCCATGAACGCCTTGGGGCCCTCTCCCTGGCAGCTCAGCTTCTCCTATGGGAGGGCCTTGCAGGAGACCACCTTGAAGGCCTGGAACGGGCGGACGGAGAATGCCGACCAGGCCCAGGCGACATTCTTTCATCGCTCCAAGTGCACCGGCGCGGCCCGCGACGGCCGGTACAACCCCGTGATGGAAGATGAGGTTGTCTCCCTTTCCAAGGCTTGAGCCGGAATCGGCCCACGCCGTATTCCGATTGAACGCCGGACTCATCATCTTCCGAGGCGTCCCTGGTTGCTCGGCAGGTTATCTCCAAGGACGATTTCCGTCTGCCATTACTGTTGAAAACGAAAGGACTCACCGCCGCCCATGAACGGTTTCAGCCTCGAATCCCACGGCATTCAGGTCAATAGAATTTACCGAAACTTTTCCCCGGCCCAGCTCTACGAAGAAGCCATCCGCCACGAATCCGACAGCAAGGTCTCCTCCAACGGCGCGCTCATGGCCTATTCGGGAACCAAGACCGGCCGCTCGCCCAAGGACAAGCGAGTGGTCCGCAACTCGGCTTCCGAGGCCGAGGTCTGGTGGGGCAGTGTCAATGTGCCGCTGGGTGAGACTCCTTTCATCATCAACCGCGAGCGGGCCCTCGACTATCTGAACACCCGCAAGCGGATCTATTGCACCGACGGGTTTGCCGGCTGGCACCCCAAGTACCGGATCAAGGTGCGGGTGATCGCCTCCCGTCCCTACCACTCCCTTTTCATGTGGAACATGTTGATCCGGCCCAACGCCGAGGAACTGGCAGACTTCGGTACGCCGGACGTGACCATCTTCAACGCCGGCGCCTTCCCCGCCAACCGGCACACTTCCGGCATGACCTCCAAGACCAGCGTCGACCTGAGCCTGGAGGACCGCGAAGTGGTGATACTGGGCACCGAATATGCAGGGGAGATGAAAAAGGCCGTGTTCAGCTACATGAACTACGCCATGCCCAAGCTAGGGGTCCTGTCGATGCACTGCTCGGCCACTGCCGAACAGGCGGGCGAAGGCTCCTCGATCCTGTTCGGCCTTTCCGGCACCGGCAAGACCACCCTGTCGGCCGACCCCAAGCGGCGGCTGGTGGGCGACGACGAGCACTGCTGGACCGATGACGGCATTTTCAACATCGAGGGGGGCTGTTACGCCAAGGCCATCCACCTCACCCGCGAGGCGGAGCCCCAGATCTTCGACGCCCTTCGCTTCGGCGCCGTGCTGGAGAACGTCTCCTACGACCAGGCCACCCGCCACGTGGACTTTGACGACGACACCATTACCGAGAACACCCGAGGCGCCTACCCCATCGACTACATCCCCAATGCCAAGGTGCCCTGCCTGGCCGGCCATCCCACCGACGTGATCTTCCTGACCTGCGACGCCTTCGGAGTGCTGCCCCCGCTGAGCCGCCTCACTCCCGACCAGGCCGAGTACCACTTCATCAGCGGCTACACCGCCAAGGTGGCCGGCACCGAAGTCGGGGTTACCGAGCCCCAGGCCACCTTTTCGCCCTGCTTCGGAGGACCCTTCCTGGTATGGCACCCGGGAAAGTACGCCCGCATGCTCAGCCAGCGCATCCGCCGCCACGGGGCCCAGGTCTGGTTGGTGAACACCGGCTGGTCGGGCGGGGCCTACGGCACCGGCTCGCGCGTCAGGTTGAAGTACACGCGGGCCATGCTGGATGCGATCTACGCCGGAGCCCTGCGGGACGCCCGGACCGTCACGGACCCCACCTTCGGCCTGGAGGTGATTGCCGAATGCCCGGGGGCGCCGAGCGAGCTGATGCTGCCCCGCGGTTCCTGGGCCGACAAGGCCGCCTACGATCAGACTGCGGTCAAGCTGGCGGGTTTGTTCAAGCAAAACTTCAAGGCCTACGAGAGCGGCGTCACCGACGCGGTGCGGGCGGCCGGGCCGAGATAGAGAAGCCCCTTACACGAAGGGCAGGAAATCGCCGTTGGAATCGAACTTCAGGTCCACAGGGGGAGTCACCACGCTCAAGTCGCTGCGCGATTCCACTTCGGGAAGATAGGCCTCCGAAACCAGAATCTCCCGCAGGTCGAGCGTGTCGTGAATGCGAACGACCCTAGCCTGCTCGGGCTCCACCAGGCCCACCGTCCCCAGCGCCAAGCTCAGCGCCCTGCGGTCGTTGTCGAAGGTGATGGGGATCGATGCTCCCGAAGGCGCGTTCCCCGTCATGCAGTTGATGTAGGTGGCTTCGCGGTTCATCCGGTCAACGGCCCGCCGGTGGCAGTACTCGGCCATGCCGAGCCCCGAAGCGTTCCCGTGGGTTTCGTCCGTCAGGTCCCGGACGTAGATGCGGGTGATCCTGGGACGCTCGCTGTCCGTCGCCCGGTGGTCGTTGTACTTGCGGCCGATGACATTGGTGTCCATGCCGGCCCCGCTGATGTCCTTGCCGATCCGGTCGACCACCAGCAGGTCGATGTTTTCAAAAGGCAACCGCGGCATCCATCGCTTGGCCAGCACCAACAGCTCCTTTTCACGCTCCAGGAAGTCCCCGGGCGCCACAGCCTCGATCAGGGCCGTCTCGTCGTACTGGTTCTCCACGATCCCCAGTCCCAGAAGCACCCCGCACTTTTCGATGACGGTGCGGGCAATGGACCGGACCATCTGGTCCCAACTGAAGTGAATGATGGCCTGGTGATAGAGGGCCGCGCCCTTGTGCTTGCCGAACCCGATGAGCATCATCTTGTGCAGGCCGCTCTCGATTTCACCGTTGAAGCCCGTGTGCGGCTTGACCCGGGCGACCACGGCCACATGGTCGGCCTCGAAGGCAAACTTGTCGAACAGCACCGGTACCCCTTCCTCGGTTCGACCCACCTCGACGGTTTCCATGGAGGCCCGTATGGGCGCCCCGATGAATTCTTCCGTGACCCCGTAGCTTTCGATGATGCCCCGCTGATTCTCGGCAATACCCCCGCCGTGGCTTCCCATGGCAGGCACCAGGAACGGCTTACCGCCCAGCGCCTTGAGCTCATTTACCAGTGACTTGACGATCAGGGCGATGTTGGCGATGCCGCGGCTGCCCACCGAAATGGCGATGGTCTGACCGGCCTTTACCTGAGACGACAGGTTGAGCCGAGCCACTTCGTCTCGAACCGTCCCGGGAATGTCATCCACCGTGGGCGCTTCAAAATGCTGCGCCACTCTCATCAGTCGAGGGTACGCCATGGTTTGCCTCCTCTATTGGGATCGCTGGAACAGCAGTCCAAGTTCTACCACGAGACGACCTGTTTGGGAAGTGGCCCGAAAAGGAAGACTCGCCGGTGTCCATTGACCAGCGAGAACACACCCGCACTATGGTCCAGGCTCAATTTGTATGGCATTCTGTAGTTGAATCGGGAACAGAAATGAAAATCACCATGCGCATTGACGAGGAAATCGTAAAAAAGGTCCGCAAGATCGCCATCGACAAGAATACTACCTTGACGGCTATGGTGAGCGACTATCTAACGTCATTGGCCAGCAGAAACACCGCAGCACGAAAAGCGGACGCAGACAAATTGATGGAGACCTTCGAGAAAGTGAGCCGAGATATGGGACCCCCAACATGGTCGCGAGAGGACCTGTATGACAGGCCTCGCCGCCATCATGATTGATAGGGATTTCTTCGATACCGACATCCTGATCTATGCAACTGCCGAAGAAATAACCACCGGCTCGCAGGCTGCTAAACACCATGAACCCGGGGTCGTATCCGTTCAACTGCTTGGTGAGTCATTCTGTGTGGATTTCTTGATGGTGCCCTGTGATGAAGCACTTTGGCGGAAAGTCTGTTTGCAATTCACCTTGTTGTAAGAGAGGTTGAACACGCCCTTAGTCCCATCTGATCGGAAGTTTGGTCACATTCATTCACGTTCCTCAGCATTTGCCCATCTCGAACTTAATCCACCAAAGCGCGTATCTGCCTGAGGCTGAGTTCCCGCTTCCCAGTCATAGTTTCAGAGATTACCCTTGGGACCCCGGGCCATCGGTTTGCAAAACTACCAATTCGGTTTGTTGCAGTCATTCAGCAACATCCCCGGGCTGCCCCGTACGTGAACATCTCAGCCGCCAGCATTACAGAGCCGTTTCCTGCCACAGCTTCAGACTGCGTACGATGGCGTCCTCCAGCCAATCCGAGAACCGGGAACGGGCCGCATCGGGAGCTTCCTTGTAGTTGATCAGGAAGACCTGGTCCGTCACTGGGGTCACCGCTTCGACTTCCCGCTCACCGTCTTCCGTCTCGACACGCTGAAACCAGGACGCGGAACAGGCGAGGACACCTTGGAATTCTTGCCCAATCCCGTGGAAGGAGATCAACACCTCAGTCCGATTGGCGTTCTGCAGAACCAGCCGCGCCCAGCCTCGATAGATACGTGGGTTCGCAAAATAGTCCAGCGCCTTCGCGGTCTGGATGATCTGATAGCGGTAGTAGTGGCTGCGGTCACCACCATCTTCGGCGCCACTGGCATAGTAATGGCCATGCTCGAGCACGTCCCGCATCTGTTGCCTCAGCTCAGCCGCCACATCGTTCAAGCGGTCCTCAGCCTGACGCCGCAAGGTCGAGGCAATGCTCTTGGCGGCTTCCCACTCGGCGACAAGCGAGTCCCTCCGTTTTTGCAGTTGTCGCCTTACCGACATGATTGCTTCCGCAACGCGGCGCTCCTGCTGAACATCCTCGACAATGTTCAACGCACGGACGAATTCTTCCCGCTGCAACCGGGAGAAATATTCGACCAGCGGTTTCAGGTCGCCGTTATCGGCGGTTTCCAGTGCGCCGATGTATTTCGCCCGATCCTGATTGCGAACCACCAGAGGGAACCATCCGGCCTTAACCAACACCAGTGTCGCCAAGGCGCGGGCAATCCGTCCATTGCCGTCCTGAAACGGGTGGATCTGCGCGAATCGGTGGTGCAACCAGGCCGCCTCGACCTCGGGTGCAACATCGTCATGCTGGTGTTGGTGATGCAACGCGGTCAACCGTTCCATTTCCGAATCAACGTGCTCGGGCGGGCAGTACTCATGGACGGTGCCGTCCGACCGCAGGGGATTGTTGGGCAGTTTCTTGAATGTGCCGCGAAGGAGCGGTGTCGATGTTCTCCTGCCGAGCGAGTCAATGCCCTCCACGGTCTGCTGGTGTCGGGTGATCAGGGCGTGCAACTCCTTGACGTAGCTAACGGACAACGGCCGTCCTCCCTTGACGAAATCGAAAAGGCCTTCCACGGCTGCCTGGTGATCGCCGATCATGGCCACGATCAAGTCCGGATTGGTGACACTGTCACGCGGAATCAGGGCCGTCTGGATCCCATGTTCGATGAGCAATTGGGTGATGCCACGGTCCAGAGTGTAGAGGCGTTCGATCAACCCGGTCTCGATGGCCCATTCGCGCTTCAACCGATCCTCAAACCGCCGGTATGCTTCCTGATTGCCCAACCGCTCCCGCTGCTCCTTC
Source organism: Acidobacteriota bacterium (assembly GCA_009841055.1). Classification (GTDB taxonomy): domain Bacteria; phylum Acidobacteriota; class Terriglobia; order Versatilivoradales; family Versatilivoraceae; genus Versatilivorator. Next base: position 10,702 of record VXMN01000253.1, read on the forward strand.
CAGACCTGGGCCAAAGCGACGAGCTCCTGCTTGGCTAGCGCTGCGGATGATTCGTAATCTTCTATCGGCTTCCAATGATGATGCATGGGTTCACTCTTGGCCCAAAGACAGCAAGGCGCGCTTGACCGTCTCCGGCTCCCTTTCGATCACACGCCGAAGATTCGTCGCCGGTCCGCTGACCCGCCGAGTTCCCTGCTCCCATTTGCGATAACCGGAAAGACTCATGCCCATCAATGGCGCCATCTGTGCTTGTGTGAGGTTCGCTTGCGCTCGAACCTCGCTCGGGGTCACGGGCTCATGGACAATGGCTGGGCCCTCTCCCTTTGCGTGAGCCAGAGCTTCAGTGTGCGATTGGACAAGATCTTTGCCAAATGTGCTCATTTCCTCTCATCTCCCTATTGAACAAAAGCAATTCAGGAGCAGCCGATCGAAGTTATTCCAGTAATTCAACAACGTCCCCAGCGCTACACTCTTATTTCATCAAGTCACTGGAAAGAAGGGAGTTGCCTGTTTTCGATAAGTCGACATAGTAAGAGCTTATCGAAGGGGTGGACCAACGCGGAAGGTCCACGGCCGATCCGGATCGGAAGCTCCGGTTCTGGCCGTTCCCGTGGTGGGATCATTTGAGTGCCTACTCCCTCGCCGGGATATAGGCGCCGTCGCCGGTTCTCTCACCCGGAGTTCCGCCGTCGTTGACCACCCCGTAGGCCAGGAAGGGATTGGCGCTGGTTCCGGATACCTTGCGGATCTCGATATAGCCCTGCGTGGTTCCCGGGGAGTGCTTCAGCACCTGGTCGATCTGCCTGAAACCCTTGGCCGGAACGACCAGTTTGTCTTCCTCCTCCATGGTAACGGTCTTGCTCAGCATGGCGGTCTCCCCGTCGTAGATGTCGATCTCGAAGACGATGTCCCGGTCGTCGACCTCTCCGGTGTTGATCAGGGCCAGGTTGCTGCGGTTCTCCTCGTTCTGCTGCAACCCGTCCACCCAGGCGCTTTGGGTGAATCCCTGGCCCCGGGGCACTGCCGTATAGAAGACGCCGTACTGCCCCTTGCTCGGGTCCTGCATGTCTGCCTGGGCCACCACCCGGGCTCCGATCACGATGCCGCTCAGGTCTCCCCCGACCGCACTGGCCATCAGGGGCGCCATCAGGTCCGTGGGCACATCGAGTCCCAGGGTTTGACGGGCATAGGCCAGCGCATGGGGAATGATCAGTTGCTGGCCGGGAAGCATCGGCAAAGGACCGAAGCCGGCCGTGTTGTCCTCCGCCTCGATTCTGTCGTGGGTGAGGCTGAACATCACCGACTTCGGCTGGTCCGAGAAG
>VXMN01000074.1 GCA_009841055.1 Acidobacteriota bacterium
TTCCCGGGGAGCCTGTTTCCAGGTGTAGACAATGCGGTGGATGACGGTCAGGTTGCTCATGATGGCCATGACCCACAGGACCGGAGCCATCTTGCCGGACAGAGCGCCGATGATGATCAGAACCAGCCGCTCCGGACGCTCCATGAATCCGACCTTGCAGAGCTTGATCAGTGACTCGGCGCGGGCGCGGGTATAGCTGGTCATGACGGCGCCGATCATGACGATGCCGGACAGAACCAGGTAGGTCATCTGTTCCGCTCGGGCGTAGTGAATCAGCAGGCCCAGGAAGAGGGCCATGTCGGAGTAGCGATCCAGGACCGAGTCGAAGAAAGCACCGAACTTGGTCACTTTGTTGGTAATGCGGGCCAGACGCCCGTCCAGCATGTCGAAGATGCCGGAGAATATGATAACGATCCCGGCATCGAAGAACCTCCCCTGGGCCAGAAACCAGGCGGCCAGCAGAGTGATCAGAAACCCGATAAATGTGAGCACATTGGGACTGATCCCCAGAAGGGATATGCCCCTGACCATGAGGTTGAGGATGGATCTGCATATCCTGCCGATGGTTTGGCTCAGCATGGCGGACTATTCGGCGGCCCCTGATTGGTCGTGAATGGTGGTGAGGCTCAGGATCTCGAATTCCTTGAGGCCACCCGGCGTGTGGACCCTGGCCGTGTCTCCCTCCCTCTTGTTCAGCAGGCCGCGCCCGATGGGGGAGGTCGTCGAAATCAGACCTTTTTGAATGTTCGACTCTTCGGCCGACACCAGCTTGTAGGTGATCTCGGCATTTTTCTGGAGGTCATAGAGGACAACCGTGGATCCATAGGAGGCCCGGTCCCTGGGTATCCTGTCGAAATTGATCATGGCCACGTCAGCCAATCTCTTGCGGAGTTGGGCCAATTTGGCATTGAGGATCTCTTGCCGCTGCTTGGCCGACTGGTACTCGGCATTTTCGCTCAGGTCGCCCAGCGCAATGGCTTTCTTCAGCTCCTTGGGAAGTTCCTTGGTCAACTCGTGCTGTATCACACGAATTTCCTCTTCCAGCTTCCTCTTGATGCCGATGGTCATGGGAGTTGTTTTCCGGTCTCGGGAAGCCGCCAATAATAGTTCCGGTGGACTGAATAGTCAAAACCTGCCGACATGAAGCCTTCTCCGTTTCAGACCGCCGCCGGCCGCTGAGAGGGCTGCGGTTGAGAGAATCCCCCCGCTCCCTTCAGGTTTCGAGATTGCGAAAGTCAGCCCTTGCCTCAAAACAGGCTCAACTTGATGCGCAGATATTTCTTGGGATTCTCCCGAAGGTCGTGCATGAACTTCACCATCTCGGCCGATGCCAGGTCGAGATTGGAGTAAAGGGAGGGATCTTTCAGAAGCTTGGAAACGGTCCCGTCCCCGTTGCTCATTTTTTCGGCCACATTGGAGAACTTCCCAAGGCTTTGGTTGAATTGAGTGTAAAGCGTGTCGTCCTTGGACAAGCGGCCCAGGAATCCTTCTCCTTCCTCGATTCTCTGCACCACCTTTTCGACTCTGGCCAGCATGCGTTCGGCCCGGTCATGGAGCGCGGGATCACCGATCACCTTGCCCAGGGTACCCTCTCCCGATTCCACCTTGTTCACCACGTTCTGGCTTTTTTGCAGCGTCGTCTGCAGTTCCTCGTAGAGCTTCGGATTTGAGACGAGCTGTCCAATGGTCCCTTCTCCGGCTGTGATTTTTTTGACCAGATCCTGCAGCTCCTCTGAAGTGCCGCTGAGGTTGTTGAATATGCCCGGGTCGTTGATCAGCTTTCCCAGGGTCCCTTCCTGGACGTTGATCTTGCCGGCGATTCCGGTGACTCTCTCGACCAGGTCGCCGACGTTGGCCATCAGGTCGTTGGTCCCCTGGATGATCCTCTTGATGTCGGGCGGGGAAGAGCCGTCGATCTCGCCGCCATCCGAGACCACCGGTTCGGACTGGGACCCGCGCGAGATCTCGATGTACTTGTCCCCCAGAAGTCCGATGGAACCCAGCGTAGCTTGCGAGTCCCGGCGAATGGACTGCTGAAAGGCCCGATCGATTGTCATGTGGACTTCAACGGCTCTGCCGGGATCGTCCGAGCGGGAGACGCGAACCTCACCCACGCTGCCCACCTCAACCCCTGCCAGCCAGATCAAGGATCCCCTGCGCAGGCCGGAGGCGTTTTCGAGATGGGTCTTGACGGTATATTTGGGCGTGAAAAGGCCCCGTCCGCCGCTGACCAGGACCAGGGCCGCAGCCAGGATCACAAAGCCCAAAATGGCCACAATACCGACCCTCAGTTCTTTCCAAGCCATTGATTGTCGAGCCATGGTTCCTCCTCTCAAATAAGGAATCTCTTGATGTATGGGTCACCGCTGTGCCTCAGCGCTTTCTCCGTTCCCTGGAAAATGATTCCTCCGTCCTTCAGCATGATGAAGTGCGTATTGATTCGGCTGGGATCGGTGAGCTCGCGGCGGACGATCCAACGACCATTTTCCTGGATAAAGCGTTCATTGGCAAGCGTATAGGCATCGTTCAAGCGATGGGTGACAAAGATGGAGCTGACATCCTCCAGATCTCTCAACTTGAGGACCAGCTCGTTGATGGTTCGGGCCGTGATGGGGTCCAGTCCAGCCGTAGGCTCATCGTAGAGCATGATGTTGGGGGTCCCCACCAGGGCCCGGGCAATGGCCGTTCGCCGGCGCATGCCGCCTGAAAGCTCCGAGGGCATCTTTTCAATGGCGTCTTCCAGGTTGACGAATCCCAGGGTCTTCCTGACGACTTCCAGAATCTCATCCTCTTCCAGCTCACCCTGCTCGTAGAGTCGAAAACCGACGTTCTCCGCCACCGAGAGAGAGTCGAACAGCGCCCCCTCCTGAAACACCATGCCGATGCGCTTGCGGACCTCCATCAGCGGTCGTTCACCGTAGCGGGTGATGTTGCGGCCTTCCACCCAGATTTCTCCCTCGTCTGCCTGAACCAGGCCGATAATCAACTTGAGAATGGTGGATTTGCCCGAGCCGCTGCCTCCCAGGATGATCTTGGTTTCCCCGCGCTCTACGGAGAAGGAAATATCCTTCAACACCGGGGTCTCGTCGTAGTACTTGGTGACGTGTTTCAGCTCTATGGCAGGAGCGTCATGCGAACGGTGGTGGTGTCTGTTCATTACAGGATGGTCAGGAGGATGCGGGTAATGAAGAAATTGGCGATGAAGATAAGGATCATGGAAGTGACCACGGCTTGAGTGGTTGATCTCCCCACCCCCTCCGTGCCTCCCCAGGTTCCCAGTCCCCGGTGGCAACCCACAATGGCGATGAGAAAACCGAAAATGGGAGGTTTGGCCAGCCCCTGCACAAGATCGGAGTAGTCCAAGCGGTCGTAGGCGGACGTCAGGAAGAGGGAGGGACTGATCCCCAGAAAGATCGTGGCCACGAAAAATCCACCCATAATGCCGACCAGGTCCGCGATCACGGTCAGAACCGGAACCATGGTCGTGCAGGCCACCACCCGCGGTGTCACCAGCTTCTTGATCGGGTCGGTGCCGAGAGACCGCATGGCGTTGATCTGCTCGCCGATCAGCATCGACCCCAGCTCCGAGGCGATGCCGGAGCCGACACGCCCGGCAACCACCACCGCCGTCAGCACCGGCCCCAGCTCCCTCACCAGGGAGACCGCCACCAGTTGACCGGTGTAGCCGACCGCCCCGAAGGAGGAAAGCGTGTTTGAAGTCTGCAGAGCCAGCACCGCTCCCGTGAAGAAGGCGGTGAGACAGGAGATGGAGAGTGAGCCCACCCCCACGATGTCCATCTGCTGAAACGTTTCCCTCAGGTAGAGCGGCTTGCGGAAGAATCTGGCGATCGACCGCGCCCCCAGCAGGGTGAAGTCCTGAACCTCAAGCACCCAGCTCTGCAGCAGCGTGGTCGATCTGTCGGAGGGGCCGTTCACCAAGAAATCGTAATCGATTCGAGAAGACCAAGTCAAGATTGGATCCAAACCGACAAGACCGCGACCCATCTCTTATTTCTTTTATTATCAATAAATTAAAGAAACGATTGCCGGGCCGGGCCAACCTGAAGGGCACCGGATCCGCACCGGCATTCCCGAACGACTCCGGACACCGACACCCGTTTCGAGAGACCGGTCAACCGGAGAATAGTGGCGGCTTTTTCGACCGCCTGACGGCGGAAGGAGCGGTTGACGATGCCCAGGGTCCAGCGATAAAATTTCACCGCAGGCAGCCCTTCGCCACCGGATCCTTCCCCATGATTCTTCCCATCGTCAAGTACGGAAACCCGGTCCTGCACCGGGTGGCCGAGCCGGTCACTGCCTTCGACGAGACCCTGGAGCGGTTGAGCGAGGACATGGTGGAGACCATGTACGCAGCCCCGGGAGTCGGCCTGGCCGCCCCCCAGATCGGGGTGCTGACCCGTCTCATGGTGATTGATCCGACCGGTGGAGAAAAAGCGGGTTCCCTGATTGTCCTGGCCAATCCGGAGATCCTGGAGTCCGAAGGGGACCAGTACGAGGAAGAGGGCTGCCTGAGTATTCCCGAATTCACGGCTCGGATCCACCGACCCCGGAAACTGGTCGTTTCGGGGAAGCGGATCGATGGCAGCCAGGCTGTCGTGGGGGGAGAGGAGCTGCTGGCTCGGATCCTTTCCCACGAAATCGACCACTTGAACGGTGTGCTCTTTATCGATCACCTGGGCGTGATCAAGCGCGACATCATCAAGAGAAAGATACGCAAGAAGGTTCGGGCCGGGGAGTGGTGATGCGCCTGCTCTTCATGGGGACCCCCGGCTTTGCGGTACCGACGCTCCAGAAACTCCTCTCGAGCCGGCACCAGGTCTGCGGGGTCTTCACCCAACCCGACCGCCCCTCCGGCCGCGGCCGCAAACTGGCCGCCGGTCCCGTCAAGCAACTGGCTCTCCATAGCGGGCTGCCGGTCTACCAGCCGGAACGTCTGGCGCAGGAGGAGTGGAAGCCCCTGGTCGAAAGCACCGCCGACGCTTTGGTGGTGGTGGCGTACGGCAAGATCCTGCCTTCCTGGCTCTTCACTCTACCGCCCTTTGGCGCCGTCAATGTGCATGCCTCGCTGCTGCCGCGCTACCGGGGCGCCGCACCCATCCCCTGGGCGATTGTCCGTGGCGAGACCCGCACCGGCGTCACCACCATGAGGATCGACCGGGGCATGGATACCGGGGATCTGCTCCTGCAGAGCGGGGTGGAGATTGGGGAGGAGGAGACTTCGGTGCAGCTCGGGGAGCGGCTGGCGGTACTGGGGGCGGATCTGCTGGCGGAAACGCTGGACCGGCTGGAAGCGGGCCAGGTCCGGCCCCGGCCGCAGGATCCTCAACTGGCCTCTTATGCGCCGATGCTGAAGAAGTCCGACGGTGAAATCGACTGGAGCCGGTCCTCCCGGCAGATCTTCAATCGGGTTCGGGCCTTCAATCCCTGGCCGGGCGCCTTTACCCGCCGGAGCCGCACCCTGTTGCGCATTTTGAAAGCGCGGCCGGCCACCCCGCCCGTCCGGAAGCAGGTGGCGGGTTCACTGTGGCGCTGGGATTCCAAGCGCGCCCTGGTCGCCTGTGGCGAAGGCTGGCTGGAGCTGTTGCAAGTTCAGCCGGAAAACCACAGGCCGCTGGCGGCCTCGGACTTTCTGAACGGCCTCCGATTGCCATCCGGGCACTCCATCCCGTTGGGAGACTGAGCCGGGACACCTGGTATGCCTCTTTCACCGGCGCGACTGGCCGCCTTCCGCATCCTGATGAAAATCGCGCAGGGGGGCGGGTTCGCCGTGGACATGCTTCACGACGATCCGGTCAGCCGGTTCAACCCTGCCGATCGCCGGTTGGCCACCGGGCTGGTCTACGGAGTCCTGAGGCAGAAGAGTTGCCTGGACTGGTACCTGGCCACGTTGGTGGAGCGGCCCCTGGAACGGCTGGACCGCGAAGTCCGGATGGTGCTCCGGTTGGGGGCCTACCAGATCCTGTTTCTTTCCCGAGTTCCCGTGCGCGCGGCCGTGCACCAGGCGGTGGAGCTGGTGAAGCGGTCCAGGCAGCGTAGTGCGGCCGCTCTGATCAACGCGGTGCTGCGCAAGACCGACCAGGCCGGTTTCGAGCAGGCATGCAGACAGTTGCCGGCTGATTCCCCCCGGGGGCTCAGCCTCCGTTTCTCCCACCCGGAATGGTTGGTGAGCCGCTGGAGCGGCCGCTGGGGTCTCCATCGCACCGGCCTCGTTCTCCACCACAACAACGACCCTCCCAGGGTGCATTTCCGTTCCAACTCGCCCCGATTGGGGCAGAAAGAGATGGTGTCCATCCTGGAAGCGGAGGGCTATCGTGTCTGCTCCTGTCGCCTGGGGGAGGGGATTTGGGTCGTCGACGAGGGAGACCTGACCAAGTCATCGCTGTACCGGCGCGGACAATTGGCCATACAGGGCGCCGGTTCCCAGTTGATTGCCCGTTTGCTGGAATTGAAGCCCCGGGACGTGTGCCTGGATCTGTGCAGCGGCACCGGAGGCAAGGCCTCCCACATGGTTCAACTGGGTAAGGGACAGGCGAGCGTAATCGGCGTGGACTCCAATTTGGGTCGCCTCCGGATCGCGAGGGAGCGTCACGGGAGGCAATGGTCCAACCTGCGCTGGGTCGTGGCCGACGGGACCCGGTCGTTGCCGCTGTCATTGAGGTTCGACAAGATTCTGGTGGACGCGGTCTGCTCCGGGACCGGGACCTTGCGACGCAATCCCGAGATCCGCTGGCGCCTGCGAGTGGAAGACCTTGCCAGGCTGGCGGGACTGCAGCTCAAGCTCCTGGACAACGCCGCCGACCTGCTCAGACCGGGAGGGACCCTGGTTTACGCGACCTGTTCCCTGGAGCCGGAGGAAAACGAGCAGGTGGTGGAACGCTTCCTGTCCAGCCACCCGGGGTTCCGGTTGAGGCCTGCCTGTGACGAGAGTTCGAAGGCCTGTCAGGAGCTGCGGCCCCATTGCGAAGACGGGTTCCTTCGCCTGCCGCCCCTGGTGACCCAATCGGACGGTGTCTTCGCAGCCGTGATGGAGGCCGTGAAATGAGTTTAGTGGTAAAATAGATTTTTTGTTGGATGCTGACTTCCGGAATCGATGGACGACCCTCCACATTTAACCTTCCTCGGCGTTTCACTCAGACTGCTGGCCATCTTTTTTCTGGTCTTCCTGAACGGCTTCTTCGTTGCAGCCGAATTTGCCATCGTCAAGGTCCGCTCCACCCAGATCGAGACCCTGGCCCGGAAGGGGCATCGGCGGGCCAAGGTCGCCGAAAACGTCATCCGCCACCTGGACGCCTACCTGTCGGCCACTCAACTGTGCATCACCCTGGTCAACCTGGGCCTCGGCTGGCTGGGAGAGCCTTTTGTGGCGGAGATGCTCCGACCGATGCTTTCGGGGCTGGGGGTACACTCCCCGGCGTTGCTCCATTCCCTGTCCTTTGCCATCGGGTTCATCTTCATCACCTTTCTGGTCATCGTCGTGGGTGAGCTGGTGCCGAAGTCGCTGGCCATCCAGCGGGCTCAAGGCACGACGCTCTGGGTAGCCATCCCCTTGAACTTTTTCTACAAGGCCTTCTATCCCGCCATCTGGCTGCTGAACGGGGTGGCCAACCGCATTCTCAGGGCGGTGGGACTTCGACCGGCCAGCGAGCATGAGGTGGGGCACTCCGAGGAAGAGCTGCGCATGCTTCTTTCGGAATCGGGTCCGGGAGTTTCCCACGATTCGTTGAGCCGGCGCATTCTCCGCAGGACCTTCAGCTTGAAGAGGCTGCAGGCCCGCAACATCATGCTTCCCCGCAACAAGATCGACGCCCTCTACCTGGAGACGTCCCCGGAACGGAACCTCGAAATCGTCAAGGCCTCTGGTCACACCCGGTTTCCGGTTTGCCGCAAGACGCTGGACGACGTGGTCGGAATGGTCCACATCAAGCACCTGCTCTGGCAGATTCAATCCGGGACCGATCCGGTCGACCTGGAATCGATCTGCCGGGAAATCCTGTTTTTCCCGGAATTCGCTTCGCTGGAGACGATGTTGAAAACCTTCCTGCAAAGGAAGTGTCACATGGGAGTGGTGGTCGACGAATTCGGAGGGACGCTGGGACTGGTTACTCTGGAGGATGTCCTGGAGGAGCTTGTCGGAGAGATTCAGGACGAGTTTGACCAGGAAGCCCCTTTAATCGTCAATCTCGGCGAGGGTAAGTTTCTGGTGGATGGCTCCACGCCGCTGCACGACCTGGAGGAAGCCTTTGGAACCCAGTTCAACGGCGACCACGACGTCACCACCCTGGGCGGATACCTGGTAAACCACTGGCGGAATATTCCTTCCGAAGGGGCCGAGTCCGTCCATGGCAACCTCAAGATGGTGGTTCAACGGGTGGAGAAGCTTCGAGTCAGCCAGGTCCTGGTGCAAATCCTGGAATCGGATTCCACCGAAACCTGAAGCGAGCCCGCATTGCTCACCGGGGCGGCGGTCAGTGAATCCTCAGCTCGGGGACGATCAACCAGGGCGCCGGACGGGTGACCTCCGAAAGCCGCTCTTTGAGCAGTACCTCCAGGGACTGCCCGCGCCTGGAGACTTGAGCCCAATCCCCCTCGAGCAGGCTCTCCCACAGGCTCTTGGCCTTGGGGTAGAGAACCAGTTCCACCTCTTCTTCCGCGGGAATGTCCAGTTCCTGCTTGAGCAGGTCCAGCGCCGTGTTCAGTCCACCCACCGCATCGATCAGTTGACGCTGCCTGGCCTGGTTTCCGGTAAAGACCCGGCCGCCGGCCTGACGTTCCAGCTCCTCGACGCTGAGGTGGCGTCCTTCAGCCGCCTTCTCGACAAAGGTGTCGTAGATGTGGCTCATCCACTTCTCAACCTCGCCTCTCTGCCTGGCGTTGAGAGAGGTGGTGGGGGAAAGGATGTCGGCGTTTTCGGCCAGCTTCACCCGGTCTACGGTGATTCCCAGCCACTGATCGAACAGGCCGCTCAGGTTGAATTTCATGAAGATCACGCCGATGGAGCCCGTGACGGTTGAAGGCTGAGCCACGATCTTTCGGGCTCCCATGGCGATGTAGTACCCCCCTGAGCCGGCCACTCCTCCCATGCTGACCACCACCGGTTTCCCGGCTTCTTCCATGAGTCGGATCTCGCGCCAGATCTTGTCGGATCCCACGGCGGAACCTCCCGGGCTGTTGACCCGGAAGAGCAGACCCTTCACGCTCTTGTCCTTCCGGATCTTCCTCAGCCTGGAGACGATGGTGTCTCCTCCCATGGTGTTCTCCCAGGTTTCGTCGCTCCGTCCGGTCATGATCGGACCGATGCCGCCCAGCAGCGCCACCTTGTGCGATCGGGAGCCCTTGTTGCGGCGCTTGACGGCTTTCAGGTAGTCCGACGCCGAAATGGAACGGTATTCCGGTTCCCCTCCGGTGGACTCGGTTTTCAACCGATTCCGAATCTCATCCTCGTATCCGAGGTGGGTGACCAGGCCCGCGTCCAGAGCCGAGGATGCACTCAGGATCCCGTACTGCATCAGGCGATTCAACTGTTGCGGCTCGATCCCGCGCTCCCGGCTCAGGGCCTGCTTGAGCCGTTGCTGAATGTCGGACAACAGGCTTCGGTACATGGAGCGGAATTCCGGGGTCATCCCGGATCGGGTGAAGCTTTCGGGACTCTTGTATTGCTTGAACTGGAGCACGTCGGGTCTGACCTTCAGCTTGTTCATCATCTTGCTGTAGAAACTGACTTCGGCCACCAGGCCATTGACCATCAGGGCCGAATCCTGATTCAGGTGGATCTCGTCGGCAGCCGATGCGAGGTACAGGTCCTTGTCGCTGACCAGGTCCAGCGACAGGTAGGCGTAGATTTTCTTGCCGGATTCCCTGAATCGGTGCATGAAGGATCGGATCTCTTCCACGCTTGCCCAACTGGACTGCACGGGATAAATCCTGCAATAGATCGAGGCAATGCGCTCATCCTCTGCGGCGGCCCGCAAGGCCTGTCCCATTTCCAGCAGGGAGAATTTGCCTTGCCCGGTGAATTGCGCCAGGGGAGAGGTTGGTGGCAGGTCCGACACGTCACCGGCGATGGTGAGCTCCAATACGGAGTCGTTGCGGACCTTGACCTCGGCGGGCCGGGTGAAGCGAATCAGTGCAAAGACCATGATCCCGAACAGGATCAACAGAACCCCCAGAATGATACCGAAGATCTTTACCCCTTTGCTGGCCATGAATCCTCCTTGTCTCGACGTTCCGGCGGCAATTGGATTCTCCATTCCCTGCAGGGCCGACCGGGATGGGAGCTCGCGGGTCCGGTCCCCGATTCAACCGCTTCCGGCCGCCTACCTTGGACGATCGATCGGGAGGAGATCCGGGGATTTCCCCGTCAGTCTTGCTTGTAAATAAGGCAAAGACTGGGGGTTAGGCGCGCAAGCTGCGGCTATGCTACCATCCCCTGGCAGTTTTGGGAATGCACCGGGACCGATGGGGACGGGTGGGGCAGGATTCTCGGCTTGTGAGGTGGAATCGTTGTCCGATCCGGGTGAGGGACTCATGAAGAGATGGACGGCCTGGGTCTTGCTGCTTGGGGCAGGGTGCGGGTGGAGGCCCAGCCAGGATGCCGGGTTCGAAACCTTCGCCGAGACGTACGTGGAGGAACTGTTGGCCATGAGGCCCGAGTGGGCCACCCTGCTGGGAGATCACCGCTACGACCACCGTCTCGACGACTACTCCAGTGACGGCGTGGATCGGGATCTCGGCTTTCAACGCCAATCTCTCCGGCGACTCGAGACCATCGATCCGGCGAGGCTCAGCGAAGTCAACCGGGTGGACTATCGGATCCTGAAATCCAATATCCAGTCCATGATATTTCGACTGGAGGACTTGAAGGAATACCGTTGGAATCCCATGGTCTACAACGTGGGCAGTGCCGTCTATTCCCTGGTGGCGCGCGAATTCGCGCCCCTGCCGGAAAGAATGGCCAGCCTTCGGAAAAGGCTTCAGGCTGTTCCGGCGGTGGTGGCGGCGGCCAAGGCCAATCTGCGCAATCCCCCCAGGATCCACACCGAGACCGCAATTCAGCAGAATCAGGGCACGCTGCGCCTCATTTCCGAGGGGCTGCAACCCTATCTGGACCGGATTCCGGACCTGGGGGAGTCGTTTTTCCGGGCCCGGCGGCAAGCGGTCCAAGCCCTGGAGGACTATGGCCGCTGGTTGGAAGAGGATCTTCTTCCCAGCGCGGAGGGAGACTTCAGGCTGGGGGAACGGCTGTACCGGGCCAAGCTGCGGCACACCCTGGAATCGGATCTGTCCCTGGAGGAGATCCGCGAAGCCGCCATGCAGGATCTGAAACGCACCGGCGAAGACCTTGCCTCAACCGCCCGCCACCTCTACCCCCGCCTCTTCCCCCAGGGGCGGCCGCCTCAGGATCCGAAATCCGTGGTCGGAGAGGTGCTCGACAAGCTGGCCGATTCCCATCCGGACAATGAGACCATCGTGGACAAGGCTCGGCAGTCTCTGGACCAGGTGACCCGTTTCACCCGGGAGCAGGAGTTGGTGACGGTTCCGGACGAACCTATCCGGATCATCGTGATGCCGGAGTTCCAGAGAGGGGTGGCCGTGGCCTACTGTGATTCTCCCGGGCCTCTGGAGACTCGTGGTGAGACCTTCTACGCCATCTCTCCGACCCCCGCCGACTGGCCGTCCGATCGGGTTAGGTCGTTTTTTCGGGAGTACAATGACCATATGCTGCAGGAGTTGACCATCCATGAGTCCACGCCGGGACACTATCTCCAGATTGCCCATTCCAACCGGTTCCGGGCGCCTACCAGGATTCGAGCCATCTTCACCAGTGGAACCTTTGTGGAAGGGTGGGCGACCTATGCCGAGCAGCTCATGGCGGAAAAGGGCTATGGCGGACCGGCCGTCAAGATGCAGCAGTTGAAGATGCGCCTGCAGTGGCGTAATCAACTAACCCATCCACCGAGACAACAGCGCAGTGCGAGATCCGGGCAGGGGTAATATAAAAAAAA
>VXMN01000271.1 GCA_009841055.1 Acidobacteriota bacterium
CTGAAGGAAGGAGATATCGTCAGCGTCGACTACGGGGTTTTCCATCGGGGTTTCTATGGAGACGCCGCCGTGACCCTGCCCGTGGGGCGCATCTCCGCGGCGACCGAACGTTTGTTGCAGACCACTCGTGAGTCGCTGATGCTGGGGATCGAGAAAGCGATACCCGGAAACCACCTGGGAGACATCTCGGCGGCGATACAGACCCACGCCGAGGGCCGGGGCTATTCCCTGGTGAAGGAGTTTTCCGGGCACGGCATAGGGAGAAGCCTCCACGAGGAGCCGGCCGTGCTGAACTACGTGGTCAACGGCCGCGGGATACTGCTGAAGCCGGGCCTGGTCCTGGCCATCGAGCCCATGGTGAGCCTGGGCACGGACAAGGTGCGGGTATTGCCCGATCGCTGGACGGTGGTGACTCAGGACGGCAAGCCGTCAGCCCATTTCGAGCACAGCGTTGCCATCACCGAGAATGGTCCGGAGATCCTGAGCCTGGGAATTTAGGTGGCTCGGCAACACCCCGGGGACGGCATGCCGGGACCGGCGAACGGAAAAGGGAATTCCCTCAAATAGTGGATACAGTGAAAAGGGGCGCCGGCGGACTCTGCCGCGGCGCCCCTTTTGGCTCCTGCACTCGATCAACCTTCCGGCAGCCCTTCAATCGTCCCTGCCCCCCAACAGACCGGCTCGCAGCAAGAAATAAACCAGCGTCAACAGCGTGCTCACCACCGCGGCCACGTAGGTCAGGGCAGCGGCGTTCAACACCTTGTCCATCCCCTCGCGCTCACCCGGATAGATCAGGCCGCGCTCCAGCACCAGCGCCTTGGCCCGGTTGGAGGCATCGAACTCCACCGGAAGGGTGACGATCTGGAAGAGCAGCACCGCCGAAAAGAGAATCGCTCCGATCAGCACCAGGGCCGGATTGATGAAAAGGCCCAGGAACATTACGAAATAGCCGATGTTGGATCCGATGCTGGCGGTGGGAACCAGTGCCGAGCGCAGGCGAAGCGGTCCGTAGTTCTGAGCGTGCTGGAGCGCGTGACCCGCCTCGTGGCTGGCGATGCCGACGGCCGCCACCGAAGTGGAGCCGTAGACCCCGTCGGAGAGGGCCAGGGTCCTGGTGACCGGGTTGTAGTGGTCCGAGAGCATGCCGTGAGAGCGTTCGATGCGCACGTCGCGGATGCCGCCCTGGCGCAGCAACTCCGCCGCCGCCTGGGCGCCGGTGAGCCCACGCATGGAACGAACGGCCGAGTATTTCCTGAAGTTGGACTTCACTCTCCAGCTCGCCCACAACGACAGGATCAAGCCGGGAGCTATAAACAGGAAATAGGTGTAGTCGAACATGGGAAACATCAGCGCAACTCCTTGTTCTTCTTTGTTCTCGCTTGAGTGTAAAGGAGGAAGGGAGGAGCGTCAAGCCGTCCCCGGCTTCGGCTATTCATTCGCCTGATACTGCACCTGCAGTTCCAGTTTTTCGATCCGGATGGACTCCTCCGGATCGCTCGTAGACCGGCTGAGCACGGCACCGATCAGGTTTTCCCCGACGACGAACAAGCGCGGATTCACGTCGTGAAATACCAACCAGCCGTCTTCCGGAACCGGCGCGGCCAGCAGGCTATTGTGGATCCGTAGCTGCAGGCGTTTCTCGATGCCTTTCCTGGTCGGGCAGTTGTAGAGAAAGCTTCTGTGGCGGAAGGCGCGGATCACACCGCGCTCGATCCTGGCGTTATCGGGGGGTTTGGGTTTCTTCGGGGAATTCGAGGATAGATAGTCGCCGCCGCCGGCGTCATGGAGCAGGATGCGCAGCCTCAATTCCGAAATACGGTCGACCGCGGCACTCAGATCGTCACCCACAAACAGCTTCAGAAAGGTGTCGGTCTTGCCGTCGCTGGATAGTGGGCAGGGCAAGGGCGCCAGCATGTTGGTGTAGCCGAACATATAGCGCGGCGTGTACCAATTCTCCGGGTTGGGCACCACGGGGTCGCCATGACCGCCACCCCGGCGGGACAGGACGAAGACCTTGTCCTTGTGCTTCATCAGCTCAGGATCACCCATTTCCCGGTAGGCCTGCTGGTGTACCTTGGACTGCTTGGCATTCATCGCCGGAAGGGGATAGCCGGGGATGGCCGGCGCCCAGGCGAAATTGAAGGTCTCGATGCCGTCGGCTCCTTGCCGGTACCAGTTGGAGAACACGCCTCGAAAGACCTCGATGGGCGGGTAACTGTAGCCGTCGGGGCCGTGATGATCCTGAATGACGGGGTAGAGCTTGATGTGGGTTCCGTCAGTGATCCGGCGGAAGGCGTACACATCGACGTCCAGGGAACGGGTGCCCAACACGAACATGTCGACCAGACCTTTCCTTGCCCAGGTCTCCACGTCAATGCCGTCGAAGTGGCAGCTCTCGATCCTATGGCTCAGTCGCACGGCCAGCAGAAAGGGCCGTCCGCGCTTCCGGGCGAGCGCCTGCAGCATGGCTCGAACCGAGCGCACGAACTGTGTCAGATGATGGCGATTTTCCCACTGATGGCCAATCGGCAGCAGCAGCGGACTGCGTTGCATGTCCAGCTCGATACCGTCAAATTCATAGTTCTCGGCTGCCTCGCGCAGCACGCTCAACTTATAGTCTCTCACCGGCTTGAAGGCGAAATTGAACAAGATCACCTGATGAAGGGTGGGGTGATCCGGCCAGGGGCGAATGGTCCACTCGGGGTGCTCTTGCTTGATGGCAACCTGGGCGGTGGTTCCAAGGTCCGAGTCTCCTGCGTTGAGGCGGTAGGAAAAGAAGGCTTCCAAACCTCGTTTTCTGGTCGCCTGCAGATAAAGGCGCATGACATCGATGCCCTGATTCACCCAGCGCCGGTACTTTTCGCGATCGTATAGCGGTAGGATCTTGCTGGGATAGGGCGCCGTCTGACCCTGGCCCCAACTCCACCAGATACTGTCGATGTGGCTGCCGGGTTCATCGGCAAACCCGAAAGCGTCATCCACCTGTGCCGGCAGATCCTTGACGAACCGGTCCACGAGCCAGGAGGCGTCGATGTTGACGATGACCCGCCTGGGTCGATCGATGGCGGCGATGTGTGCTTCACTGAGGCTCATGGTTGAATTCGTTTCAGCCGCAGCCACGTCGGTGGCAATGAAGACGATGAGAACCGCCCACTGTATGGAGACCGTCAGGACCGCATCCCGAAACGTCGGGTCTGCAACTTCGGGTTCCGGTGGGGCGGGCGAGAGTATGCTAGGATGGGACCCTGTGACAGTGTAGCATCGCACGACCTTCTCCGGTCGGATTTGAGTGCCGCTCCTCCCGCCCGCGCCGGGCAGCCCCCCCAGCCGCTGAGGCGCCTCCCCCCCCACACTGGGTCGGAAATGGCAGTGTTGGGCATGCATCCTGACCCCCACGGCTCCCCTCCGCCACCCCGGTCGGACTCCGCAACCCCTGAAGACGAAGGTGAAGTCCTGGCCCAGGTCCTGACCCTGAAGGAGCACGACGAATCGCGAGTATCGCTGGAAGACAGCGATCGGGTCGAGCTGGTCCGGTACGATCCGGTTCGCCATTACCTGCTGGAGATCAGCAAGTATCAGCCGCTCACGCCCGGGGAAGAACAGCACCTGGCCCGTCTCTACAGGGACAGCGGGGACAGGGACGCGGCCCGCCGGCTGGTCACCTCCAACCTCAAGCTGGTGGTGAAGATCGCTTTTCTTTACAACAAGGTCTACTCCAACCTCATGGATCTGATCCAGGAAGGCAACCTGGGTCTGCTCCAGGCTGTGAGGAGATTCGATCCCGACCGTGGCACGCGGTTGCCCACCTATGCCTCCTGGTGGATCAAGGCCTACATCATCAAGTTCATTCTGGACAACTTTCGCATTGTGCGCGTGGGAACCACCAACGACCGTCGCAAGCTGCTGATGAATCTGCGCAAGGAAAAGCGGAAACTGGAGGCCCAGGGAATCGCGCCCACCCCCAGGCTGATCGCTCATAACCTGAACGTGAGCGAGGGGGATGTGATCGACGTCGAGAACAGCATCAGGGCTCATGACCTTTCCCTGGATGCCACGACTTCCGGCGACTCCGACCTCTACTATCTGGAAACCCTGGCCTCCACCGAGGATCTGATCGATGAAAAGCTGGCGGCCGGAGAGTTGAAGAGCCTCATCGAATCCAAGTTCGCCGAGTTCTCCAGGGATCTTGGAGAGAGGGACCGGGTCATTCTTCAGCAAAGGCTGATCGCCGAGGAGCCCCTGACCCTTCAGGCCATCGCGGACCGGTACGGAGTGACCCGCGAGGCCATTCGCGTGTCCGAAAAGAAGCTGGTGGTAAGGGTCAAGGATTACATGAAGGAGGCGCTCAAAGGGGTTCCGGAAGTGGATTTCAAGCTGGGAGAGAGGTAGCGGGTCTGTCGCTCAAAACGACAGGCGGGTAAAGCAGGGTTGTCCGGAACGGCTCCTTGCCCGGCGGTGTTGACTCGCAAGAAAGCCTGGCTTAAGATTTCAGATAGGAAGATATCCGAAAATGATGGTGGAGGGTGGACGAAGCCATGATGACTTGGTGTCGGATCAGACAAATCGCACTCTTCGGAGCCCTGGTGCTGGGCCTCGTCCTTGGCGGCAGTCGCCTGTCGGCGGGTCCTGAGGAAGAGGGATCCTCCCAACCCGAGCGGGAAGACGAGACCAGGAAAGTAGAGAGGGGCGGCCCTCAGCAGCGGCAGTCCGACCCGGTGATCGTCCGCAAGCGGAAGCCCAAACCGAGAAAACGACGCCTGAACCCGGCCCGGCCCAAAGGCTCCAAGCCCGAAGAAAACTTCACTTTGGCGGTCGACATCGAGCTGGTGAATCTGGATGTGGTCGTCACCGACAAGAAGGGAAACTTCATCCCCGAGCTGACCGCCAAGAACTTCAGGGTCTACGAGGACAAGGTCGAGCAGAAGGTTACCAATTTCAGCCCCACCTCGGCGCCGCTGACGGTGGTGATGGTGCTCGAGTCCACCAGGAACCTGGCCTGGTGGTGGTACGACGACGCGGTGATGCCGGCGGCCTATTTTATCCAGATGCTGAGGCCCGACGACTGGGCGGCGGTGGTGGCCTACAACCTGAACCCCAGGATATTGTCCGACTTCACCCAGAACAAGCGCGAGCTCTTCGGGTCGCTCACCGGCATGTCCTTCCCGGTTTCTCAGGAATCCAACCTCTTTGACGCTCTCCGATTCACCCTGGACCGCCTGGACGAAGTGGACGGCAAGAAGGCCGTACTTCTGGTCAGCACCGGTGTGGACACCTTCAGCAGAATCACGTTCGGTTCCGCATTGAAGCGGGTTCAGGCGACCGACGCCGTCATCTACTGCCTGGGTATCGGCCAGAGAGGTCGCTTGAACAACGAGCCCTACATGGGGGCCACCACTCGGCTCACCTATCTGCAGGCCGACAATCAACTCAAGACCTTTGCCAAGGTCACGGGCGGCAAGGCCTGGTTTCCCCGCTGGCAACAGGACCATCCCGCCATCCTGCGGCAGGTCGGGATCGAGCTCAGGAACCAGTACAGCCTGGGCTATGTTTCGACCAATGCCGACCGCAACGGAAAGTTCCGCAAGATCAAGGTGGAAATCGTCGACGAGAACGGGAAACGCGTCAAGAAAGTCAAGGCGAGAACCCGCACCGGCTACCACGCCGTCAAGAGTTGACCTCATCCGCCGGTAGCACCATGTTGCGAAAAGCCGCCGTTGCCGGCCGCTTCTATCCCTCTCAGCCCGACCGGCTTCGCCGGGACCTGGAAGCGCACCTGGGACCGCCCCGGGCGCGACGGCAGGCCCGAGGCGTGGTGGTGCCTCATGCCGGCTACTTCTATTCCGGCGGCGTCGCCGGAGCCGTATTCTCCGGAATCGAGATTCCCGCAAGGGTTCTGATCCTCTGTCCCAACCATACCGGATTGGGAGCCTCTCTCTCGATCATGTCTCAGGGAGAGTGGGAGATCCCGCTCGGCCGGATCCCGATCGATGAAGCGCTGGCCCGGAGTCTTCTGCATCACTGCCCCTATCTGACGGAGGATGCCGAAGCTCACCGCTTCGAGCACTCGCTGGAAGTGCAGCTTCCCTTCCTGTTGCATCTGAGGCCTGACCTTCGCCTGGTGCCGATCGCCCTGGGCCGTCATGATTTTCCCGCCTTCCAGCGCCTGGGAAAGGGCATCGCGAAAGCCTTGCGGGACCTGCCCGGGCAGCCGGTCCTGGTGGTTGCCAGCAGCGACATGAACCATTTCGAGCCGGATGCGGTGACACGCGTCAAGGACGGCAAAGCCATTTCCAGGATCCTGTCTCTGGACGCCCCGGGGCTCTACCAGGTGGTGCGAAAGGAGTCGATCAGCATGTGCGGCTACGGACCGACCATCGCAATGATGTATGGAACCGAAGCCTCGGCCCGGACCTGCCGGGCCGAGCTGGTCCGCTATGCGACTTCGGGGGACGCCGGCGGAGGCAGGAGCGAAGTGGTGGGTTACGCCGGGATCGCCATTTACCCCAAGACGGCCGGTGCGGGCGGCCGAATGCCCCGCTGACAAGGCCGCCTGCCGCGGGCCGATCAGTCGGAGGGATATCGGCCGATCTGTCTGAGGAGTTTTCGGGCCGTCTTGCGGGCCAGGTTCATCAGGGAAGTGTCCTGGGAAATTCTCTTCAAGATGGGCGAGAACCGTTGGGGGTCCACGATCGTTTTCCTGTCCAGGAACCCTCGCAGTTGATCCAGTTTCCTGGGAATCCCCAGCCGGTCGTGCTTCAAGGTCAGCTTCAGGTCGAGGAGAAATCTCTCCTGGGCGGAGAGGTGATCGAAAAAGGTCACGATCTTGCGGAACGTCTTGTTGTCGGTGTGACGGAGCACCACTTCCCGCTCTTGCGGGCCGCTCACCAGGCGTATGGTGCGCGTCCCGGTGTCGGCCACCCGACGCGAGCTCACGAAGTTCTTGTCCCGGTTCAGAAAGTCGGCCTGCGCGAACATTTCCAGGAGGTGCCGGAGGGTGTGGCGCTTGAGTTGGAAGTCGACCTCCACCGGCTCTCCATCTCCCAGTCTCAGCAGGTACCGGGTGCTTCCATCCGTCTCCACTTCAATGCGGTGCAACTCGGTGTTGCCCCGGGAGTAGTCTTTTTGCCAGAACACCCGGGTGGGCTGGTCGTCGCCACTTGAACTGCCGGCCAGGAGGAGCAGTGCGAGCGACAGCGGCCAGGCTGAATGGATTCGGAAGGGGCGCATGGGCTCAGCGTCGGGCCAGGGGGACATTGGTCCTGGAGATCCCTGTCCTGATGCGGTACTCAGTGGTCATGACCTGGGCATGACACAGGGCCAGAGCCAGTGCATCGGCTGCGTCGTGGGGCTGGGGCGGGCTGGCCAGTCCCAGCAGTCGTCCGACCATGGCCTGAACCTGCTGCTTGTCCGCCCGGCCATATCCGGTAACCGCGTTCTTGATTTCCAGGGGACTGTACTCCACGATGGGAACGCCCGCCAGGGCGGCCGTGCAGATCACCACGCCCTTGACCTGGCCGAGCTTCATGACGCTCTTGAAGTTGGTGAGATAGAACTGGTCCTCTACGGCGGCAACCTGAGGGGTGTAGGAGTCGATGAGTTGGCGAAGCTGCCGGTGAACGGTCACCAGCCGAGCGCCCAGGGAATGTTTGGCGGGAAGAGAGATGGCCCCGAAGACGACCGGCTGCTGACGCCCTTCATCACTGTCGATGATGCCGTATCCGGTCGACCGTGAACCGCAATCGATACCCAGTACTCTCATGGGATCCCGGGGTCGCCTGCGTCGTCGGGCAACCATCCACAGGCGGCTCTTTCCAAACCGATCCAGGCCACGGTCCCGGTCTCACCCTAGGAGGCGGCAGCCTCCAGTTCCGCATCCTCGATGTCGAAGTTGGCGAAGACCTTCTGCACGTCGTCGTGGTCTTCCAGCGATTCCATCAGGCGCAGCATCTGCTGGGCCGGCTTTCCCGCAAGCTGCAGGGTGGTCTGGGGAATCATGGAAAGGTCGGCCGACGCCACCGCCAGGTCGTGGCTCCGGATCTCCTCCAGCACCGCATCGTAGTCCTGAGGCGACGTATATATTTCGTAGACCTCGCCCCCGTCCCTCATATCCTCGGCTCCGGCCTCCAGCGCCACCGTCATCAAGTCGTCTTCGTCCGTGCCGGACTTGTCGATGAGAATCAAGCCCTGTCTTTGGAACAGGTGGGCCACGCATCCCGACTGGCCCAGGTTGCCCCCGAATTTGGAGAACACGTGGCGGATATCCGACACCGTCCGGTTCTTGTTGTCGGTTACGGCCTCGACCAGGATGGCCACGCCGCCGGGGCCGTAGCCCTCGTAGACCGCGTCTTCGTAACTGAGCCCCGGCAGCTCGCCGGTTCCCTTCTGCACGGCCCGCTTGATGTTCTCCCCGGGCATGTTGCTGGACTTGGCTGCCGCCATGGCCGCCCGGAGCCTGGGGTTTCCGTCCGGGTCTCCGCCGCCCAGCCGCGCCGCCACGGTAATTTCCTTGATCAGGCTGGTAAACAGCTTGCCGCGCCTGGCATCGGCCGCGCCTTTCTTGTGCCTGATGCTATGCCATTTGGAATGTCCCGACATGAGCTGCCCATCCTTGGTGACCGGAAATCAGAGAATAGCAAAAGCCCTCAGGGGACTCAAGCCGTAGCCGGCGTCCTGTCTCAATCGCCGGCCGCCGGCAGGCCTCCGGTTCACAAGCGGTTGATGAGGCTGGCGACAAACCCCGCCCCGTACCCGTTGTCGATGTTGACAACGCTCACGTTGGAGGCGCAACTGTTGAGCATTCCCAACAAGGCGGCCACTCCGCCGAAGCTGGCGCCGTATCCGACGCTGGTCGGCACCGCCACCACCGGCGCCGAAACCAGCCCCCCGACCACACTGGGGAGGGCGCCCTCCATGCCGGCGGCCACAATCACCACTCGAGCTGCCAGCAGCCTTTCCCGAGCGTCCAGCAAGCGGTGGATTCCGGCAACGCCCACGTCATAGAGAGTTTCCACCAGGTTCCCCATGGCCTGGGCGGTCACCACCGCTTCCTGGGCCACCGGGATGTCGGCGGTGCCTGCCGAAACCACCAGAATGGTTCCCTTGCCCCGAATCTCGTCGTCCTGCAGAATCACAACGGTTCCGGATTCCTGGTGGAAGCGGGCCCTGGGGGACAGGGCCCGGACTCGCCGGAAGACCTCCTCCCGGGTGCGAGTGACCAGGATGTTGTGTTTTCGGGGAAGCATCCGCTTGACGATGACCTCGATCTGGTCCGCCGTCTTTCCCCTTCCGAACACCACCTCGGCAAACCCCTGGCGGAGGGCGCGATGATGATCGATCCTGGCGAATCCCAGGTCCTCGAAGGGCAGATGACGCAGCCGCTCCAGCCCCTGCTCGACCGAGAGCTCGCCCCCCTTGATCTCCTCCAGCAGGTTCCTGAGGACCTTTTCATCCATGGGAAAATCTCCGGCCGGTCAACGGGTTCTCTTGAGTCTCAGCAATCAGAAATCAGCAATCAACGGAAGTCAAGCAGATTCCCGGCTCAGCCCTCGGGCCGCAACCGATGTCCCCCAACCGGTGCCAATGGCGGCTGGCCGCCGATTCGGGAGTTGATGTACCATTGGGCTGAAGTGACGGCGTCGAATCCGATCGACCCGTTCAATTGACGATCCGCCGGGAATGACCCAATTTGGAGATCACCCTTGCCATCACGGGAGCCAGCGGAGCCATTTATCCGCATCGCCTGCTGAACCTGCTGGCCGCGGAACCGTCCGTGTCCCGCATCAACCTGATTGCCTCCCGAGCCGCCCTGCGCGTCCTCAACGATGAGCTGGACCTCGAGCCTCTCACTCTCCACAACCTCGCAGACAAGCTGGTGGAGAACCATCGACAAAAGATCGAGGTACTCAGCAACGACGATATCGGGGCCAAAATCGCCAGCGGCTCTCACCCGGTGCACTCCATGGCCGTCGTTCCCTGCAGCATGGGAACCCTGGGAAGCATCTCCCACGGCATCTCGCGGAACCTGATTCAGCGCGCCGCCGATGTCATGCTCAAGGAGAGACGCAAGCTGGTGCTGGTGGTTCGGGACACTCCCTTCAACCTGATCCACCTGGAGAACATGCGTTTGGCAACGCTGGCGGGGGCGGTGGTTTTTTCGGCGACCCCCTCCTTTTATCACGGGGAAACCACCCTCGAGGGCATCGTCGACCAGTTTCTCTACCGGGTGATGCAGCAGCTCGGTCTGAATCCGGAGGCGGCCTTCCGCTGGTCCGGAGACAAGGGAAACTGAATCATGGACCCCACTCTCGATTTCCACCTCCGCCTGGAGAGCCGGCCCGCCGGCGTTGCTGCCGGCCCGGCAAAGACCAACTCAATATGAGCCTCTTCTCCAGCACAAGGATCACCCTGGACATGATCAAGTTCGAGCACACGGTCTTTGCGCTCCCGTTTGCCCTGCTGAGCGCCCTGCTGGCAGCGGGGGGATGGCCCGGCGGCCGAGAGGTCCTGTGGATCGTGGTGGCCATGGTGGGAGCCCGCAGCGCGGCCATGGCCTTCAACCGGCTGGCGGACGACCGGATCGACGCCCTCAATCCCCGGACCAGTGGCCGGGCCCTGCCTGCCGGACACCTCAGTCGCTGGTTCGTCATCCTCTTCACCCTGGCCTCGGCATCCGTTTTCGTCCTGGCCGCCTACCAGCTCAACCCGCTCTGCTTCCGCCTGTCTTTCCCGGTGCTGCTCATTCTGCTGATCTACTCCTTCACCAAGCGCTTCACGCGGCTTTCCCACCTCTACCTGGGGCTCTGTCTGGGCCTGGCGCCTCTGGGCGCCTGGATCGGGGTGCGAGGCGAGATCGGCTGGCCGCCCCTGCTGCTGGGCCTGGCGGTACTGCTCTGGACAGCCGGGTTCGACATCATCTACGCCTGTCAGGACGTGGACTTCGATCGCCGCCAGGCTCTCTTTTCCATTCCAGAGGGCTACGGCATCGAACGGGGGCTGAAGGTGTCCCTGGGGCTGCACATCGGCATGCTTCTGGCCCTGCTGGCACTGGTTCGGGTTCAGGGCCTGGGCTGGATCAGCCTGCTCGGCATCCTGCTGGTGGCCGGACTGCTGTGGCACGAGCACCGGCTGGTTCGCCCCAACGACCTCTCCCGGGTCAATGCGGCTTTCTTTACGCTTAACGGATACGTCAGCATTTTGCTGATGCTGGCCCTGGGATTGGACGAACTGGTTAACTGAGAATGACCTCGCGCGACAGCGGACGGCCCGTTGGTGTGCGGACTCGCCCCTTCTTTCCGGCAGTCAGCTCAATCACTCCCATGCCTGGAATGCACCGCTTCTTCACGCTTGACGGAACGCAAGTCCCGGTGTGCCGGCTGGGCCTGGCCACCCGAGGCAATACCCACCTCACCAGGGACGATGTCCTCTTGGCGCTGGACCGGGGCCTGAACTACTGGAACTGGTGCGGCCACCCGGACGGAATGGCCGAAGCCATCCGAGAACTCGGCTCCCAACGCAAGCGGGTGGTGATTGCCACTCAGCTCTGGGCACGGGACGAGCAGGGAGTCCGGACGGAGTTGCAGCAGGTCCTGGATCGGCTGCAGATCGATCACCTGGACGTGGCGACCCACTACTACGTGGAACGGCTGGAAGAATGGAGACAGATCGCCGGCCCGGGTGGCGCCCTCCAGGGATTGCGCAAGGCTCAGGAGCGCGGCCGGGTCGGCGCCATCGGGCTGACCACCCATCAGAGGGAGCTGGCCTTGCGGATTTTGAGAGAGAGGCGGCTCGACCTGCTGATGATTCGTTACAATGCGGCTCATCGTGGGGCCGAGGATCGGATATTTCCGGAAGCCGCAGACCTGCGGATTCCCCTGGTTGCCTTTACCGCCCTTCGATGGTGCGACCTGCTGAAGCCCACCCCCCAAGACCCTGCCCGGTCTGGTATTCAACTCTGACGCTGCCGACGGTGTTGCCGGTGTAGTAGTGGGTGGTGGGCGGGTCGTTAAT
>VXMN01000063.1 GCA_009841055.1 Acidobacteriota bacterium
GATGCAGAAAGCTCTCGTCCTGTTAATCCTGTGCATCCTGTGCATCCATGTTCAAAAATCTTGTTCCCGACAAACCACGAACTTCTCTTGTTTCACTCTCGAATGATCTGCCCCGTCGTCCGGGGCGGGGCGGAACCTACCGGAACCAGTCATAGTTGAGTCCCAGGGAACGGTCGGCCAATGGAAGGTCGATTCGAGCGCCACCGTTTGTGGAAGACAGCTTGAGGGCGATCTCCACTTCCAGAGCCACGGCTACTCGGCGTCCCGAGTTTTTGGGCTCGTCCAGCCGGCCCTCCATGCAGTCCACCACGTCGGCCAGGCTGTAGACGGCGCCGTAGGGCGGGACGAACTGGGGGGCGGGCCAGGGCATGGAGACCCGTCGGGTTCCCGCCGGCGTCTCGGTCGCCTGCCAAAGCTGCCAGCCGTCGACAAACGAAAAGGTCATCTCCCCTTTGCTGCCGCAGAGGCGGACCCCGGGAGCACCCGCGCGGAAGTGGACCACCAGGCCGTCGCTGGCCACCATCATTCCCTGGCCCCTGAACTCGTCGCTTCCGGAGTCTCTTCTGGGTTGGTCCCCGGTTCCGCACACCCAGGCCGGCGGGCCGTCCAAAAAGTAGGACCAGTTCTGATGTTGAGCCCCGGGGCCTGAGGCCTCAATGGAAACCAGGTCGCCGATGGCCCCCTGCCGCACCAACTCCCTGGCCCTGGCAAAGGAGGGGTGGGTGGTGGTGATGGCGCCGCAGTTGAGAGCAATGCCGCGATCGGCGCAGGCCTGGACCATGCGGTCGGCTTCCTCCAGGGTGTGGCACATGGGTTTCTCGGTGAAGATGCCCTTGGCCCCCGACTCCGCCGCCTTGACGGTCAGAAAGGCCCGGCCCTTGGTGTTGGTCGCCACGGCGACGATGTCGAGTTGTTCCCTTTCCATCATTTCGACGGCGTCGGTGTAGAGAGCCTGGATGCGGTAGCGTTCGCCAAAGGCCTCGAGCCTTTTCCTGTCGCGGTCGGCTCCGGCCACCAGGCGCACCTCCGGACGATCCCACAGCGCTTCGGCGTAGGAGGTGGGGAGCCCTTCATTTCCAGGATGGTCGTGGTGGTGGAATCGCCGGTGGATGTCCAACTTGGGCGTGGGCCGATCGGCGTCGTCCACGTCGAAGCGATCGGGAATACGGTCCGCCAGGTCGTAGAGCAGCCCCATCCAGCCCAGGCCGATCACCCCGACCCGATACCTGGCTTTGCCGGGGTCCGGCCGTCCAGGTCCGGGAACTCCGGCGGCGGAGGGCGCTCCGGACGCAAGTCCCGAGGCCAGAACCGTGTGAAGAAAGTGTCGTCTCTGCATGGCCTCCTCCCATCCACTTGGCGGGCTGCCGATACCCGAATCGGATCCCGGCCGGCATCCCCCTGGGCCTGGACGCCAGGGCATCCGGTGTAGGGCAGGGCAGAGGTATTGGTCAAGATCCCATGATCCAATGCCGCCATTCTATGAAGGTTGGCTTGTCCTGTCGATAGCGGTGGCATTAAACTGTACCCATCGATTTTCAGAATCGGGTGGAAGTGTGTTGAGACCGATCTCCATCGGGGTGGCTCTTTTTGCCGGTTTGGCGGCTTCCGCGGGCGCGGCTGAGGACACCGCGGTGCGGTTCCGGACGCAGATCGAACCCATCCTGAAGACCCGCTGTCTTTCCTGCCACGACACCCGGACTCACAACAGCGGCCTGGTGCTGGAAACGCCGGAGGCCATCCTTCGGGGAGGAGCCCTCAACGGCCCCGCCGTCGTGGCCGGCGATTCCGAGGCCAGCCCCCTGATCCACTACCTTCGGGGCGAAAAGCAGCCGGCCATGCCCCTGGGAGAACCACTGCTGCCGGAGGAGGAGATCAGTCTGATTGCGGCCTGGATCGACCAGATGGCGCCCCCGGCCGATGCTCCCCGGAGTGAGGGAGCGGCCTGGCCCTTCGCCGAGTTGAAGCCGCCGGTCATTCCGGCGGTCCGGGACCGGCAGTGGGTGAGAAACCCCATCGATGCCCTGGTCCTGGCCGAGTTGGAAAAGCAGGGGATGGAACCGGCGCCGCCGGCTTCCGGGCGATCCCTGCTGCGCCGGGTCACCTTCGATCTGATCGGCATGCCGCCCACTCCGGAGGCGATGGCCCGGTTTCTCCGCAACCCTTCCGATGACGCCTACCAGCAGGAAGTGGAGACACTGCTTCGCAATCCCCACTACGGGGAGCGTTGGGGCAGGCACTGGCTGGACCTGGTTCGCTACGCCGATACCGAAGGGGGCGGTCCCGACTATCCTCGCCCCCACATCTGGCGCTACCGGGATTACGTCATTCGCGCCTTCAATCAGGATCGTGCTTACGACCGCTTTGTCAAGGAGCAACTGGCCGGCGATCTGTATGCGGTCTACGGCGCCGAGGGAAAGCTCGGCCTCGGCTTCCTCAACCTGGGGGTTGTGGGTGAGGACGCCGGACGGCAGAATCTGCTGGTCGACCTGGTCACCACCACCGGATCCGTCTTTCTGGGGCTCACCCTGGAGTGCGCCCGCTGCCACGACCACAAGTACGACCCCATTCCCGCTCGCGACTATTTCCGGACCGAGGCCTTCTTTTCCTCTCTTACCGTGGGCGAGGCCGACCTTCCGTTCACTCAGTACGAGGGTCCCAGCCTCGATCCCGAAGACTGGAAGCAGCGCACCGAAGCCTGGCAGCGGGAGCTGGATCAGCGCAAGGAGTTGAGAGAGAAGACCACGGCGGAGTTTCTGAAGCGCCTGGAGAAACCCTTCCACCTGGTCGGGGGGCAGGACCTGAAGGACGGGGTGGCGCCTTTGGGTGATGGCGCACTGAAGACCGCTCTCAGTCGAGGGGTACTGTTCACGCGGGAGGAAAGGGATCTCTATCGCCTGATCGAGAGGCAGAACACCAGCTACGGCAACGTAAGCCATCGCGATTACTTCAAGCCAAGGGTGCACACCGCGTGGGAGATCCAGAGCGGCTATGGGGCCCGCCGGCCTCACCCGGCCATGCCCACCACCTACGTCCTGCAGGGCGGCAACCCGAAGGCCAGGGGAGAGGCGGTGCAGCCGGGTTTTCTGAGCGCCGTCGAGGAACGGTTTCCCTTCAAGAGCGAGAACCCCAGACAGAATCCCCGCCAGACGCTGGCGGAGTGGATCGCTCACCCCGGCAATCCCCTGACTGCCCGAGTCATGGTGAACCGAATCTGGCAGCACCATTTCGGCGAGGGCCTAGTGCGGACCGCCAGCGATTTCGGGCGCAACGGATCGGGGACCCTCCATCCCGAGCTGATCGATTTTCTGGCGTCCTATTTCGTGCGGAACCGTTGGAGCGTCAAGGCCGTGCATCGGTTGATCCTGCAGTCCAATGTCTACCGGCAGTCGATCCGGAACCCCCGTGCCGGGGAGTACCGTTCGCTCGACCCCGACAACCGCTACTTCTGGCGGAGCAATCCGCTGCGATTGGAGGCCGAGGCGATCCGGGACAGCATCCTGGCCGTGAGTGGGGAGTTGAATGCCACCATCGGAGGACCGGGGTTTTTCCCCAGGGTCGAGGAAGATCTGCTGTGGGAGGGAGGAACCTGGTGGAAACCCTCCAGCCGCGAGGAAAGGAGCCGGCGCACCGTCTACATGTGGCAGGGAAGGTCCTTTCAACTGCCCATGATGAATGTCTTTGACGGAGCCAACCTGAACGAAAGCTGCTGGAGGCGGGAGGTGACCACGGTGGCTCCCCAGGTGTTCGCCTTGTTCAACAACCCCTTCGTGCACGAGCAGAGTCGCAGGATGGCCGGAAGGATCGTTCGGGAGGCGGGATCCGCCCCGGAAGCCCAACTGAAGCGGGCCTTCCAGTTGGCCCTGCAGAGGGATCCCATGCCCGGGGAACGATCCCGCGGCCTGGACTTTCTGACCCGGCCCCTGACGGCCCGGCAGCCGCCCCTCGAGTTGGCCGGAGGGCCGGCGACCGCTCCGGGCCTGGCATCGGATGCCTCGCCGCGGCCGGCCCCCTCCGACGGAGACCAGGACCGGCTGGCCGATCTCTGCCTGGTTCTGCTGAACATGAACGAGTTCATCTTTCTGGAGTGAGGCTTCGCCGGACTCGCCGGTCTTTTTGCCGGCTTCCCCCGGGGCTCCTGAAGGAAGAAACGGGAGAATTCAAACCTGGAAGACATCCCATGAAGAGTCTCAACCACGAATACTGCGGTCGATTCGAAGTGCCCGACCGGCCCCTGGGTGAACTGGGGCGCCGGGACTTCCTCTATCGCCTGGGAAGGGGTGTCGGAGGCGTCGCCCTCTCCTCGATGCTTTTCCGGGAGGGCTTGCTGGGTGGGGAAACAACCGGCAATCCGCTGGCGGCCAGGAAAGGCCACCGCCCGGCCCGGGCCAGGTCGTGCATATTCCTGTTCATGGCCGGCGGTCCCAGCCAGATGGACACCTTCGATCCCAAGCCGTTGCTGAACAAGTACCACGGCACCCCGGCCTTCGATGGCGCCCAGTTGCGCACCTCGGGCAGAAAACTGCTCTACGTGGGGAGTCCCTTCCGCTTCGGCAAATTCGGACAGTCCGGCATCGAAGTGTCGGACATGTTTCCCCATCTGGCCACCTGCGTGGACGACATGGCGGTGGTGCGGTCGATTCACACCGACTCCGACGCCCACTCCCTGGCCACCTTTCTGATGAATACCGGGGAAGCTCTGCCGGGAAGTCCTTCGCTGGGTTCCTGGACGGTCTATGGTCTGGGAACCGAAAACGAGAACCTGCCGGCCTTCGTGGTGTTTCCCATCAGCGGAACCGGAGGATTCGGGGGGCCCCAGAACTGGTCGAACGGGTACCTGCCGGCCATCTACCAGGGAACACCCCTGAAGTCGGAGGGCGTGCCCATCGTGGATCTGCAGCCTCCCGCCGGCACCACTGCCGAACAGCAGGAAGCCAACATTCAATTGCTGAACCACTTCAACCGGCCTTACCTGGAAGGACACCCGCTGAAGGGTGACCTTTGGGCCCGAATGAAGAACTACGAATTGGCCTTTCGCATGCAGATGACGGTTCCGGAAGCCCTGGACGTGGACCGGGAGCCGCCGGCCATCCGGGAGATGTATGGTCTCGACAACAAGACCACCGAGCTCATGGGCAGACGGTGCCTGATGGCCCGGCGCCTGGTGGAACGCGGCGTGCGCTTTGTGCAGATCTACTCCCGGGGCTGGGATTCCCACCAGGACATCGCGGGCCAGCACCGGCTGCGGGGCCTGGAAACCGACAAGCCCATGGCCGCCCTGCTGAAGGATCTCAAGCAGCGAGGTCTGCTGGATCAGACCCTGGTGGCCTGGGGAGGCGAATTCGGCCGCACTCCCCAGAGCCTCCCCCTCAACTGGAAGGAGCCGGGACGGGAACACAACAAGACGGCCATGCCCATGTGGTTCGCCGGCGGCGGCGTGAAGGGGGGGACGGTTGTAGGGGCCACCGATGAGCTGGGCGAGAAGGCGGTCGAGAACCGCTACCACCTCCACGACCTGCACGCCACCTTCCTTCACCTGATGGGGTTGGACGACATGCGCCTGACCTATTACCACGCGGGCAGATTCAAGCGCCTCACCGACCTGGGCGGCAAAATCATCAAGGAGATGGTCTAGCCATGAACAGCCATCTTTCGCGCAGGAGGTTTCTCGAAGCCGCGGTCGCGACCGCAGCCTGGTCACGGGGCGGGTTTGCCGCATCCGGCCCTGGTAGTGCTCCTCCGGTCAAGCTGGGCAGTCTTTCTCCCAGGGGCTCGCGGCGCATCCTCTATGTGAGCGACCCGTCCAGCATCGCCCGCAGGCACCTGCCCGATCCGGTATCCGAACAGGACCTCAGGAAGTGGGTCGACACCCTGGCCTCGTCCCGGGTGGATCTGTTCATTCAGGAAGCTTACACCCAGGGGTGGACCACCTACTGGCGCAGCCCCCGGTTCGACTATGACGCCAGACCCCAGCACCGTCGCTTCCTGCCCCTGCTGGATCAGGGGAAGCAGCCCCTCGGAATTCTGCTGGACCAATGCCGTCGGCGGCGCATGACTTTTCTGGCCGGCCTCCGCGTGAACGACAATCACGGCCACGTTTCCATCCGCCAGGGCGTGGGAGCAGGCGCCGGGTTCCTGGTGAACAACCCCCAGTGGCAGATCCGCGAAACGCCGCCGGGTCCCTACTACGCCTTGAGCACCCCCTTCGATTTCACCTTCGACCCGGTGCGGGAGTATCTCTACTCGGTGACCGTCGAGCTGGTCGATCGTTTCGACGTGGACGGCCTGGAGCTGTGCTTCCGGGATCACTTCTACTTCCCGCCGGGCAAGGGGCCGGAGCGCAAGGGCCTGATGACCGGGCTGGTGAAGCGCATCCGCCGCATGCTGGACAAAAAGGGAAACGAAAGGAACAAAAAGCTGCTGCTGGGGGCGCGGGTCTTCCAGACGCTGGAGGAGTGCGACACCATGGGGCTGGACGTGCCTGCCTGGATCGCGGAGGAGCTCATCGACTATATCTCGCCCGCCGATACCATGTACTGCGAGCCCAATCTTCCCCTGGAAGCCTTTTCCCGCCTGACACGCTCCGGTCCCTGTTTGCTGTACCCCGGGCTTCTTCCCTGGAGCAGCATCCGCATGAGGCGCCGCCTGGGAGGGCAGCCGATCACCCTGGACCAGCAGAGAGCCCTGGCCATGAACATGTACGGCGCAGGCGCCGACGGCATCTTCTTCTACAACCACTTCGTGCCACTCTCCTGGGCGCCTTTCTACCCTCATATGCTCCGGGGCCTGGCTGAAACCCGGGAACCGCGGGACCTGACCCGGGGCAACCGCCACTATGTCTTCGAGCCGGTTTGGGCCGGGTGCCTGGGGTTCGGCGTGGACAAGACCGCTACCGGGGCGGTCAAGGCGGACAAGATGGTGCTCAAACGGGGAACTCCGGGGAGTGAGGGGAAATATCGATTCCGGGTCTGTGAGCACATCGGGCGCTCCCGCGGGGCCTCGCTGCTGTTTCGAGCCTATCATGCCGTCGACGCGGACCGGTTCCAGGTCCGGGTCAATGGTACGCCGGTACCCGATTCGCGACTGCGACGGCGCAGCGACGAGCGACGCTCCGACCTGAAGGCCATCGTCGACCCAAACTCCACCAGCAGCTCCGGCCTGCCTCCGGTACCCGACCTTCCCGGTCCCTTCTCCACCTTCTGGTTCGACCTGACCGAACCCCCGGCGCAGTTCGGCGACAACTGGCTGGAAGTGACCCTGACCCACGGCGACCCGGACCAGACCCGGGACATCCTGATCGACGAGGTGGAAGTCTTCGTCACCGCCTGAGGGGGAACGGAAAAGAACCCGAAGGCAGGACGGCGAGTGTCCTGCGCCGGACAACCCTCCTGGATCAATGGTGAAAATCGAGCCACCCGTTCCGCCGAAGATAAGGTAGGGTCAACCGTCAAGGGCGGTTCCTCATTCCGCGCCCACGTACGATTTCCAATATATAGTTCTTCCATTTACTCATTACATTGAGTAAAATTACTTAATATGATGAGTCATCGGGACTATGTTCGCCCTCAGGGAGCGGAATTGCTCCGTCGTCTGAAGGAGCCCAAAAGATTCCTGCAAGTGATCGCGGGAGCGCGGCAGGTGGGCAAGACGACAATGGTTGGGCAGATAGCGCGACAATCGGGGCTTCCCGCCCGCTTTGCAAGCGCCGACGGTCCCCTGTTGCAAGGTCCGGAGTGGATCGAAGCCCAGTGGGAAGCGGCGAGATTGCTGGTGGATCCGCCTTCGCCAACCAAGCCCCGCCGGCCAGGCGGGGTGGCGCGCAAGGGCGCGCTGCTGGTTCTGGATGAAGTCCAAAAGGTGGACGGCTGGTCCGAAATTGTCAAGCGTCTCTGGGACGCCGACACGCGGAACGAGATCCCGCTGAGAGTCGTTGTGCTGGGCTCGGCGCCGCTGCTGGTCCGACGCGGCCTTGGGGAGAGCTTGACGGGTCGCTTTGAGGTTCTGTACCTGCCCCATTGGAGCTTCCCGGAAATGAAGGAAGCTTTCGGCTGGTCTCTGGAGCAGTATCTGTTTTACGGAGCCTATCCCGGCGCGGCGCCTCTCATAAGTCGACCGAACCGATGGGCACGGTACGTTCTTGACAGCCTGGTTGAGCCGACGATTTCCAGAGACGTGTTGCTGCTCTCCCGAGTGGACAAGCCGGCGTTGCTGCGCCGCCTGTTCCAATTGGGTTGCAGCTATTCGGGTCAGATATTGTCCTATACCGGTATGTTGGGCCAACTCCAGGATGCCGGGAACACCACCACCTTGACCCACTATCTGGATCTGCTGGCAGGCGTGGGAATGATCGTCGGCCTGCAAAAATATTCCAACGCCCCGGTCCGCCGGCGGGGCTCGAGTCCAAAGCTTCAGGTTTTTAACACGGCCTTGATGACGGCCGCTTGCGGCCTTACCCTGAAGGAGGCCCGTGCGGACGGGCAGTATTGGGGGCGCCTGGTGGAATCGGCCGTTGGCGCGTACCTGGCCAACGCCTCTGCCGGGGGCAGTATCGAGGTCTATTACTGGCGCCACCGGAGCCGGGAAGTGGACTTCGTGGTGCGAGCAGGACGCGGGATCACGGCGATTGAAGTGAAGAGTGGGAAACGACCTCACAGCTTGCCGGGGATGGCCGCCTTCGATGCGGCTTTCCAACCCGGGCGGAAGTTGCTCGTCGGTGGGGATGGCATAGGGCTCGAGCAGTTTCTGTCAAGGCCGGTGGAACATTGGGTTCGTTATTGACCCCGAGGAGAGTCTTTTCGTGTCCATGCGTGACTCAGCCAAAAAATTGATCGGCTGTTTTTCCTCGCATATTGCGAACGGCAAGGCTGTGGGCCTCTTGCTTTGTCTGCTCCTTGCATTTGGACTCACCGGTCTCGGCCCGACCGATGCGGCGCCCGGTGAGTTGCTGATCTTTCATCAACAGCGACGAGTCCGGCTACCCCTGGTCTCCATCGAAGGTCGGAGTTATGTCCCCATCCTGGATGTCCTGCGCCTTCTCGATCTGGCCTATTCCGAGAGCGGCTCGGCGGGGTATCTGCGGATCTTCGCCGGCAGGGACGTGGTGGAGTTGACTCGCAACCGGGCGCGGATTCGATTGAATCGGAGCTCGATCGGCCTTGCCGCGCCGGTCCTTTTCCATGAAAGCCGCTGGTTGACTCCGCGCGGCTTTGTTCCCGACGTGCTGAACCGGGTGCTAAAACCGGCCATCAGGGTTTCTCCCTCCGGGAATCGATGGCTGACCGGAGGCCGGGATTTCGTTCGAATCAATCTCAGCGCCCGCACCACCGATGAAGCCAGCCGATTGGTCGTATCCCTGGTAAACGCCGGAGAGATCCGGGTCCGTGGCGAGGAGCGCCGCATTCTGTTCCTGCTCGGCGCATCCCCGGTCGATCCGCCCGGAGCCGACGTCACCGCCTATCGGGATGAATGGGTCCAGGGAATCTCGTTTGAAGAAACCGCCGACTCGAGCCGGCTGGTGATCTCTCTGGCGGACGAATCCGTTCAGACTCGCCTGACCCGGCTGTCCGGACAAAATGCCTACCTGGTGGACGCGTTCCGTCCGGCGGTGGAGAACTCGACAACGGCCCGGGAACCGACGCGGTCCTTCCGCTGGACAGGGCGGCCCAGTGCTTCCGGCTGGAGACGAATCACCATCGATCCCGGACACGGTGGCGCCGACAGGGGCGTTGGGGTGGGGGAGGGCCTCTACGAAAAAGATGTCACCCTTTCCATTGCTCGCAAGGTGCGTTGGGTGCTGGAAAGCCGGCTGGGGGTGGAGACGGTATTGACTCGCGGCCAGGACCGGACTCTTTCGCTGGAAGATCGTGCGCGGGAGGCCAATCGCAGCCGCTCCGATCTGTTTCTCAGCATACACCTGGGCAACGGCGCCTCGCCGATTTCTTCCGGAACCTACGTCTACCTGGCGAAACTGCCTCCGGGGGAAGCTCCTGCACAGGATCGGGGCGAGGGAGCCGCGTTCGAGCTGGTACGCTGGGACCGAGCCCAGGCGGCCGTGCTCCACCGAAGTTTCCAACTGGCGCAGATTTTGCAGGCGGTAACCAACGAGCGTTTCAACGGAGGCGCCCCGCTGAGCTTTCGGCATGCGCCCTTGAGGCTGCTGTCGCCGCTGGCCATGCCGGCCGTCCTGCTGGAGCTTGGAAACGTGAAGCAGGACCGGTTCAGGGAAACGGTGTTGACCGAGCCCTTTCAAAACGGCGTGGCCGTCGCCGTGCTGGCGGCCCTGCAACAATTTCGTCCCATCGATGAAGCGGCCATGGCCGGCCGTGAGGTTCCGTGACGTTCGGATGCGCGCCTCCCGCTTCAGGGAAGCCACCAAGGACACCAGGGAAAAAGAGTTATCCAGCAACGACATCCACGAGGGACCGACAAGAGTTATCCACAAAAGAAAACGACGAACCACCAATAGACACGAATGAACACGAATAAAGTGATTGATGAGTTGTTGATCCGGGCATGTGACAACCGATATCGAGGGGTTATATACGAAGGACACGAAGTCATATCAAGTTGACAAAGTTGCAGAAGCATTTGAACGCCACTTGTCATTGAATTAGTTCCAACCGCATTTGAGTCTATTCGTGTTCATTCGTGGTTCGTCTTTGTTGACGATTGGGAGTTTTTCCCAAAATGATCCGCCCGGAAATTGGGGCCGGACTTGTTTCTGAGACTGGAAACCAGCTATGCCACGCCATATCACGTTGGGTATGATGGTTCTGGCGCTGTTGCTGGTCGGAGGAGCTGTTTACTTCATGAATCTGCAGCGTCAGGTTCAGCGACTGGCCGGCCTGCCTCCGGAAGCACAGGCGCCCGCCTTGATGGAAGAACCGGCGTTCGAAGCCACCGCGCCTCGCAAGAAGGTCATCCTCTTTTTTGCCTCGGCCGAGGTGGACGGCCAACTGGAGGCGGAGGAGGGCGAAATCTACGCTTCCGAGGAGGTTTCCCTGGAAGCGAAGCAGATCCTGGTGGCCTTGATCAAGGGTTCGCTCTCCGGTCACCTGCCGGCGCTGCCGTCGGAAACCCGGTTGCGGGAGGTCTATTGGGCTGAAGGGGGCTTGCTGGTGGTGGACATCACCGGAGACGCGACCCTGAGGCATCCGGGAGGGATTACGGGTGAAGTTTCCTCAATCTACTCGGTGGTGAATTCCCTGACTTACAATCTGCCGGAGGTGAGCGAGGTGCAGATCCTGATCGACGGGGCCGAGGCCGATACCCTGGCCGGGCACATCGATCTCAGGAGACCGTTGCCGCAGGATCTGAGCATGACGGCCCTGCAATACGAGGACGGGGAGTCCGGGGAGTAGTGAATTGCAGGAGAATTGAAAGGAACCCTATGCGCAACGATGGGCGAGAGAGCAGGGAGTTGCGTCCGGTCGCCATACAGCCCGACTTCATTGCAGGCGCCGAGGGATCGGTGCTGATTGCGGTGGGGAAGACCCGGGTCATCTGCGCGGCCAGCATCGAAGATTCGGTGCCGCCCTTCCTGCGGGGAAAGAATCGAGGATGGGTTACCAGCGAATATGCCATGCTACCCAGGGCTACCGATACCCGTACCCCGCGGGAATCCAGTCGTGGCAGGGTCTCGGGCCGGACTCACGAGATTCAGCGCTTGATCGGCCGTTCGCTCCGGAGCGTCACCCGCCTGCAGGATCTGAGAGAACGGACCGTTTGGGTGGATTGCGACGTCATCCAGGCGGACGGCGGGACCCGCACCGCTTCCATTACCGGAGCCTTTGTCGCTCTGGCACTGGCTCTCCAAGGACTGGTGGATCGCGGGACCCTGCCGGCCCTGCCGATCAAGGACTATGTGGCAGCCACCAGCGTGGGTGTCGTGGCTGGAACACCGCTATTGGACCTCAACTACGAGGAAGACTCCCGGGCCCAGGTCGATATGAACGTAGTCCAGACGGGAACCGGCTCGCTGGTGGAGGTGCAGGGGACGGCTGAAGGA
>VXMN01000310.1 GCA_009841055.1 Acidobacteriota bacterium
GACTTCCCTATCGGTTGCTGCAAGGCCTGGAAGAAGGCTGCCGCTGGCAAGGACCCCTAGTCTCTGCGGTGATGCGACTGACCGTTCTCGGGTCGAGCGGCACCTACCCCGCACCTTCCAATCCTGCCTCCGGCTACCTGATCGAATCCGGAGGCACCAGGGTCTGGAGCGAAGCGGGACCGGGCACCTTCGCACCGCTGGCCCGCTGTCTGGACTGGGATCTGCTGGACGCAGTGGTGGTCTCCCATCGCCATCCCGACCACTGCATGGATCTGGTTTCGGCGGACACCGGGCCGGAGCGGGACTGGCCCCGGTGCTCAGGAACGCAGATCGCTGAAATGTGAAAGAGTCGTCACAATCGCCCCTTCTCTCGGCGCCGGAACCGGGGTAGGCCCTGTACGGTTGGATCAAGACCGTTTTCAATGGACAAGGAGGCGCCCCATGGCAAAAGCAAGCAGTTTGGATACCCGCCGGGTCGGCGACTACCTGGAGGTGGATCCAGGCGTCGAAATCTATTACGAGGACGAGGGTGAGGGCGCCCCACTCGTTCTGGTGCCGGGATGGACCTTCAGCACCAAGGTCTTCGATCACCAGTTCGCCGCATTCTCCGACAGCCACCGCGTCATATCGTTCGACCCGCGCAGCCAGGGCCGTTCGACGGTGACGCTCGAAGGCAACAACTATGCCACCCAGGCGGCCGATCTGGCAAAGTTGCTGGAACACCTCGACGTTGCGAATCCAGTGCTCGTGGGATGGTCGACGGGATCGACGGCCACCTGGCACTATGTCCGGGACAACGGAACCTCAGGTCTGGGCGGGCATGTGTCGGTTGACATGCCGCCGATCGGCATGAGCTGTGATGAGACCGACTGGATGGAAGGCTCGATCGAGGAACTGGCCGGGTTCTACCAGGGAATTCAGACCGCGCAGGGACTGCGCGGTCTGATCATCTGGTATGCCGACAACGTGATGATCGAACAGGACATGTCGCCCGAGTTGACCGCCTGGATCGTGGAGCAGACGCTCTCCACCCCACCCCTGATGGCGGCGTCCCTGCTGGCGGACGCCTGCTTCGGCAACTATCAGAACGAGGCCGAACAGGTGGACGCCGACATTCCGTCGCTTTTCGTGGTTGCCGAACACTGGGCGGGTGCGGCCAGGCCGTATCTCGCGGAGCACTGCCCCAATTCACGAGTCGAGGTCTTTGGCGGACACATGATGTTCTGGGAATACCCCGAGCGGTTCAACGCCCTTCTCTCCGAGTTCCTCGCTGCGGTGGCATAGTCCCGCGGGAAGCCTGGTTCGGCCGGGTGGGGAACTCGGTCGGTAAGGCCGGCGAGCCGCCGCTCCGGCAGAGACTCAGCGACGTGCCGCAGCAAGTACGGACAGGACATGGTCGATGTCGGCGATGGTGTGATCGGCGTTGACTTGGAGGCGGATCTCCTCGTCTCCTCTCGGTACCACCGGGTAGGCAAGGCCGGTCGCCAGGACGCCGCCCTCGAAGAGCGCCGCCACCAGGCGACGGGTCTCGTCGGTGTCGCGGAGCATCAGCGGCACGATCGGGTGCTCACCGGGAATGATCTCGTAATCCAGCGCCCCCAGGTTGGCCTCCATCCGATAGGTCAGGTCCCTCAGGCGGTCCAGGAGACCCACCCCTTCAGGACTGTTCAGGATCCCCAGGGCGGCGAGAGATGCGCTTGCCTCGGAGGCGGTGATCGGGTTGGAGTAGATGTAGAAGGGAGAGGTCTCCCGGAGGTAGCCGATAACCGAACTTTCGGAGACGACGTATCCTCCGTTGACCGCCAGTGCCTTGCCCAGGGTGCCGATCAGGACATCGGCGGGAGAGCTCGCCGTGTATTCCTCGGTGCCCCGGCCCGTGGGGCCGAAGGCGCCCACCCCGTGGGAGTCATCCACGACCACCACGACGTTGTCGGGGAACCCGTGATCGTGTCGGCGGGCGATGTTCATGATCTCGTCCAGGGGAGCGTGGTCGCCGCGCATGGAGAAGATGCCGTCGGTCACCACGATCGCCCGTCTCGCCCGGCCGGTTACCTCGGCGAGTTGACGGTCGAGCGCCGCCATGTCCAGATGGGGATACACGGACTTGCTCAAAGGCCGGGAGAGGCGGATGGCGTTGATGATCGAGTTGTGGTTGAGTTCGTCGGAGATAACCGCGGTGGTCGAATCGATCAGTGGAACCAAGGTGCCCACAACCGCCGCGTAAGCGGAGGAGAAGATCATCCCCGTCTCCCGGCGATGGAAGGTGGCCAGGGCGCGCTCCAGTTCCACATGGGGAGAGTGAGTCCCCGTTATGAACCGCACCGCGCCGGGCCCGGTCCCCATCGCCCGGGAGGTCTCCTCCTCAGCCCGGATCACTTCGGGATGCAACGCCAGCCCAAGGTAGGAGTTGGAGTTCATCCGGATGAAGGAGCGGTTCCCGTAACCCTCCAGCAGGTATCTCGGTCCTCTTTCACCCTCAGGACGGACCACCTCCCGAATGACGAGTTCGCTGCCCTTGGCCGTCCCCTGGTCACCGAGCAGGGCAACGTGGCGGTCAAGTTCGGGGATTAATCGGTCCAGCGGCATGCAAGCCTCGTCTTTGCGACTCCCCATCAAAGGATATCTCTAGTTGCAGACACCCTCCATGGCCGATGCCGTCACCCGCCCGGAGGTATTGTGCTACTCATGAATGAGACATACCGAACCATCCTGGGTCTCCGGGCTATCCGCGAGTTTCAGGACCGTCCTCTTGAGCAGGAAGACCTCGACGCAGTGCTCGAGGCGGCCCGATGGACGGGCAGCGCCAAGAACCTCCAGAACTGGGCGGTGATCATCGTCCGCGACCGGGATCAGATCGAGCGGGTGGCCGCCTGCGGCAACGGCACCGGGCCACTCCTGGCCGCACCGGTGACGCTGGTCCTGGTCCAGGAACCGGGGGCGTACGAGTTGGATACAGGACGGATGTCACAGAACATCATGCTGGCCGCGGACTCCCTGGGCATGGCCACCTGCCCCATCACCCTGCACCAGGACGGCGACGCAGCCCGGGTCCTAGGACTCCCGCCAGGCTGGCGCTGCCGCTACGCCATCGCGCTCGGCTACCCAGCTCCCACCGCCCGCCCCAAGAACTTCGGAGGCCGAAAGCCCATCGAGGAGATCACCCACCAGAACTCCTTCGGCCAGTGACCAAACGCTGAAGGTCGGAATCAGCGACCCTTCAGTATGTTGCGAATCCTTGCCCGAACCGAAGCAGCCTCCGATTCGACGGCCTTGGCCAGCATGAGGTTCACCTCTTCCCGGTATCGCGGGAAGCGAAGCGACAGTTCGTTGAATCCGTTATAAGCCCACGCCCGAAGGAACTTGTTGTCGCTTTCGAGACAGGAGTCCAGAAACTCCTCAACACCAGGGCTCTCGTCCTCAGGAATATCGAGAAAAGGAAGGCACTGGAGGATATGCAGTTTGCTTTCCCAATGCTCCTGATCAGAGAGTACGCCGAGGATCGCGAGGGAACCGCCAGGGTATAGGGGATTGCCCGCTTCAAGATGTCTCTTCAGCAGCCAGGTCGCCGCCCGTTGCAATTCGACATCTGCAATGTGCTCCAAGATTGTCGCAAGGAAGTCTTCTTCATCGCTATGGCGCTCATATGTCGATTGCAACGCGGCGGCGGACTTGCCATCCCAGGAGGCAATCTCTTCCCATAATGCCATCTTGAATTCCGTTCATGCTACGTAAGGGCAGTCTGTACTGTGGCTATAATAGGTCTGACTAATCTAGCCACATGATCAAAGGAAGATGAGATGCCGGAAGTCGGAATCAGAGTCCTGCGAGACAATCTGAGCCGGTATATCAGCAGGGTAAGGGAGGGCGAGGAGGTGATTGTGACCGACCACGGCAAGCCGGTGGCCCGAATCGCGCCCCTCGACCGGCCGGACCTGCTGGAGCGACTCATATCTGAGGGGGTGGTTACGTCCCCACTTGACAGAGAACGTACCTCGCCCGGCAAGCGGGTTAGACCAGCAGCGCCCGTCTCCCCCCTGATTATCGAAGACCGGCGGTGATCGCCTACTTCGATACCTCGGCGATGATCCCACTTCTCGTTGAAGAGCCTTTGTCCAAGATTGCGGAACGGGTTTGGCAGCAAGCGTCATGGGTGGCGAGTGCCCGCGTCTCCTACGTTGAGGCTCGTTCCGGTTTGGCGCGAGCTTGCCGGATGGAACGCATCTCGCCGCCTGAGTTGAGGCAAGCTGCGGAGGGTCTGGAAACACTCCAGCGTCAGATGCATCAGGTGGAGATCACTGCGGACTTGGTGGAAAGGGCCGGCCAGTTGGCGGAGGAGTTGGCGTTAAGAGCCTATGACGCGATCCAACTAGCCGCGGCGGCGTCCTTGGACATTGATGAACTGATCGTGGTAACCGGTGATCAGCAACTTGCGGCGGCGGCGCAAACTCTGGGGCTTGCCTCCATCTCAGACCCGGGCACCTCGACATGAACCCGGCGAATGAGTTGGCTCTTGGGGCTTTACCGGGTGGCTACTCAAGCACGGCGGCCACCGGCGGGTCAGGATCGGCATTGTCGGCGCCGAGGTGGGCTAAAGCACGGGATCCCGCCTGAAACCAGAGCGACCTACAGAACGCAGACTCGTTTCCCTCGGGATCGGTCATCAGCACCCATTGGCCCACCACCTCGTCGAAGCGCGCCACTTCCGAGGCTCCTCGCTCGATCATTGCCGCTACCCCGGCCTTCCGGATTTGGTCGTGCTGGTCTTCGGGCAGGGACCGGTCGATGATGTCGATGTGCCACCGGTTCTTGGCAGTCTTGCCTTCCGGAACCTTCTGGAACACGATGCGAGGTCCGCCTCCTTTCGGATCCATTATGGCCGTATAGCGTTCCCGGTCTTCTGCCGACATGTCCAACGCGTCGGCGAATGCTTTCCAGGTCTCGAATCCTTGAGGGGGAGGCTGGGGAACATACCCCAGGGCAAGGGTCCAGAACTCGGCCATGATGTTTGGATCCGTCACGTCGACGATGACCGCCGTTATGCCGGGTGGATGGGTGGCGTCATGAGAGTCATGTGGGCCGAGGCTATCAGCAGGTGGACGGAGTTGGGATAGGGCTTGGGAGGTTATGTGAAGGGCGGCCAGGCCGGTTTCGCAAACGGAAAACTCGAGAACCTGGGCCACTCCACCGGAATGGCGATTGTGGTTGCGATTCTGTTCGGCTTCGGGTACCGACCACCCTCCGAGCCCACTCTCCAATGGTGGCTGACCAGACCTATCTGGCTGATCGGGCCCGCCTTAGCCACCTGGCCCCTGCTATCCCTATACCGGATGACCAGACGTTCGCCGACATCTCCCATCCCCAAAACGGCCGACTAGTCAGGACATCACGGCGGGGGACTAGGGCTGCAGAAAAGTGGAGATCAATGCGGACTTGGTGGAAGAGGCCGGCCAGTTGGCCGAGGATTTGGCGTTAAGAGGCTATGACGTGATCGCTCGCCGCAGCAACAATCCCTGGATATCGATGACCAGGTTGTGGAACCGGCGATCGGCGCCGAGCGGCGGCGGCGCAAACTCTGGGGCTTGCCTCCATCTCCGATCCGGGAATGGAGACAAAACCCAGCGAATGAGTTGGCTCTCAAGGTCTCCGTTACGGGGGTGGCTACTCAGGCGCGGCGGGCGCCTGCGGGTCAAGATCGGAATTTCGGCGCCGAGGCCGACTTCGATCGGACAGCCAGCGTGGACACCGTGGGTTTCTTGGGTTCTTCACAGGTTCACCTTTTCCCTGCAGCCTATCAGTCCTCAAGTTCCTTCGCGAGACGGTCGTATTCCGGCAGGACGCTAAGGACGCCGCGGGCGGCTGCTCGCCTGGCGCTATCTATAGCTGCCTCATCGGGTGCCTTTTTGGTCTTCTCGATGGCCTGTCGGGTCTCAGCATCGAGGACTAGTAGGGCAACGCCAGCACCTACCGCGTACCGCTCACGGGCTCTTTCCTTGCCTTCATCGGTGAGGTCCGCGGCGCGAGCCTGGATGTAGGACTTGAGCGGCGAGTACGTGCGGTTGAGGACGATTGTGGGAATCTCGGTCTCGACTTTGGCAAGGTCCCTGTACTCAGCGCGCTTTTCCGCGAGATCTTCGCCGGACACCATCTCAATCTCGCCAACAGTTGCAGGGGTCCAGTCGACACCGTCATCGGTATCGCTCTTCCAGATCAGTGCTACCAGGCTTCCCTTGTCCGGTCCTGATTCGCCTTTCTTCTTGCCCCCGCGGCGCTTCGGAGGCGGGTGTGGAGTGGAGTTTTCGACAATCTCAATCTTGGTCATCCACTCAAAGCGAGGACCGAGCCCACCAGAGGTCTTCAGCCAATTGTCAAGGTCGATCTCAAGCTTGTAGTTGCCCAGGTCAGCATTCTCGGGAACGGCTATCGCCACACGAAACCGTCCCTTTTGGAGTTTGCCGACAGTGATCTCTGCCGGTCCTATGTCAGGGTGGTCACAGGTGACCTGGGGTTGAGCGCGGCGGCTGATGAAGCCGTCCTTCGCGTTGAGCTTGAAGTAGATGCCCTTAACCTTGCCGAGGACT
This sequence comes from Acidobacteriota bacterium, assembly GCA_009841055.1. Classification (GTDB taxonomy): domain Bacteria; phylum Acidobacteriota; class Terriglobia; order Versatilivoradales; family Versatilivoraceae; genus Versatilivorator. The sequence continues at coordinate 6,579 of VXMN01000310.1, forward strand.
GCCTCGACAGTGTCGGGTCCTTCAAGATGGGTCGGATCGTTATATAGATCCTCCGGAGGTGTGGGGTTCGGGGGTTTGGGGCCGGGACCACCTCCTTTGTCGCCGAATCCGCCGAGAGAGAATCCCTTGGCTTTAAAGGCGCGGGCGATTTGCTCCGCGATCGCGATGGTGGGACGGTCGTTGTTGTCTCCCGTAATGGCCTCACGGATGAGGGCCTTGTTGGCTTCGTACAGCTCATGCCACTCGTTGAGAAAGGCGGCGATTTCCTTCTCAAGCCGCATGGCGACGTTGCTACGAACGAGCTGGGCACGGTCGGCCGTGAAGAGCTCCGTGCGTATCTCTATCGGCAGGGCATCGCTTTGGACCTCAACGAGAATGCGGTCATACAGTTTGTTGAGCTTGGTGCGCAGTTTGAAGTCCTGGGGCGTCCAGTGGGAGTGGACCTGTCCGTTGGAGCTTATGAGCAGGGCGTGGCCGTGTGCAACGAAGTTGCGACGCTGTCCCCTATGGCCGGGTTTGGCGAAGAGGTAAAAGCGGATCGGCAGATGGTACGTCTTGCTGTTGTGGTTGAATGGAAGGGTGTCCTCCCCCTCCGTCCTGAGGTCGCTGGGGTTGTCCTCCAGCCGGCGTGCAAGGCCGTCTAGGACTTCATCGCGGTCCGGTCGGGTAATGTTGTTGCGGTATTGGATGGGTAGGACCGGTCGGAAGAGCCGTGTGTTTAGGACCGTGTCGAATGACTTTTCATCGCCTGACCGGCGGCTGAATCCTGCGGTGTCGTAAGCGATCAGACCGAGGTGGGTCCCCGGTTCGAAGTTAGGTATGACGTTGGCGGGTATCGAAAGGGGGAGAGCTCTTGCCCATGTCAATGGATCGTCTTCATCCCATTCCGCCGTGACAAGGTAGTAGGCGTTGGTGGTGGTGCGGTGCCTCTCCCACTGCACGACCGCCACGGTTATAAGGTCATCTTGGTCGGGTTCGAGCAGATCCGGGTGGCGGCGGGTGACGAGCACTACTGCCTTTGCGTTGCGGTAGGTGGTGGCACCTCCGAGCCCAAAGGTGCCCTGTTGCCAATCGATACCGTCTTTGTTCCTTGTCCCGACACGGAATATGCCTCTGGGAACGTCGGCAGCAGCGATTCCGCATCCGAGGTCGCGCATCACCAAGGTAACCCTTTTCTTGTCGGACCCGGGCCCAGCCGTGCCAATTGACACGGTTGCCAGCTTGGACTTCGATCTCCTGTCTAGGCCAGCGAAGAGGGATGATGCGGCATCGTGGGGGTTCTTGTAGGGAGTGTCATCCCTGGAGCCGTACCGGCCAATTGCCGCCAGTTCCAGGACGGCGTCTTGCATGTTGGTGACCACTTCGAGAGCCTTGTGGTCGTAGCTAGCCCCTGATCCGGTCAAGATTCCCTGGTTGTTCCAGGTGTCGCCGAGGGGACGCTGGTGACGCCTCCCGATGGCCGAGACAATAAGGTCTTGAACCGCAGTGGCTTCTTCCAGCGTACGGACATTGAGTGCCTGCTCAATGATCTTCTTGTTGTTGATAGTCATTGCTTTTCTCCCTTCAGGAGTTCGATGCCAAAAGGCGTGAGGTGGTATTGAGAGTTGGTTTGCTTCGGTTTCACGAGGCCCCATTCTCGGGCACGAGCAATATAGCCCGTGGCGTTGGTGGAGACCTTGTTCTTATTCCACTCGGGCCACTGTGTAACCGCGTGATCGAGAACGTCCTGGCGTGTGGCGCCTCCGGATCCGATCGCCCTCAAGATCTCGGTGAAGCCCCTATGGTCGGCAGGGGCGTGCTCCCGGAGGTGGGTGAGGAACACGGTGGCATACGTTTGGGCGTGCGGCTCCTTTACTGAGAGTCCGCGTAATGCAGCAAGGAGATGCCATCCGGCTGTGGTGAGGCTGATCCTGGGTTCGTCAGGCGAGCCGCTGAGGCCGACAGTTCGCCACTCAAAGAGCGGGCCGCTCGTTATAAATGCGTTGTTCCGACCGATCCGGAAGGTGCCGATCGCGAACGTCAAGAACCTTGTCTCCGCTGATTGCCGCTTGTCATAGTTTGTTGGGAACAACGCTGTGCACTTGGTTCCCGAGCGCTTTTCGATAGCGATAAGACACTTACTGAAGTCCCAAGCCTCTAGGAGTACCCGTTTGTGATAATCGGCGACGGAAATTGGCCCTTCGTGGGCCATCTCGGCTAGACGGCTGAGGGCCCACAGGGCTGGATAGTCCCGGTTGTGAAGACCGAACAACGCCTTGCCTTCGGGTTGGCAAAGGTCGTCTTCGGACGGGGTGCTGAAACCGGTTTCTGGGGGTGCTAGCTCGGTCATCTCTATGGTCGCTGGCTTACGCGTATCCGATGGCTGCTGTTGACTTGCGGGAACTCCCGGGTGGCCCGGATCTTGCGGTGTGCCATGCTGGGCCGTAGGTGGAGGCCCAGCGTCCTCGATGGTCAGTTCCAAGATGCGCTCTTGGATGGCGTCCACGATGAACTCGGCGCGAGTCGAATAGCCACCAACACCGCTGAGGATGACGCCGTCCATCTCGCGGATCAGAGGGACCGGTAGAGGGATCCTTACTATTCGCTTTCCTTGGTAGACCACAAATATACCTCTCGCTCCTTGGGCCTTGTTGTTCTATACCCCCTATATTATACACCCTTTATGGGATGTTTCCAAATTATGTGCACTTATACCCTTTTTATAGGTACTATGTGCCGAGGCGACAGGGCGGTTGCCCGCCCTTGGCTTACAAGGCGTAGGCCCTGCAAGCCAGACGGGCCTACGGCAACTATGCGGGTAGCCAGAACCAGTAGATCCCGCAGAGGTAGGGGCTACTGCCTGCGGATGGTCGCCTCAACACGGTCGGCTGCCGTGGTCGCCTCTTCATGTTCCCAGATTCGTATCACCGTCCAGCCTGCCTCGGCAAGCGCTGTATCGGTTGCACGGTCGCGATCAACGTTGGCGTCGAGCTTTTGGCGCCACCAGCCTGCGTTAGTTTTGGGTGAGGATCCGTGTTCGGGGCATCGGTGCCAAAAGCATCCATCTACGAAAACCGCTACCCGGACTCGGGTGAACACGATGTCGGGCCGGCTTCGCCCGATCTGGGGAATGGCCATGTTCACGCGGTATCGGAGTCCTCGACGGTGGAGTTCCCGTCTGATGGCCACTTCGGGTGCTGTGTGACGGTTTCTCACGCGGCTCATCTGAGCTGACTTGGCTGCCGAGGGTGGAACTGGCACCTTCACAGCCCTTGACGTTACCCCGTGCGTTTGGGTTGTCACACTAGTCTTCGATCATAAAACAACAGCATTGTAACTTTCGACGTGGAACGGGGATACTTTTGAGGCTCATTGACCTGTTCGCAGGTTGCGGTGGTCTTACCGAAGGATTCCGGCGCGTAGGGTTCACCCCGGTAATGGCTGTGGAATGGGACCAGTCGGCGGCAGCTACCTACGCGGCGAACTTCGGAGATCATGTGGTCTGTGACGACATAGCTGAGGTCCCAGACGACATGTTCCCCAAGGCCGACATGGTGGTGGGCGGCCCCCCATGTCAGGGGTTTTCAAATCTCGGGACACGGAACCCCGACGATCCCCGCAATCTCTTGTGGCGGGAGTACGCCCGCGTAGTTCGGCTCTCCAGACCGTCGATGTTCCTATTGGAGAACGTGCCGCAGTTTTTGAAGTCCGACCAGTTCCGGCTGTTAGTGGACTGGTCGGAGAACGGACCCCTGCAGGGGTATGACCTCACCGCAGGGGTGTTGAACGCGGCAGACTATGGTGTGCCTCAACGTCGTCTGAGGGCAATCGTTGTCGGGTCTAGGATTGGCCAGCCCACACTGCCTCCACCTTCCCACAGTAAAGACAATCCCTCCGCTCGGTGGGTAACAGTGCGCGATGCATTTGCGGGCATCCCCTTCGAGTCTGGTCCAACAATGCTCCCAACGCGCTCAACAGAGTCCGGGATCGCCGGACCGTTCAAGGTGACCGAATTGCATCTTTCCCGGCGACCGCGGGAACTATCACTGGAGCGCTACAAACTGGTACCGCCGGGAGGGGGGAGGTTTGATCTCCCGGATCATTTACTGCCCAACTGCTGGAAGAACAAACCGACAGGAACAGTTGACGTGATGGGACGGATGGAATGGGACAAACCTTCGCTGACCATTCGGACTGAGTTCTTCAAACCAGAGAAGGGCCGATACCTGCACCCACAATGGGATGTCCACGACCCCGGGAGGTGTGTCAATCGTTCGATAAGCCACTGGGAAGCCGCGCGGCTCCAATCATTCCCTGACGACTTCGTGTGGTGTGGCAGCAAAATCGAAATCGCCAAACAAATCGGTAACGCTGTACCTCCCACCCTCGCCGAAGCCCTGGCATGTCACCTCGTGACCGCGGTCCTCGCACACACGTGAATGGTTCCACCACAAGAAGTACTAGAGCTCTTCGGCTGGCGCACCAACGGCATCCCCAACATTGCTGATAAAGGAAGCCGTATCAGTGTCAACATCGCCGCTGCGATTCTTGAGGAGCTCAACGTTGACCGCAGGAGCACGGAAAAGGGTCAAACTATGGGACGCAACTTCGAGAGAGCGATAAGCCAGATTCTGGAAGACCGCCTCCAACTGCTTGACGAGGACCGTCCCTGGGTTGTTGGTTCCCAGAAGATCACTGACTTTGCCCAATACGCACACCTGGCCCACGTCCGGTGGCTTGCCGAGGCCGACCCCACGCTCAGGTCATCTCTGGGCACCGACTATCTCATCAAACCAGACATCACGGTCGGCATCGATACAGACGCTCTCCACCATCTTCACGCCGCGGTGTCATGCAAATGGACCATCCGCTCAGACCGTGTTCAGAACATCCGCCACGAAGGAGTTGTGCTCACGAGACACAGGCGAGGCCGCCAACCTCACTTCGTCGCCGTTACAGCTGAACCACTCCCGTCTCGGCTGGCTGCTATCGCCAGAGGCACCGGTGAACTGGACTGTGTATACCACGTAGCGTTACAACAGCTCCGTACCGCGGCCCACGCCGTCGGTTCACAGTTGACAGGCCGCCGCCACGAGAATCCATTCGACACACTCGAGGAGCTAATAGAACAAGACCGGCTCCGCCCCTTCGATGACTTGCCTTATGTGATCGCCCACTATTAGGTCACTGTCTAGGTGTACTTCTCAGTGATGTTGCTGACAGATTAATGCCTGAACCGCCCGGGTTCATCAGAGACTTGGGCGTCCACTAAAGAGGGGACAGCTTTCAATCCTCTTTTTAGCGGAGGCGGACGGGAATCGAACCCGCCGGGGGTCTTTTGACCCCCCACCGGT
>VXMN01000171.1 GCA_009841055.1 Acidobacteriota bacterium
ACTGAACCACGTCGATCGGGGCCAGGGTCCCGATTTCGGCCATTCGCTTGTTATCTTCGTTGGTCTTGACGGCCAGGTCCAGGGACTTTCTCCTGACCTCGACATCCTTGCCGGCAAAGACCAGATCCCAGTAGAGGTTCTGGACTTGATTGACCAGTTGCACCACTTGCTGCTCGAAGAGGTGTTGACTGATGTCCTTGTTGTTGCGGGCGATTCTGATCAGGCGGGTGTTGGGGAGAAGACCGAAATTTCTGAGAAGCGGCTGGCTGATGGATGCGGTCAGGGACGCCCTCCAATAGGGATTGAGGAAGTTCCTCAAGTTGTTGTCGGAGACGCGATTGCTGGTGTAGTCCACTCCGAAAAGGGTCCCGGTCTCGAAGAGCTTGCTCACCCCCACGTTGACGTTATGGGACAAGCTGGTCTGGGTTTCGGTTCCGGTCAGAAAGGTGGTTGTCAGCGGCCGCGTATCTCTGTTGGCACCCAGTGTCATCGAAAGGGTGGGATCGAAGAGGCGGTAGGCCATGTCGATTTCATACTCGGACATGCGGGGATCGAAACGCTCCACCACCACGTCCAGATTGCTCTCGAGAACCATCTGAACGGCGTCGGCTTCGGTCAATCCCACCTGGTCCCGCTGCATCAGGCCGCTCAAAAAGTCCGAGGCTTCCCCTTGACGTTCAGGGACGGGCGGGCGAACGATATTGTCCTCGAACCATCCGGGAAGAGGAAACACGGACTGGCCCCGAGTGACCGCCGGGGTCGTCAGAATTCCCAACCCGAGCAACACGGGCAGCAATCCCCTGGACAAGGTGTGGATGAAGTGTGGAGTTCGACGCATTGACAGCTCCTTCTCTGAAGTGGTCAGCCGTGGGTATCCATGATGCACAGCACGGTAATGAAAAACGTGTTCCTTTCCGGCTTGGTTTCAACAATTCCCAATCCGGGGCTCCATTCGCAGCCGGCCTGGTGCCCCGCCTCCGGCCATCCCGGCTGCCGGCCTCGATTGATTTCCAAAATGGCATTCCATAGTATATCCAGCGACCCGGCGATGAATGCGTACTGGGGCCCGGCGAACCTGCCCATGTCCACCTCAGACTACATCCGGAAGATGTTCACCGACACCGGAGCCCTCATGGAAGGACACTTCCTGCTCAGTTCGGGCCTCCACAGTCCTCAGTACCTGCAATGCGCCAAGGTGCTGCAGTGGCCGAGGCACGCCGAGTGGTGCGCGGACCGGCTGACTGCCCTCATGGGCTCGGAAAAGCCCGACCTGGTCGTTTCCCCCGCCATGGGAGCCATCATCATCGGACACGAACTCGGGCGCAGCCTCGGTCGCCGTGCCGTGTTCGTGGAACGCCAGGGTACTGACCTGAGGCTTCGGCGTGGCTTCCGGATTTGCAAGGGGGAGAAGGCTCTCATCGTCGACGACGTCGTCACCACCGGAGGTTCCACCCGGGAAACGATGGCCCTGGTGGAAAACCACGGCGCCATTCCGGTCGGCGTGGCCTCCATCATCGATCGAAGTGGTGGTCAGGCATTTCCTGGTGTAACCCACCACTGCCTTTGGAGCTTGAATATTCCGACCTTCCCACCCGAAGAGTGTCCGCTTTGCAAAGCCGGTTCCAGACCCCAAAAGCCGGGCAGTCGCACCTGACTCGCGGGTGGGGGGCATCCCCGGTGCAAAATCACATCGAGATGCGGTCCGACCCTGTCTCCACTCCAGGCTGCGATGACTCCTCGCGAGGCCCGAGGTCGCGTCCGCGAAACCTGCGGCTGGAGGTCCAGTACGATGGAACAGGCTATCACGGGTGGCAGATACAGCCGCGAATCCGAACCATCCAGGGTGAGTTGACCCGGACGCTGGAGAGCATTGTGCGGGAGCCGGTCCATGTTTGCGGCTCGGGAAGAACCGACGCGGGAGCCCATGCGCTGGCCCAGGTCTGCCATTTCCATACGACTTCTCGCATGGAATTGTCCAACCTGTGGAAGGCCTTGAACTCTCGTCTGCCGGCTACAATCCGGGTTACCGGAATCGAGAACGCCGCGGACGATTTCCATGCCCGCCACCACGCCCGAACCAAACACTATCGCTATCGAATCCTGAACACCACCTGGTGCCCTCCCTTCGAATACCCCTTTGTCCATCACTTCCACCGCAGGCTCGACTATGAGAAATTGAATCGGGCTGCAGAGTTGGTGGTGGGAAAAAGGGACTTCAGCGCTTTTTGCGACGCCGACAGCCAGGCGAAGTGCAAGATACGGCGAGTCACCACCTCCCTTTTTGTGTTTGACACCCGCCGCAAACTCCTGGAATATAACGTTTGTGCCGACGGGTTTCTGCATCACATGGTCAGGAATCTGGTCGGCACCTTTTTGGAAGTGGGCAGGGGCAAGCTCCCGGTGGAAGCCATCCCTGCCATTCTGGAATCGAAAGACCGTTCCAGAGCTGGCCCGACCGCTCAGGCCAAAGGTCTCTTCCTGGTTTGGGTCGGCTACTAGTGATCTGTCTCGGAAATACGATTGCCATCTCCCACCGGGACGCTGCACTCACCCTGTAAAGACCTTTTTTTCAACAGTTTGTTGGTGCTATTTTGAAGGTTAGCACTTACGCAAGGTGCTGGGCGCGTCCTGGCTTGTTGTTTCCCCTTCAGCGCGTAATGGCTGCTTCGAGCGTAATGCGCCGGGCCAGTTCCCCGTCACCGGCGGAGTGAAGCGTCGTGGCCGGGGATTTGCCCGGCCTCTCACCCAACCATCCCCCTCGATGAGCGCCGCTCTCAAGCTCGCCTAACGTCGGCTCATTCGGGATGAGGCTCATGTCAGGAAACAGTCGGGAAATACAGCGTAACTTCGCTCCCCACTGGGGGGAGGACGAAGAAGACCGTCACCTTTTCGATCAGCTGGATCTTGACAGCATTCCTCAGCATGTAGCCATCATCATGGACGGAAACGGCCGTTGGGCCCAACAACGCCGCTTGCCTCGGGTGGCCGGGCACCGGGCAGGGATTGCATCGGTGCGAGAGACGGTGGAGACCGCGGCCCGTCTCAAGCTGCGAATCCTGACCCTTTACGCTTTCTCCGTTGAAAACTGGAAGCGCCCGCGAAGCGAGGTCGCCACCTTGATGAGCCTGCTCAAGGAGTACCTGAAGAAGGAAATTGCCAATTTAATGGCCAATGACATCCGCTTCGGGACCTTGGGGCGGACTTGGGAATTGGACCCGTCCATTCAGCGGGAACTTCAATGGGCCAGGGAAAAGACCTCGCGAAACCGGGGCTTGCGATTCAACGTCGCGCTCAACTATGGCGGGCGGGCGGAACTGGTGGATGCCTTCAACGCACTGTGGCGGCAGCGCAAGAACGGCAGGCAGGAGAAGACCGCCATTGACGAACAGTCCATCGCCCAATGCCTCTATACCGCCGGACAGCCGGATCCGGATCTGCTGATCCGGACCAGCGGAGAGATGCGCATCAGCAACTTTCTGCTGTGGCAGATTGCCTATTCTGAAATCTGGGTGACCAAGACGCTGTGGCCCGATTTCCGAAGGCAGGACTTCTTCAAGGCGGTACTCTCCTATCAGTCCCGGGAGCGGCGTTATGGAGGCTTGGCCAATCGATGAAACGCTGGCTGACAGCAGTCGTGCTGGTTCCCCCGCTGATCGGAGTGGTCGGTTACCTTCCCTCCTGGTGCTTTCTGGCGCTCACTGCAGGGGTGGCAGCCATTGCTCTGGAGGAATTCTTTCGTCTGTCCAGAAGCACCGGCATCCAGGTCTTCCGACCAGTCGCCCACGCATTTTCGCTTCTGCTGGTCGGTAGCTTCTATTGGTCTCCCAGCGACCATTCCGCCGTCTTCTGGCTCTTGATCCTGGCGGCAGCGACCTGTCTCGTCCTGACCCTGCGACGGGGGCGGAAGCTGCAGGAAACATTGCCGAGCTGTGGGGTGACCCTGCTGGGCCTCGTCTATGTCTCCACCGCCCTGGGATTGCTCCTGGCCATCCACAACCGCCCTCAAGGTGACGGGCCGTCGTGGATCCTGTTCCTTTTGCTGACGGTCTGGCTGGGGGACACAGCCGCCTACACTATCGGAAGCCTGCTGGGGAAGCATCCGCTTGCGCCCAGAATCAGCCCCGGGAAAACCTGGGAGGGAGCCGTTGGCGCCCTGTTGGGAAACAGCCTGGCGGCGTTGACGAGCCAGATCCTGATTCCCCAGATCCCTCTGATTCCTCGCGTTCTCCTCTGCTGCTTCCTGGGGATCGCCGGCCAGGTGGGAGATTTGGCCGAGTCGGCCATGAAGCGGGGCGCAGGTACCAAGGAATCGTCTGAACTGTTGCCTGGGCACGGCGGAATGCTGGATCGTATTGACGGGGTCTTGTTCGCGGGCCCGTTGCTGTATTTTTGTCTGCGATTGATTGGACAGGCCTAGTGTTCTGTAATTAGTCATGAAAACCATATCCTTGCTGGGGTCAACCGGTTCGGTGGGCCGAAACTGTCTGAAGGTGGTGGAAGAACTGTCCGGCGAGTTTCGGGTAGCTGCCCTGGCCGCCGGCCGGAACACGACCGAGCTGGCCGATCAGGTCGGAAGGTTCCACCCCGAGGTGGTGTCTGTCTCCACCTCGGAAGCCGCAACGCAACTGGCCCGACATTTGAAGAATCTGGATCCGACCGCCGATCCGGAGATCCTGGTCGGGGAGGAAGGCCTGTCGAGGGTGGCTACCCACCCCGAAACCGATTTGGTGGTGAGCTCTATCGTGGGAGTCGCCGGGCTGGCTCCCACCTGCCAGGCCATCGAATGTGGAAAGCAGATCGCCCTGGCCAACAAGGAAGTGCTGGTGGTTGCGGGCGATTTGGTGACCGACCTGGCTCAACGCAACGGGGTGCAGCTCCTTCCCGTCGACAGCGAACACAACGCGATCCACCAGTGTCTGCGCTGCGGCCACGCCGACGAAGTCGCACGAGTCATCCTCACGGCATCCGGAGGCCCCTTTCTGGGGTACAGCGGCGAGCAGCTCAACCGGGTCACGCCCGAGATGGCCTTGCGGCATCCCACCTGGAAAATGGGGGATCGCATCACGGTCGATTCGGCGACCATGATGAACAAGGGCATGGAAGTCCTGGAAGCACGCTGGCTTTTCGACCTGGATGTCGGCCAGATCTCTGTTTGGGTTCATCCTCAGTCCATCGTTCACTCCATGGTGGAGTTTGTGGACGGGTCCATGATCGCTCAACTCGGGATCACCGACATGGGTCAGCCCATCCTCTATGCGCTCAATTACCCCCGCCGCCTGCCGGGGCTCAGGCCGAGGCTGGATCTGAGCCAGGTGGCCAGGCTTGAGTTCATGCGGCCCGATTCGGGGAATTTCCCCTGCCTGGACCTGGCCTACCGGGCTGCTCGTGAATTGGGGGCGCTGCCCTGCACACTCAACGCGGCGGACGAAGTGGCGGTAGAAGCTTTCCTGCAGAGAAAGATCGACTTCACTGGAATTCCGCGGATCGTCGCCAAGATGATGGAGCAGGCGAACGGGGTGGGCAAATTCTCTTCGATCGCGGAAATTCTGGAGTATGATAAATCGGTGCGAAGGGAAACCCGCCGCTTGATTCAAAAGGACTTCAGTTAGGACGCCCGGCGCGATGATCCCGAAAGGGGTCGACGGGTTTCCCGGGCGATGTCTCAAGAATTTTGCAACCGGACAACAGGCTGAAATGATCGATTTCCTATGGGGAGTTGTGGCTGTGCTGGTGGTGTTCGGGACCGTGGTGGTGGTCCACGAACTGGGCCACTTTGGCGCGGCCAAGTTCTTCAAGATTCGCGTCGAGGCTTTTTCCGTCGGATTCGGTCCGCGCCTTTTCGGATTCCGCCGTGGGGAAACGGACTACAAGGTTTGTGCCATCCCCTTGGGCGGGTACGTCAAGATGGCCGGCGAAAACCCCGACGACGTGACCGGAGGGGTTGAAGAGTTCCTTTCCCACCCCAAGTGGCAGCGCTTCATTGTGGCCGTGATGGGGCCGGTCATGAACGGTGTGCTGGCGGTGGTCCTGCTGACCGGACTGTTCTACTACCGGTACGAGGCCCCCGTCTGGCCCCGGGACCCAGTGGTGGTGGGCTTGATCAAGTCCGACTCCCCTGCCCTCAAGTCCGATCTCAGACCGGGTGACCGTATCGTGGTTGCCGGCGCCCGGCAAAACCCCACCTGGGAAGAGTTCCTTCTGGAGGTCAGCATCAGCCCCGGAGTTCCCTTGCAAATGCAGGTCCAGCGAAGAGGGCAGACGTTCCCCTTGACTTTGACTCCCGCGGCTCGCGGTCGCGACGGCGCCGGCTACCTGGGAATTGCCCCCTTCGAGCTGGCCTCGGTTCAGGTAAACCAGGTACTGGCAGGCAAACCGGCCGCCGAGGCCGGCATTTTGCCGGGAGACCAGGTGGTCAAGGTGGGCGGAGTGGTGCTCAGCCAGGCCGGAATCGACCTGGTGGACGCGATGGACCGGAACCGGCAGCCGGTTATCCCGATTACGGTCCTGCGAAACGGCCGGGAGCTGGAATTCCAAGTCACCCCATACGTGGATGAAACCACCCAGCGGCGGATGATCGGCGTCATGCTGAACCCCATGGCCAGAACCACCGTCGAGCAGCTCTCCCTGGTAGAGGCGCTGAACGCTTCAATCGAGCGGAATGTCCGATTCGCTGGACTGCTGTTCGAGTTCCTCCATCGGCTGCTTCGCGGCACCGCTCCGGTGAGCATGGTCGGCGGTCCGATAGCGATTGCCCGACAGTCCAGCCTGGCCGCGCAGTCCGGCATCACCGATTTGATCATGTTCATCGCCGTGATCAGCATCAACCTGGGAATCGTCAATCTGTTGCCCATCCCCATCCTGGACGGCGGGGTCATCGCCATCATCCTGGTTGAGTCTTTGGTCGGACGCGACCTCAGCTTGAGCGTTCGGGAGAAGGTGACACAGGTGGGTGTCGTCATGGTGATTCTGCTGGTCGTGGCAGTGACCTACAACGACATCATCAAATCACTTCCCGCATCCCTGGGGAAATATTTTCCTTAGGAATTCCTCTCTGGCCAAAGTCGCGTTTGCAGGTGTATCATATTGCAACGGGAGGGGTTCTCCCGCAATTCTTGGAGTGAGGAATTACGATGTCGACCAAAAATTTCATCCTCAGCCTGCTGGCCGGGATTTCAATTCTGTCTGCGACCGCTTTGGGCCAGACTTCGAACGGAAAGGTGGCCGTGCTCAACTACTCGGCCGTAATCCGGCAGTCCAGCGCCGGCAAGAAGCTGTTCGCCGAGTTCGAGCAAAAGGTCAACGCCAAGCGGACCGAGTTCGAGCAAAAAACCAACGAGATTTCCACCTTGCAGCGGCAGCTGGTTGAGCAGGCAGCCTCGCTGAATCCCGATGCCCAGCGAGCCCTGACCAAGAATATCGAATCCAAGAACACCCAGTTGAAGCGTGACCAGGAGGATGCTCAAAAGGAGTTCAACGAGATGCAGCAGGAGATCGTGCGGCAGATCGCCAGCCAACTGAGACCCGTGGTCGCAAAGTACGCCCAGGACCAGAAAATTTCCTTGATCGTGAACTTTTCTCAGGAGGTTTTCTTCGTAAACCCCGCCATAGAGATCACTCAGGAGATCATCGAGCAGTTCGACAACTCTGCCTCCGGATCCACTTCGGCCACCCCATAGGTAGAGCTTTCCACTCCCGAGGCGACTTTCATGCCCGAGCGGCTCCGGCGCTCATCTCAGTCCCCGATCCGTTGGGTGACCACCGAAATCCGGGTTCGCTACGCGGAAACGGACCAGATGGGAGTGGCCTACTACTCCAACTACCTGGTCTGGTTCGAGGTCGGGCGCTCCGAAGTATGCCGGGACTGTGGATTCTCCTACGCTGAAATGGAATCCAGGACCCAGGCCTACCTGGCCGTGGCGGAAGCCCGCTGCCGCTACCACTCCCCTGCTCTATACGACGAGGTTCTGCAGATTCGCACCGCCGTTGAATCCTTGCGCAAGCGGACCTTGATTTTTCGCTACGAGATTATCAAGAAGAACGGCGGCGTTCTGGTCGCCACGGGCAGCACCACCCATATCGTCCTGGACCGGAACGGCAGACCCAAGACCCTCCCCGAGGAATACGCCTCTCTGCTGAAGTCTTCGGCATAGCCGGCAACCCTGAACACCCAATTTGCGCAGGCCGCCGGGTGCACCATGAAAACGATCGTCGAATGTGTTCCCAATTTCAGCGAGGGACAAGATCCACGGGTGATCGACCGCATTGCCTCTGCCATCGACTCGGTTGCCGGCGTGGGGGTCCTGCACCGCACCATGGACGCAGACCACCATCGCACCGTCATTACTTTTGTGGGCGACAGGGATGGGGTCGCAGAGGGAGCCTTGAGGGCGATGGGTAAAGCAGCCGAATTGATTGACCTCAATCGGCATTCCGGCGTCCACCCGCGCATCGGCGCCGCCGATGTGGTTCCCTTCGTCCCCGTCAGTAACGTGAACCTGCAGGATTGTGCGCTGATTGCGCAGGCCGTGGGCCAAGAAGCCTGCCGCCGTTTCGGCATCCCCGTCTATCTCTACGGAGCCGCGGCCCTGCAACCGGAACGGACCCGGTTGGAAGATGTGCGCCGCGGCCAGTTCGAGGGCCTGCGCTCCGAGTTGGCCGGCCCGACCCAACGACGACCCGACTTCGGCGGCCCCGCACTCCACCCCACTGCCGGGGCGACGGCTGTCGGCGCCCGCAAGTTCCTGGTCGCCTACAACGTCAACCTGGCGACTGCGGACCTCCGTCGGGCCAGGCAGATTGCCCGAAAGATCCGCTCTTCCAGCGGCGGACTTCCCCACGTCAAGGCAATGGGAGTAAGCCTGAAGAAGAGGAACCAGGCCCAAGTGTCCATTAACCTGACCGACTTCGAGATCAGCTCGATCCAAAGGGTATTCCAGGTGGTCTGCCAGGAGGCCGAGCAGTTGGGGACCCGGGTGTCGGACAGTGAAATCGTCGGACTGGTTCCCGGGCGAGCCTTGCCCCCCTCCTTCCGATCATCACTGCAACTGAAGGACTTCCGGTCGGACCTGGTCTTCGAGAACCGCTTGGCTGCTTACCTGAACCAAAAAAAAAGTGATCCACGAAGGAGAAAAGAGTGATCCACGAAGACACACGAAGGAGTTGGAGGAAGATCAAGAGGGATTCGCCAAAGTTCGGGAAGAGAGAGATCTCCACGACGGGCGCTGAAGTATCTGTAAGCGGGGGGAGAGAGTGATCTGAGAAGGAGAACGACGAACCACGAATGGACACGAATGAACACCAATAAACAAATCGATGCGTTGTTATTGGGGGGAGGTGACAACCGAGTCACCTATGGGCAGACAACCGGTGTAACCGGAAAGGGTCCTTGTTGCCGATAGGTCAGAAAGGCTCCTTGCTTCACTCTCCCATGATCCGTTCCGTGGTCGGAGGCCGGTTCGCGGGCAAGCGGGAGCTTCCCGAAGGGTACAGGCCGGCTCTCAGAGAAGTCACCCGCTGGATACCCCCACCGCACCATCGGAAGGACCCCACCCGGGAGCGCGGGCGTCCCGCCCGCATCCTCTGCCTTATCGAGCTTGATCCAGGACAAATTCCATCAGCAGGTCGTATTCCATCCGGACGACCTCTTGCAGGACCGCGGGATGGGCCGGCTCACCCCGGGATGACTGTTCACACAGTTCCACCAATCGGGCGGGCTCCCATTGCGGGCTTTCCACCAGGGTCTGCCAACCCTCCAAGCTCCGCTCACTCATCGCCTCCCGAACCCCGGCCCTCAGTCGGGCCTGGACCGGATGGGCTCCAGCGCGGCGGAACCAGTAAAGGGCATTGCTGAAGTCGCCTTCACTGCGATGCACCAGGGCATGCCAGTAGGCTCCTTCCGGGGAAGAATCCTGTTGGGTCAGACGGTGAGCCTCATCCAGAAAACCATACAGCCAGAGGGCTCCGGCGCGGACCAGGCGATCCGACCTCAGATGAAGCACCTGGCGCCAGTCCGTGCCGCTCACCAGGCGGTAAATCTTGTCGCCTCCCCTGGGAGGATTGACCGGCACCGGCAAGCCCTCGGGCGCGGGGTGAAAGAGATCTATCGTCATTGGCGACCTCGAAGAATGTCAGCCGGCCTATCGCAAGAAAGCCGTTGCCGTGAACAGGAGCACGCTGAGGAGAATCAGAGTCACGGCGAACTCCAGCTTGGGCCGTCTCGCATCGGGGTCGTTGTCGGAGTCTGCCGGCCCCGGCTCAGACCCCGCCCATCGGCCAAACCACAGCGCGGGGTTCCGAAGCCTCGGCGCCAGCCAGCCAACGCCGGCCAGAATTCCGGCGTCGGCCCGGTCGAAGAGTCGGCTTACCGCGTGAACCAGGCAGCGACCGACCCAGCCTGCCGGTCGACGATAGAACCAATCGGTGTCCAGTGTCAACGTCGGCTGGCCAGCCAGCTTGGAGCGGAACCACCAGAATCCGAAAAAGGTTGCGGCGAGCAATTGAATGCTCTCCACCAGGTGAGGAATGGTGTAGGGCCGGTAGCTCGCACCGTAGGGAAGCTCGGCGTACAGCAGCGATGGAAACACTCCGAAGCCGACGCAAAGAATGGCCAACAGCCCCATGGCCAGGTGCATGTTCAGAGGAGGGCGCGCCACGCCCAACTCCCCCCGGCTGCGGCCGTACCAGGTGAAATAGGGAAGCTTGAGGCCGATCGAGAGAAAAGTTCCCACCGATGCCAGGACCAGCAGCAGGTAGGCGGCCTGGTAACGGGCGTCGAGGGCGGCGCTGACCACCATTGACTTGCTGATAAAGCCATTGAAGAGTGGAAAGCCCGAAATGGAGAAGGCCCCCACCATGTAGAGCCACAGCGTCAGCGGCATCTTTCCGGCCAATCCTCCCAGCTCGGTAAGCCGACTCCTGCCGGTCGCCTGCAGGACCATTCCGGCGCCCATGAACAGCAGAGCCTTGTAGAGGATATGGCTGAAGGCGTGCGCAACGGCGCCGTTGAGTGCCAGCGGCGTTCCGATGCCGACTCCCGCAACCATGTACCCCACCTGGCTGATGATGTGGTAGGCAAGGATCTCGCGGATGTTGTTGGCCAGGACGGCGAATATGACCCCGTAGAGAGCCATGATGACTCCCAGGGCAATCAGTATCTCCCAACCCGGCGCCACTCGGGCAAGCAGGTACACCGCCGACTTGGTGGTGAATGCGCTCAGGAAGACCGCACCGGTCACGGTGGCCCTGGGATAGGCGTCGGCCAGCCAGGCGTGGAGCGGAGGTATGGCGGCGTTGACGGCGACGCCCCCCAGGATCAGCCAGGAGGACAACCGGCCGGCCTCCAGCAATTGAAGGGCAGTGCCTCCGGTGGTCTGCACCTGTCCCAGGATCCCGGCCAGCAACAGGCTGCCTCCGAAGAGGTGGACCAGCAGATAACGCAGCCCCACCCCGGGTCCCGTCCCCTGCCGGGACCAGATCAGAACCGTCGATGAAAGGGCTGTGAGTTCCCAGAAGAGAAAGAGGGTCAGCCAATCCCCGGAGAAGACCAGGCCCAGTGCGCTGCCGGCATAGAGCAAGGCAGAGACCTGTTGGCGAACATCCTTCAGATGAAGGGCGAAAAGGCCCCCGGCGAAGCCGATCAACGAGAAAACGATGCCGAAAACCCGGCTTAATCGGTCCACTTGCAGGATCGACAAACGGTATTCCAGGAACTCGACGGAAAAGCTGTGATCGGCCGAAAGGTTCCAGCAAACCCAGAGGGCGGCCAAGGGAAAGAGCGGAAGAACCTTCCCTC
>VXMN01000040.1 GCA_009841055.1 Acidobacteriota bacterium
GTCCCGCGTTGTCGGCCAGGCCGGCCGGCGCATGGAGTCCCGGAGGCGGAAGCGGGGCCCTGTAACAACGAACGCTCGACGGGGCGCAACTCAAATAGGGGTTGCCGGAGCGGAGGGTGCTGATCGTCAAGGGGGGGAATTCCCTGGAAACGATGATGGCCGATGCCCGGGTGGAACGAAGGCTCTTTTGGTACTTGCGGTTGGCGAGAAAAGTCAGCTCGCCGGGCTGGGCTTCGTCGATGGGGGCTACGCCGCTGATGGGCAGATGGCCGTCCCCCTCGAGGTCGCAGTTCAGAGCCTTGGCAATCTCGGCTAGAGTCATGGTGGGCAGGCTCGGGGCAGCTTCCGGCAACGGCTGGAATTATACTAGGATAACAGTAGCGTCAAGGAAACCCATGCTGCAATGATCAGCGAAATAGCAGGATTCATCAACTACCTTACGGTCGAAAAAGGACTCTCCAGAAATACCCTGCACGCCTACAGGTCGGACCTGGAGAAGCTCAGAAAATTTCTGGAAGAGCGAGAACTTCCTCTGGTGTCGGCGACTCAGAGCCACCTGCAGGAATTTGTCCGAGCGCTTCAGCAGAAACCGCCCGACGGCCAACCCGTTTCCGCCCGCTCCATTTCCAGAATCCTGGTTACGGTTCGCGGACTTTGCCGCTGGATGGTTCTGGAGGGAAAACGGACCGAAGACCCCTCCGAAAACCTGGAATCGCCCACTGTCGAGAAGAAGTTGCCCAGGGTGCTGTCACTGGATCAGGTGGAGGCGTTGCTGTCCCAGCCGGACCTGAGACCCGGAAAAACGCCCGCAGCCAGGGCCATGCGGCTCAGGGACAAGGCCATGCTGGAAGTGCTCTATGCGACGGGTCTGCGGGTTTCGGAACTGGTGTCTCTGCAGGTCAGGGACCTGAATCTCGACGTGGGGTATCTGGACTGTCAGGGAAAGGGCGGAAAGGTCAGGGCCGTTCCGCTGGGCGACTCCGCCAGGGAGGCACTGGAGCAATACCGGGACCATGCTCGGCAGAGTTTGCTCAAAGGGAAGGGCTCTCCCATGATCTTTTTAACCAACCGAGGGCAGGGGATGACTCGTCAGGGGTTCTGGAAGATGCTCCGGCGCTACGGCAAACTGGCGGGAATCCGGTCCCCTCTCAAACCCCATGCAGTACGCCATTCCTTTGCAACCCACCTGTTGCAGCGGGGAGCTGACCTTCGGGCAGTGCAGATGATGCTGGGTCACTCCGACATCTCCACCACCCAGATCTATACCCACGTATTGAAGGAACGCCTGAGGGAGATCTATCGGGAACACCATCCCAGGGTCTAGCGTTGCGTTTTCAATGGGAATTCACTGACGCCGCAGCCATGGGATTTCCCGAATCAGTGCGTTCAACACATCAAGCAAGGCCTTCAATTAGTTGCTCCATGGTCTTGGGGATAGAACCACAAATGGACACAAATGGACACAAATGAAGTCATAGAACCAGCCGTTCCCATTCAAGCGTTGGACGCTTGAAATTTAGGATCAATCCAACTCTGAGTTGCGTGATCTTCAAGTAATTGAGGATCTGTCCCCGTTCCAAATCGGCGATCCGGTCAATGGTTTTGGCCTCTACAACAATTTGATCGAACACGACCAGGTCGGGGATATACTCGCCGACTCGGACGCTCTTGTATATAACGTCAAAACGTGGCTGTTGCTTGAAGGGAATCCCGTTCAGCCGGAATTCTACAACCAGTGCATTTTCATATGGCTTTTCCAGAAAGCCATGTCCCAGCGTGTTCAGAACTTCCATCGCGCAACCGATGACTTGGAACACTTCTTTTTTCAAAAGAAATTCGTGTTTATTCGTGTCCATTTGTGGTTCGTTGTTCATCTTCGTGCAACGCGGTTCCCGCCAGGGGAATCGAGACCAGGAAGGACGTCCCTCGGCCAACCTGGCTTTCTACCGCGATGGTGCCCGCGTGGTCCTCGATGATCTTCTTGGTAATGGACATTCCCAATCCGAAGCCCATGCGCTTGCCCTGAGTGAAGAAGGGCTGGAACAGGATGGCCTGAAGGTGGGCGGGGATACCGGCTCCATCGTCGGTAAGCCGGATGCAGGCCCGGTCCTGCCGGGTGTCGCTGCGAATGCAGAAGGTGCCTCGACCCTTGAGCGCATCCTTGGCATTGACCGCGATATTGAGGAGAGCCCTCCTGAACTTGTCCTTGTCGACGGTAACCGGGGCATCGCAGTTGAGTTTCTGCACAAATCGGGTCTGGTTGTCTCCGAACAGGGCCTGGATCTCGATGCAGCAGTTTCTCAGAACCTGGTCGAGGTTGCAGGTTTCCACCGACATGCGGGTCTTCTTGTCCCTGGCGAAATGCAGTATCTCATCCAGCATTCGTTCCATGCGCTCGACCTCAAAATGGATGAATGCCAGGCACTCCTCTCTTTTTTCAGACGAAAGGTCATAGTCACTCAGAAGCGAGTTGAAGCCCTTGATGACCGTAATCGGCGTTCGACAGTCGTGGACTATGGTGTTGACCATGGTGCCGACCGCCGCCAGCTTTTCAGTCTTGATTCTCTCCTCCTGACTCTGCCTGATGCGATCCATCATGTCGTTGAAGTGGTTGGCCAATTCCTCCAACTCATCGCCGGTCTTGACTTGAATTCGGTGAGAAAGGTCGCCCGCCGAGGCCTTCAAGGCTCCCCCGGCGATGGTCGAAACAGGGTCGGTGATGCGGTTGGCCAGGATCCAGGCGCCCACAATTCCCGCCACAACCGCCGCCAGGCCGATCTCTAAAATAGCTCCCTGAATCTCCCATACCCTCTGCTTCATTCCATCCGTCGAAAAGCCAAGGCGGACCGTTCCCCAACGCAGCCCGGACTCGGACGACAGGACCGGAACCGTGAAATCAAAGACCGGAACCTCGGAAGATCCGTCACGAAAGGGATGATGGAGTTGACGGAACAGCGGTTTCTCGGCTTGCAGGGATTGCCGGGCGTCGGCCCCGGTCGGATGGGTATTGATCAGGGAGGCGTTTTCGGAATGGGCGGCCACCTTGCCTTCCTTGTCATAGACAATGGCGTAGAGGAGCCGGCTCTCCCGCCGCGCCAACTGCGCATTGACCTGGAGCATGCGGTAATTGTAAGTCTGCAAATGGGTCAAATTGGCTCCGCTGGCAAAGATCCGGGCGATGGCGATGCCGCGCTGTCGAGTGTGGTCTCGAATCACTTTGCGCATATGGTGGCTCAGCAATGAGATCGCCAGCAGAAGGACCGAGGCCAGCAGGAGCACTGTTGCCGATATCAACTTCAACCGCAGGTTGAGTCGGGGAAGTGGGCGCAACCAGGCCTCCAACAGTGGGAGTCTTGTATGGCAATGCTGGGGAAGGAGTTGGGGAGGGCCGTATCTTAACACTGCCCACGAGACCGGTCAACGACTCCGACACCTCACCGGCCCTCGCCGGAGGGGCCGCGGGGTCTGTTTGGTTTCCCGGAATTCTGTGATACTTTGGTGCGCTTGTCTGCCCGATGCCTCAGGACGTCCGGCAGAGTGCGCATCGGGAAGCAGGACCATCGGCGCCCCGTTTCTTGATGGTGTCGACGCCTCGACATCCGATCGTGGTTGGACATTCGATGGGGATTCTGAGCAGTGAAGCCATCGTGCTGCGGACCTATCCGCTCAGGGAAACTGACAAGCTTGTGGTGGCCTATACTCGAAAGTACGGCAAGGTGCGTGGGGTGGCTCGCGGAAGTCGTCGGATCAAGAGCCGTTTCTCAGGTCGGCTGGAACCCTTGTCATGGGTGGAGCTGGTTGCCTTTGAGGGGCGCAATCAGGAGTTGGTGTCAATCGACAAGGTGGAATTGTTGAAGGGGTATGGCCTGGCGATAAAGGACTACAAGGCCTTCCTGCGTTCCTCCTATTTGTTGGAACTCCTGATGGAAACGGTTCCCGAACGTGAAGCCAACGATTCTCTGTTTCGCCTGCTGTTGCATGTGCTACCGTTGCTGGGGGACAGTAACCAATCCCGGCTGGCCTCCGTCTATTTCCAGATCTGGCATTTGAAGCTGGCAGGACTGCTTCCCAGCCTTACCGCATGCAGTGGTTGCGGCGGTGGATTGAGCCCCGGTACGGGCGCTTACCGCCAGTTGGATGACCTTGGATTTTTCTGCCGGGAATGCCGGCAAGGGACCGGGCGTCGGATTGACGGGGACGTCCTGAAGTTGGCCGGTCTGGTGGTGAGGAAGTCCCTGCCGGAGCTGGCGGGCGGGCGAGTCGCAAGAGAGGCTGTTTCGGCGCTCGATGCAGTCGCTGAGGAGATGGTTCAGTCCGGGTTCGAGCGCAAGTTCGATTCACTGTCTCTGCTGCGGCGGGAATCCGGGAATCGGTAAATCATGTGGTTCCAACAACTGTTCATGGAATTGCTGACGTTCTGGGCAGAACAGGGGTGTGTCATCCATCTGCCCTACGACGTGGAAAAAGGGGCGGGAACCATGAACCCCGAGACCTTCTTTCGGGTGCTTGGGCCTGATCCCTACCGAGTGGCCTATCTGGAGCCCAGCCGGCGTCCTGCAGATGGCCGCTATGGGGAGAATCCCAACCGGGTCCAGAAGCATCACCAGCTCCAAGTCGTTCTGAAGTCCAGCCCGCCCGAGGTGCAGTCTCTCTATCTGAAAAGTCTGGAAACGATAGGCATTGACCTGCGTGGCCACGATATTCGATTCGAAGAGGACAATTGGGAATCGCCCACCCTCGGGGCCTGGGGAGCCGGCTGGCAAGTACTGCTGGATGGGTTGGAGATTACCCAGTTCACCTATTTTCAGCAGGCCGGGGGACTGGAGCTGAACCCGGTGTCGGTGGAACTCACCTACGGGTTGGAACGGATCGCGATGTTCTTGAGCCACAGGTCGGACGTGTTCGATCTGGAGTGGAATGCCAGTGTCGGTTATCGAGACCTCAGGCACGCGGACGAAGTCCAGTTTTCCCGTTACAATTTCGAATTTGCCGATATCGACCTGCACTTCGGCTGGTTCAACGATTACGAGAAAGAGGCGGATCGTCTGATAGAAAAGGGGTTGATCCTGCCGGCCTACGACTACTGCCTCAAATGCTCGCACACCTTCAATGTCCTGGATGCCAGGGGCGCCATCAGCGTCTCCGAGCGCACCGGAATGATTCAGCGTGTGCGGGCCCTCGCCTGCCGCATCGCTCAACGATATCTGACCGGCGAAGACCCTTCGGAGAATTCAGGGACCGAGAATGAACCCAGCGAACTGAATTAACCTGAAGTGTCCAATTAGATTATTGTTTTTAAACTTATGTTATCAGAGATTTTATTGGAGATAGGATGCGAAGAGATACCGGCCCGGTTCCTGCCGGAGGCCTCGCGGCAATTGAAAAAAATATTTACAGTGGTCCTCCCCGCACTTTCTCTGGGTTTTTACTAAAGCGCGCCCTTTTCCCGGCCGGCTTTTTTTTTGTCCCCCCCCCGGGGGGGGGCCGCCACCCAGCCGGCCCGGAGCCAGGTCATCACGGGCCCCCCCCTGGCCATCGCCTTTGATCGGGACGGCCGCCCCACGGCAGCCGCCCTGGGATTCGCCCGCAAGAACCAGGTCGAAGTGGAGGCTCTTTCCCGGGTAAAGACACAAAAAGGCAGTTATCTGGCCTACCGGAAGCAGGTGCCCGGTCGCGGAGCCAGAGACATTCTGGCGGAAGAAATTCCCAACGCCATCAAGGGACTGGAGTTGCCCAAGAGCATGCGATGGGAAGCAAGCCAGTTTCTGTTTCTGAGGCCGATTCGATGGATTCTTTGCCTCTTTGACGGACAGGTCGTGCCCGTGCAACTGGCCTCGGTCCGGGCAGGCGATCGTACCTACGGACACCGGATTCTGGCCGGCAACCGTGAAGCGGTGGTGGCGAACTTCGCGGATTATCGGCAGAAGCTTCGAGAGGCGGATGTCGAAATCGATTCGGTTGAGCGGTTGCGCAGGATCCAGGCCGGTCTGGAGGAAGCGGCGCTGGGGCAGGGTGGTCACCTGGTCGAGGACCGGAGGCTGCTGCAGACAGTGGCCCACCTCAACGAGCATCCCGGCGTGGTGTGCGGGGACTTCGACCCCGAATTCCTGAAGCTCCCGGCAGAGGTATTGATCACGGTGATGCGAGAGCACCAGAAGTATTTTTCGCTTCAGGACCGTGAGGGGAATCTGCTTCCCAAATTCCTGGCGGTGGTGGATTCGGACGGGGCCTGTTCCGCGCAAATTCAGGCCGGGCATGAACGGGTGCTTAGAGCCCGCCTGTCTGACGCCGCCTTCTTTTGGGAGTCTGACCTGAAGGTTTCCCTGCAGGACCGAATCGGTCTGCTGAAAAAGATCACCTATCAGAGAAATCTCGGCACTCTTTATGATAAGGCTCTAAGAATAAAAGGCTTGTCGAGGTTTATGGTCAAGGGGATGCAACACCCCGAACTCCTTTCTTCGGTGCAGCAGGCCGCCGAGCTATGCAAGACCGATCTGACCACCGAGATGGTCCGGGAATTCAGCAATCTGCAGGGAGTCATGGGGGGGCTCTACGGCCGCGCCCAGGGCATCGAGGCTGGAGTGTCGGAGGCGATATACGATCACTACCTTCCGGGTGCCTCGGAAGACGGCGTGCCGCGCGGGCTTGCCGGTGCGATTGTCGCCATGGCCGATAAGCTGGACACACTGGCGGGAGCGTTCTGCCTGGGCCTGATCCCCACCGGGTCGCGGGACCCGCTGGGGTTGCGCCGCCAGGCCATGGGGTTGATCCGGATCCTGCTGGAGAAGGAGCTGGGCCTTTCCTGCGAAGGAATGCTGGCCAGGGCCTATGAGGGAGTTCGCAGCTTCGCCGATCGCTCACTGGAGGAAACCACCCTGACTTTTCGGAACTTCCTGAAAGACCGGATGCGTTTCCTCTTTCGGGAGCAGGGGTATCGCTATGATGAAATCAACGCGGTGCTGGAGGTGTGCTGGGACAATCCCGTGGAGGTCCGGAAGCGCTTGGGCGCCATCGCCGGCATGCGGGAAAGCTCTGATTTCCAGTCGCTGGCGACCAGTTTCAAGCGCATCAAGAATATCCTGTTGAAAGCCGGGATCGATCCTCGAGCGGCGTGCGCCATCGATCCCGCACGGTTTGCGACTCCGGAGGAGAACCTGCTCCACAGCCGGGTGGTCGCGATCGACCGGAGGATTTCAGGAGCTCTTCGCGAGGGGAGGCACGAGGCGGCTCTGGGCATGATGGCCTCGCTGAGGCCTGCGGTAGACTCGTTCTTTGACCGGGTCCTGGTGATGGACGAAGATCCAGGGGTGCGAAAGAATCGTCTCGCCCTGCTGACATTTCTGCTTCAGACGTTTCTGAAGGTGGCTGACGTTTCCGAGATGGTGGCGACCTGATCGCCCGCGACCGGTGCGTCGACATGATCATGCGGCCTGGTGAGAAATGCGGGCTGGAGTCCTGGCGAGTTTGATCGGAGAGTGACAATGGCTGAAAAGTCGGTTTACTTTTTTGGCGACGGCGAGGCCGATGGGCGCGCTGACATGAAGGGCCTGCTGGGCGGGAAGGGAGCCAATCTGGCGGAGATGACCAATCTGGGTTTGCCGGTTCCCCCGGGATTTACCATCTCTACCGACGTCTGCGCCCACTACTACGGGGAAAATGAGCAATATCCCGCCGGTCTGTCTGAAGAGGTTTCCCGGGCGCTTCATAAAATGGAGGCGCTTATGGAAATGCGTTTCGGCGATGCCCGAAATCCCCTGCTGGTTTCAGTGCGCTCGGGGGCACGGGCCTCGATGCCCGGCATGATGGACACCGTCTTGAACCTGGGATTGAACGACAGCACGGTGGAAGGACTGGCCCTGCGAACCGGTAACGCGAGGTTTGCCTGGGATTCGTATCGCCGATTCGTGCAGATGTACGGAAGCGTCGTACTCGGGATGAAGCCGACCCGAAAGGATGAGGTCGATCCGTTCGAGCGCATGATCGAGGCGAAGAAGGAAGAGCGTGGACTGGTCCTGGATACGGAATTCACCACGACCGATCTTCAGGACCTGGTGATTCTCTTCAAGCGCGAGATCAGGCAGCGGGTGGGCGTGGGCTTTCCCGACGATCCCCATCAGCAGCTATGGGGCGCCATCGGAGCCGTATTCGGTTCCTGGATGAACCCGCGTGCTGAAGAGTATCGAAGGCTCAACGGGATTCCTGCCAGTTGGGGTACGGCCGTAAACGTGCAGGTCATGGTGTTCGGAAACATGGGATCCGATTCCGGGTCCGGGGTGGCCTTCACCCGGGACGCGGCCACCGGGGAAAACGTGCTCTACGGGGAGTACCTCGGAAACGCTCAGGGCGAGGACGTGGTGTCGGGGGCCCGGACTCCCGCCTCCATTGCCGAATTGGCCCGTGAGAGGCCGGAACTGTATGGCCAGTTGGATCGAGCGCGCAGGATCCTGGAGACGCACTACCGGGACATGCTGGACATCGAGTTCACCATTCAGCAGGGAACGTTCTACCTGTTGCAGTGCCGGGTCGGGAAACGGACCGCATTCGCCGCTATCAGGATCGCAGTCGACATGGTGGATGAAGGGCTGATCACTCCCGATGAGGCGCTCTTGCGGGTGGAGCCGGATCAACTGAACCAGCTCTTGCGGCCGGTATTCGATCCGGCGGAGAAAGCGGCGGCTATCGAGCAGGGCCGCTTCCTGGCCAAGGGTCTCAACGCCGGTCCCGGCGCGGCCGTCGGCCGGGTCGTCTTCAACGCACCCGATGCCGAAGAGTGGAAGAGTCGTGGGGAACGGGTGATTCTGACCCGCATCGAGACCTCGCCCGAGGATATCAAGGGAATGAACGCGGCCGAGGGGATCCTGACCGCGCGGGGAGGCACGACCTCCCATGCGGCTCTGGTTGCCAGGCAAATGGGCAAGGTGTGCGTTGCCGGCTGCAGCGCCCTGGCCATCGACTACTCTCAACGCCAGATGCGAGTCAACGGACGGGTCATCCGGGAGGGTGACTTTCTGTCGCTGGACGGTACCACCGGCGAGGTGATCCAGGGGCCTATCGCGGCGCGCGACTCGGAGGTCATACAAGTTCTCCTGCACCAGTTGCCGGAGAAGAAGGAGGCCCGGGTCTACCGGCAATATCGGAAACTGATGGAGTGGGCGGACCGGGTTCGTACCCTCGAGATCCGAGCCAACGCGGACCAGGCGGACCAGGCAGCGGCTGCCATCGCTTTCGGGGCAGGCGGGATCGGATTGTGCCGAACCGAGCACATGTTCTTCGGGGAGGGAGAAATCGGCCCGATGCGGGAAATGATTCTGGCTTCAACCTCCGAGATGCGGGAACGCGCCCTTTCCAAGCTCTTGCCCCTTCAACGGGAGGATTTCGAGCACATTTTCGAGGTGATGGAAGGCAGGCCGGTCACCATTCGCACCCTTGATCCGCCTCTCCACGAGTTTTTGCCTCACGAGGCGTCGGCCCAAAGGGAATTGGCTTCGAACATGGGTGTTTCCTTTGAGGCGGTCAAGGCGAAAGTGGATTCATTTCACGAATTCAACCCCATGATTGGATTTCGCGGCTGCCGGCTGGGAATCGTCTATCCCGAAATTACCCGGATGCAGGCGCAGGCGATCTTCGAGGCGGCCGCAAATGTAATCGGTCGAGGGAAGAAAGCCGTGCCGGAGATCATGATTCCCCTGGTCGGCAACGTCAAGGAACTGGAAGATCAGGCCCGCCTCGTACGGCAAGTGGCCCGCCAGGTGATGGACTCCCGGAAACTGGAGATCGACTACCAGGTGGGCACCATGATCGAAGTTCCCAGGGGAGCTCTCACAGCGGACGAAATTGCGCGCTCGGCCGACTTCTTCAGCTTCGGAACCAATGACTTGACTCAAACCACCCTGGCTTTGAGCCGCGATGATGCCGACCGATTCCTGGTGCCCTATTTGCAGCGCGACATTTATCCCAGGGATCCCTTCCAGTCCCTCGATATTGCCGGGGTTGGAGAGTTGATGAAGATTGCCGTGGCGAAGGGCAGGGCCACGCGACCTGAAATCAAGATCGGGATCTGCGGCGAACATGGAGGCGATCCCGCCACCATCGAGTTCTGCCATCAACTGGAGCAGGACTATGTCAGCTGCTCCCCGTTTCGTGTTCCCATTGCCCGTCTGGCCGCGGCCCAGGCGGCCATCAGGCTCTCCACCCAGACTTCCGAGTAGGCCAGGGCAGCCGAGCGCGGGTGAAGACGGTGGTCGCCTGAACACCCTTGCACAGCAACCAATATCAACTGAAGCAGAGCTAGACCGATGCGCATTGGAATCCTGACGGGTGGCGGCGACGTTCCCGGACTGAATTCCTGCATCAAGGCGGTGGTGAATCGGGCCGAAGCCGAAGGTCAGCGGGTTCTGGGCATAAGGCGCGGCTGGCGGGGATTGCTGATGCTCGATCCCGAGGACCCGTCCTCGTTGGCTGACTGCACCCTTGAGCTGAATAACTCCGTGGTTCGGACTATCGACAGGACCGGGGGCACCTTCCTCCACACCTCCCGAACCAACCCGGGCAAGGTGATGGCTGACGAGTTGCCCCCAATTCTGCAAGCCACCCGCCGGCCGCAGGAAGGGAAGAGTTCCTTTCTGGATTGCACTCCCCACGTTCTGAGAAACCTGGAGAGGCTGGGGCTGGATGTATTGATACCCATCGGGGGCGACGACACCCTGGGCTATGGGGAAAGGCTCCATCGCGAAGGTTTTCCGGTGGTTGCCATCCCCAAGACCATGGACAACGATGTGTTCGGGACCGACTACTGCATCGGCTTCTCTACGGCCGTGACCCGCAGCGTCAACTTCCTGCACCAGTTGAGGACCTCGGCAGGATCCCACGAGCGAATTGCGGTGGTGGAACTCTTCGGTCGAAACAGCGGTGAAACCTCCCTTATTTCCTCGTACCTTGCCGGCACCGATCGAGCCCTGATTTCAGAAGTACCATTCAGTCCGGATCGATTGGCCGACCTGCTGATGGCGGACAAGCGCACCAATCCAAGCAACTACGCCATGGTCAGCATTTCCGAGGGTACTCAGATGGTCGGAGAAGACCTGGTGGAATCGGAGCAGGCCGATGCCTATGGACACAGGAAACTGGGCGGAATCGGGGCGGCCACGGGGCGAGCGCTCAAGCGGATTACGGGGCAAAATATCATCTATCAGCAGCTCTCTTACCTGATGAGGAGCGGTACGCCCGATTCGCTGGATCTCATGGTGTCCCTGAATTATGCCAATATGGCCATGTCGCTGGTCATGAAACGCCAGTTCGGCCGCTTGGTAGCGATGCGGGAAGGCAGGTATGCCGACGTTTCTCTGAGTCGGATCACGGAAGGCCTGAAGCGGGTGGATGTGGATGAGCTGTACGATCGAGTCCACTATCGTCCCAAGGTACGCCAGGTGGACGGGAAGCCGATGTTTCTTT
>VXMN01000200.1 GCA_009841055.1 Acidobacteriota bacterium
CCCCCCGCACTCCCCGCATCAAGGCCGACCGCCACAAGGAAGACCTGCGCGTCCTTTCCACCATCTCCCCCGACGAGCTGACCCGTGCCGTTGTGCAGGGGTTTGGCGCTCGCAAGGTTAAGCAAAAGACGTAGTGTGGGGGATGGCTACTTTCGTATGTAATTCCCCTTAGTAAGCTCTTGGATTCGGGCGTCGACCCCAAAGCCTGGGACAAGAACGGGAAGCCCCCCTGGGACTTTGCGAAAAAACAAGGCGCTCAAGGGCACCGACGCCTTTCGGCGGCTGAATGAGGCGCGGGATTGATGGAAATACGCTCACGAAGCGCCGCCGCACCACAGCTTAGCGGCCGGTCTCCCGCCACCGCATCAGTGATTACACGTGAGCTTTGCGTGTCGATCTAATAGCTATTCACTGACCACTATCCACTATTCACTTGTCGCTTGGCTGCGCCGACGCCCCATAAGACCGGGCGGCTGATACAGGGTGAGACCGGGTGTTGCAGTAAGGAAAGGGGGTGGGGTGAGTGATGGGGATCGAACCCACGACCGCTGGAGCCACAATCCAGTGCTCTACCGACTGAGCTACACTCACCGTAGAAGGAAGCGGCCGACATGTCCCTGGTCGGCCGGACATCTAGTCTAGTACAAGGCAGCGGGTCCTGCAAGAGTCGGGACGCCGGATGTCGGTAGCATGTGAAGTGACCGGTCTCAATAGCACGTGAAGTGTCCGCTTTGGGAGAAGCGGCGTAGGGCAGGCGTTTTGTCCAACCAGAGAGGCGCTCCTGCCTCCTGTTCCGAGCCAACACCCCGTTGCGGTCGGATGCGAATGCAGAACTGAATCAGGAACCGGGCCAGCAGGGAAGCAGGTCTCCAGGTTCCGGCGTGGCATATCGGATGCCGCGGGCGACGGCTCTGGCGAGGCACAGCG
The DNA here is from genome assembly GCA_009841055.1 of Acidobacteriota bacterium. Lineage (GTDB taxonomy): Bacteria > Acidobacteriota > Terriglobia > Versatilivoradales > Versatilivoraceae > Versatilivorator. The sequence continues at coordinate 928 of VXMN01000200.1, forward strand.
ATGCGGCATGGCAGATGGCGGCCATGTCAGTGTCCTCTACCACGTGCTCCGCGGTTCCGCCGGCTGCGGCGAACACCAGGTCGCCGTCGAAGGGCGTGTGGGACGGAACGATGGCCCGCGCCAGCCCGTCATGGGCCGACACGGCCATGCGCTGGGCCTGGCTCCGGGTGAGGTCCGCGTCGGTTGCGACAACGGCGATGGTGGTGTTCGCTCCCGGGTCCAGGGCCGTGTGTTTTCCCAGGAAGGTTGATTTGAGATCGGGCGCCTCCTCGATGAGGCCCGCCTGCCCGAACTCATCGCCGATTTCAAAAGGTGCCGCCCAGAACTTGCAGCTTCCCGGAACCGTGACCGAGCCGACCGGATTGGCCGCCACCAGAGCCCCGACGGTGATTCCGTTCCCGAGCACCAGAGAAGCCGATCCCAGGCCTCCCTTGAGATTGGCGGTGGTTGCCCCCGCTCCGGCCCCAGCGGAGCCGAGTTCAAAGTCCGTCCCGGCATTCGTCAACGCCTGCCTCCCAAGCTCTCGATAGGGGTTTGCCTTCCAGTTCTTGTCCCCGCCGTTGAGCAGGTCGAACAGGATGGCGGCCGGGACGATCGGAACCCGGACGCCGCCCACCGGAAATCCGCGTCCGGATTCCGCCATGGCGTCCGCAACGCCCGATGCCGCATCGAGACCGAACGCCGACCCTCCGGACAGAACCAGGGCATCCACTTTCCGCACCAGGCGGCCCGGAGCCAGCAGATCGGTCTCCCGGGTTCCTGGGGCTCCACCCATGACGTGCACGGCCGCCGTGAAGGGTTGCTCCGCCGTCAGCACGGTCGTCCCCGATTTGAGGGCGGCGTCGGAGGCATTGCCGACCCGAAACCCTTCGACGTCGGTCACCAGGTTGCGCGGGCCGGGTTGCAGGTGGTGGGAATCATGCGGTGCCAAAGTCATACGTAGTCGTTTCCAGGACGGCAGGGTGGCTGGGTGCCGCATCGCGGGGAAACTGAGCGGCACGCAACGGGAGTGCATGCGGGCGGGACGCCCGCGCTCCCGGGTGGGCCTCCTCCCATCACTCTTGCCTCTCACGGGGGCACGCGCCGGCTTGCCGGGCCGCATCCCGAGCCGATGTGGCAGAGAGCCGTCACGCTTGGTGGCCTTTCGTCGTCCTTCGTGGATCGCTCTTTTTCGATTGTTTTAAACAAGGCCGATTATACATCTTTCAGGTAGTTGCCCTTCGTGTCCTGCACAAGGTGTCCTCGACTCGGTAGGCATACTCTACTGTCATACGACTCACCATCTCCCTTTGTAGCTATAAAGGGATGAATTGGGATAGTGTGTCGCTACGTCTATGGAGGCGCCATGCAGGTGTCGGTTCGAGAACTCAAGAACAACCTTTCCAAGTACCTGAAGTTGGTGCGTCAGGGTGAACCTGTTGTGGTGACTTCTCACGGGACTCCTGTGGCGAGGCTGCTGCCGATCCTGGAAATCGATAGTAGAGGCCTCAGACAACTGTTGCGGTTTGACCGGGTCCATTGGAACGGCGAAAAGCCTCGGGGCGGTACCAGGTGCCCGGTAATCCGCGGAAAGACCCTGGCGGAGAGTGTGCTGGAAGAGCGGGGATGATCCTCTACTTCCCCCTGTTTTGAGCGCAAGCTCAACCGTGCCGCAGTTGTGCTGGGGTTGTCCTCATTGAAGCTGGGATAGGGAGCGGATGCGGGCGGGACGCCCGCGCTCCCGGGTGGTGCCGGCTTGCCGGGCCGCAGCCCGTGCCGATGCGGCAGAGCCGTCACGCTTGGTGGCCCTTCGTCGTCCTTCGTGTCCCTTCGTGGATATTTCTTTTCCTTTGTGCTCTTCGTAGGAAGCTCCTCCAACGCCCTCACTTCCATTCCGGATGCAGGTGGGCGCGGAGGGCCTCCATGTCGAAATCCACGCCCAGGCCGGGTTTCCCGCTCAGGCTGAACTCGCCGCCGTGGAAGTTCATGGGCTCGGTGGTCAGCCGGTTGTAGGCTTCGATGAAGGAGGTGCTGTGCTCCAGCCGGTAGAAGTTGGGCGTGTTCATCATCACGTGGGAGCCGGCCACGATCTGCAGGGGCCCCATGGCGTTGTGGGGGCTCATGGGGACGTAATAGGCCTCGGCCATGCTGGCGATCTTGCGCAGCTCGGTGATGCCCCCGGTCCAGAGCACGTCCGGCATCAGGTAGTCGGCCAGCCCCTGCTGCAGGATGGGCAGGACGTCGAAGCGGGTGAAGAGGCGCTCCCCCACGCAGATGGAAGGCGTCACGTGCTCCCGGACCTGCCTCAGGGCGTCGATGCTTTCGGGGGGCACCGGCTCCTCGAACCAGGCGATCTGCGACTCCTCGTAGAGGCGGTTGGCCAGCCGGATGGCCGTGGGCACGTTGTAGTGGCCGTGGGCATCGATCAGGATTTCCACCTGGTCTCCCACGGCTTCCCGAACCTCCTGCACGATGGCGCAGCCCAGCTCCTCCCCCTCGGCTGAGATCTGGCCATCGAGATAGCCGGTGTGGAAGGGCTGCATCTCCAGGAAGGGATCCAGCTTGAGGGCCTCGTGGCCAGCCTCGACGGTGGCCCTGGCGGCCGCGCCGTACTGCTCCGGGGTATGGCAGCCGAAGAACCAGCCGTTGGCGTAGAGCCGGATGCTGTCCCGCAGCTTGCCCCCCAGCAGGTCATAGACCGGGAGGCCCAGGGCCTTGCCCTTGATATCCCACAGGGCCATGTCCACGCCGCTCAGCGCCACCGTCGGCAGGCCCCGCGCTCCCAGGTAAGTGAAGCGCCGGTAGTTCTGCTGCCAAATTTTCTCGCTCTGAAAAGGGTCCTGCCCCACCAGGCTCTGTCGCAGCAGCTCGATGGTTTTGGCGCTCAGGAAGCAGCCGCCGCCGGGAGAGTTGCTGGCCTCGCCCCAGCCGTGGATGCCCTCATCGGTCTCGATGCGCACGAAGGTCCAGTCCCCCTCGAAGGCGCCGGCGTTGTCCGGATAGCGGGGCTTGATCACGTAGGCCTTGACGTCGGTGATTTTCATGGTCGCTGTCCTCCTGAATGGGTAACCAGGCGGGGCTGCGGGTTGAGCGGCGGGCCGCGCCTCAGGATTTAGAAGGCCCTGGCAGTTCTCCCGACACCCGGCGCAAATGGTCCATGCGCTTGCCTCTGGCCTTCTGCAGGGCCCGGTCCGGAACCGGAAGCCGGTCGAACAGGTCGGGGTAGCTGCGGACAAATCCCTCCGCATACTGAGTCCCGCAGTTCCAACCGGCCCTGCCGGCGCTGATCTCGATGCGCTTGCGGGCAAAGGCCTCGGTGTGGCCCTGGGTGGCGAACAGGACTTCGGCCTCGACCCGCTTTTCGGCCCAGACGCCGATATCCACGTAAAAGTCGATCTCGTCGGTTTCGAAGAAGACTCCCAGGTAGTAGGTCAGGGCCACGGTGTGGGGAGGGACCGGGCTGGAGGGGTCGGGCAGGGAGGCCAGGTGCATGGCCTCGTGGGTGGCGAAGCCGGCTTCGTCGTGCTCGTTGCGCGAGGCCGACACCATGCCGCTGCGCCCCCGCAGGTAGCGCCGGTGGGAGATCATGATGTCGGGCCGCACCTCCAGGATGATCTGCTTGAGGGCCTCCACCGATTCGAGCGTCCGCTCCATGCGGTAGGGCTCCGGAAACCCGTGCACCCGCACGTCGCTGACCCCGAAGAGGGCGCAGACGGCCCGGAACTCCCGCAGTTTTTCCCGGCCGTAGTCCTCCCGGGACTGGTTGACGATCCGGGGATCCCTCTCGGCAGCGGGCTTGATCATCTCGTCGTAGAGGCGTTCGTTGTGCTTGGTGGCCCCGTTGGTGAGGGTCACCACGGTCACGGCGTCGCCCCGGGAGCCGTGGATACCGCAGGTGCCGGCGCAGTGGGTGAAATCGTGAGGATGGGCCACCACCACCATCAGGCGCAAGGGTTCCCGGGCGGAGGTGGGTGCCTGCGGTTGTGGGGTCATGGTCACTCCATGGACAGCTTGCGCAGAGGAATTCGCCCTCGGCCGAGATGGACCCTCGAGAATGGAGACCGGAATCTCATCAAGGCCCCCAACCGCTCGGGTCGGGGGGTGTGCCGAACCTCATGTAGCGCATCCCCTCCTTGGCGGACAGCATCCGGAAGTCGCCGCTGACGGCATACATCCGCCCTCCGCTGAGCTCCAGCTCCAACTGCACCGCCCGGCCTTTTAGACTACCGAAACGGGCGTCGTCTTTCCATCGGGGAACCCAGGCGGTGCTGTCGGAGCTGCAGGGCAGGCAATCCTCCAGGCCGTAGCCGGGGATGGGATTCCCGTCGGCGTCGGAGATTCCCACCAGGAGTTGGCCGCCGGGCGCCTGCACGTTGAAGCTCAGGCGTTCCCCCTGAACCAGCAGGGCTCGTGTCTTCAGCCGGCCCTGCCCTGACGCGGCTTCCAGAAAGACGAATCCATCCAACCTCAGCCGGTGCATCAGGATGGCCGACCGTTGTGGGGAGTGCTCGTCAAAGACGGCGTGCTCGTGGGCGCTGGCGCAGGAATAGAGGCGGATCTCGCTCTCGGTGGCAACCAGGCTGCAGGGCAGGATGCAGCCCGCCCCGATCCGGCCCGGGTCGGCATTGGACACCAGGGGATCCCTCGGCCCCCGCTGGAAGTGCCAGCCGTCGTAGCTGTAGGCCAACTGGCAATCGATCCGCCCCCCCTGGAACTTGCCGTGCTGGGCGGTCCGCAGGCGGGTCCGGTAGATCCAGAGCAGCCCGATGAACAGGTTGGCGTAGGGGAAGGTTGGCATCCCGTAGAGCTCGGCCAGGTCGGGGTCCAGTCCGTCGGGGGACAGGGCCAGCTCTACCCGGGAGAACTCCTTCCAGTCCGGGGTTTCCATCAGGGCGATGCGCCGGTCGCCGTTCTTGGGACGGATGGCCAGCACGTAGCTGTGGCGGTAGCGGTTCCAGAAGGCGCAGACGGCGGGGTCGCTGCCGTAGGGATGCCAGAGGGGCCCCTCCGGATCGTTCCAGGTCAACCCGTCGGGTGAGGTCACGATCCAGGAGTCCTTCTTGCCGGTGCCGGGCTCGTGGCCCTTGCAGACGAACCCCTTGATCCGCCGCCGGGGATCCTGAGCCCGTTCGTCGTAATAGCAGGGGCCCCATTCTCCGAAGCGGTCCAGAGGCGCCGCCCCCACCTGGTTGGGCAGCAACCGGTCCGGAAGGGGCACCGATTTCCCCAGGTCGGGGACAAGCCAATGGATGCCGTCACTCGAATCCGCCGCCGATGGAACGAAATGGGCCGGCCCCGCGTCTTTCCCCAGCCCGCTCAGGGACTGATAGAGCATGCGCCATCCCCCGGCGTCCCGGCAGGGAAAGACGGTGGGATAGGCAAACCCGAGGTCGATCCCCGGAACCTGGAAGGTGGCTTCGGGAATCGGTTCGGGCCGGCCCAGCCGCCGCTCCAGGCCCTGCTTCTCCAAAAGCTGGGTGTCGTCGAAGAAGAGAAGCCGTGTCATGGCAGCTTGGCGCCTCGACTCAAGTGGCGCGCGAACCAGCCGCCGATCTGCTCCAGGGTGGCCGGGTCCCGCAGGTAGGCTCCATGGCCCCCAGAGTACCACACCGAGCGGAAGCGATCGCCGGCGTCCAGCAGGGCGTACTTTCCCCTGGCCTCATCCAGCATGGGCTGGACGCCTTCCCGCGGAAAGTCGCTGTCCCCTTCAAAGGCCAGCAGGGGCCGGGGAGCCATCAGGCTGAACAACTCCTGCCGCGAGGTCCAGCCGCGAACGCCCGGGATCCAGGCATACCAGCCCGCGTCCCGCTCATGCTCCAGGGCCGCCTCGAAGGTGATCAGGCAGCTGCCGGTGCAGACGGCCTTGATCCGGGGTTCCGCGATGGCGGTCTGCCAGGCCAGGTTGCCGCCCATCGACCAGCCCATGACACCCACCCGCCGGGGGTCGATGTCGTCGCGGGTCTCCAGGTAGTCCAGGGTCCGGATCACGTCCCAGACCTCCATGGCGGCCACGCTGCGGCCGTCGATGAGGGCCCGGCGCATCAGCCAGTGGTACTGGGCGTGGGAGGCCGCGGTGAAGGCGGCCCGGTCGGCGACGCCGTCGGGGCGCGGACCGGCCCTGGCCCCGAACACGCGGCAGTCGATGCTCATGAGCGCGAACCCGTGAGCCAGGAGCCGGGTGAGGGGCAGGGGCTCGTGGTTCCCCAGCGTCTCGACCGGAAACCGATGGTGGGGTGACTCGACGGCAAAGGGCAGAGGCCACTGCTCGTGGCCGAAGATCGCCAGGTCCTTGGTTCGATGTCCCCCCGGAAGCACCAGGATCACCGGCAGGGGCTTGCGGGCGCCCGCCGGCCGGACCAGCAGTCCGGGAACACGCTCGCCGGGCTCGCTGTCGAACCGAAGCCATTGGGCCACCCAATCCGCCCCGGCCTCCTCGCGGACGATCTCGGCTTGAAGGTCGCACCGCTCCGGGCCGATGCCGAGGCACCGGCGGTAGCGGCGGGTCAACTGGCGGCGGCGCTTCAACCAGCGGTCCCTGTCCTGTCGGCTGCTGCCTGCCATGGTTTTCCGTCGGAATTTGCGGTCAGCCCTTCACGGCGCCCAGGCGGATGCCCTCCACGAAATAGCGCTGACCCGCGATGAAGACCAGGATCAAGGGGAGTGTCATGACCATCGACCCCGCCATCAGCAAGGGCCAGTCGGGATCGGTGTACATCCCCCGGAACAGGGTCAGCCCCAGGGGCAGGTTGAAGAGATCCTCCGTGCTGCTGACGATCAACGGCCACATGAAGGTTCTCCAGGAGCCCACGAAAGCCACGATGGACAGGGCGGCCAGGGCCGGAGTGGAGAGCGGCAGGGCGATGCGCCAGTAGAGGCCCAGCGGGCTGCAGCCGTCGATGCGGGCGGCATCCTCGATTTCCCTGGGAATGGTCAGGAAGAACTGCCTCAGCATGAAGGTGCCGTAGGCGGTGAAGACCGAGGGCAGGATGACCGCCTGGTAGGTGTTCACCCATCCCAGCTCCCGCAGCAGGATGTAGGACGGAATCATGGTGACCGTGGCGGGAATCATCAGGGTGGCCAGGTAGGCGAAGAAGATCTGCTTGCGGCCGGGGAAACGGAGCCGGGCGAAAGCGAAGGCGGCCAGACTGCTGGTGATTACCTGCCCCAGGGTGATGGCCAGGGCGAAGAAGACCGTGTTGAGGACGAAGCGGCTGAAGCCCCGCGGACCGCTTCCGGATTCCACCAGGCGCTGCCAGGCCAGCAGTTGGCTGTAGTTGTCGGTTCCGGAATGGAAGAACCAGCGGGGATCGTCCACCACCCGCTCGGCCAGTTGCCTTCCGGGAATCAGCTTGGGCTCGGTGGAGAAAACGTCGGCCTTTCCCTTCAGCGAGGTGATCGCCATCCAGTAGAAGGGGAACAGCATGGAGGCGGCCAGCAGCACAAGCAGGCCGTAGACCACCAGGGGACCACTCTTGATTCGGCTCGGCATCAGTATTCCACCCGCTTTTCGGCCAGGCGCCAGTTGATCATGGTCAACAGGAAGACGATCAGAAAGAGGACCCAGGCCACCGCCGAAGCGTACCCCATGCGGAAGAACTCGAACCCCTGCCGGTAAAGATAGAGGCTGACGGTGGTGGTCCCGAAGCTGCCGCCGGTCATGACGTAGGGGGCGTCGAACCCCCCTTCCAGGCCGGAGATGATGGAGATGATGAAGATGAAGAAGGTCACCGGCAGGAGCATGGGCACGGTTACGTGGCGCAACTGCTGCCAGCGGCCGGCGCCGTCCAGGGCGGCCGCCTCGTGCAGCTCCCGGGGGATCTGCTGCAGCCCGGCCAGGTAGAGGATCATGTTGACGCCGCCGATGCCGGCCCAGCTCGCCATCAGCATCAGGGCCGGCTTGGCCCAGAAGTAGCTCTGCAGCCAGTCGGGCCCCTGGATGCCCACCCAGGCCAGCACCTGGTTGATGCTGCCCATGTCCTTGTTGAACATCCACATCCAGAGGAGCATGGTGCCCACTCCGGCGGTGATGGAGGGCAGGAAGAAGGCGCTGCGAAATATCGCCATGCCCCGCATCTTGCGGTTCAGCAGGACCGCCAGCAGCAGCGAGGCCGCCATGTTGAAGGGGATGGCCAGCATCATGAAGACGGTGTTGTAGAGGGATTCCCAGAAGCGGGGGGTGTTGGCGACCCAGGAGGTCTGCCCCCCGGAGTCGGTCCGGCTGTGGAAGCCGACCAAATCCACGTAGTTGCGGAGCCCGACCGGTTCTATGGCGCTGACCGGCTCGGCCACAGGGTCCCAACGGCAGAAGCTCAAGGCGAAGGAAGCCACCACCGGAAAGAGGGTGAAGGCCAGAAACCCCAGCAGATTGGGCAGCAGGAAGAGGGCGGCGATGCCGAGGGCCCGCGATCTCATGGGTGGGTCCTCCCCAGGATCTCCCGGAACTGCCGGGCGCACTCCCGCAGCCCGGCCTCGGGGCTCTGCTGACGGGTCAGGACCAGCCGCGTGGTCTCCGCCAGAGCCTGCTGGAGCTCGTTGATCTTGGGATGTCGGGGAAAGGGGTTGAGCGTCTCCATGCTGTCCAGGATGACCTGTCGGTTGTGGGGTGGGCCGGGCATGTCTTCGATCGCCTGGCGGGCGCTTTCCCGATGGGAGGGAACCAGAACGCCCCCCATGCGCCGCTGGCTCTCGGGAGCCACCAGGTACCTGAGCAGGCGAACCGCCTCGGCCGGATGGGGGGTGTGGCGGGAGACGGCGAAGCCCTGGGTGCTGGAAGCGCAGGCCCGCCGGGCCCCCATCGGAACCGGCGCGATATCCCAGCGGAAATCCGAAATCTCTTCCCGCATGGTCTGGAAGTGGAATCCGTCGGAGATCATGGCCGCCTGCCCCCGGTAGAAGGCCTGGCGCCGGGTCAGGATTCCGGCTCCCGGGATCTCCAGTCGGGAAGGCATGGAACCGTCCTCGAAGATCAGCTTCAGGTGAAAGTCCAGGTAGCTCCTCCACTCCGGCCGGTCGATGCGTTCCTCCGACATGTCGGGACTGAGGACCTCGGCCCCGAAGACCCCCGGGTCGATCTCACCGTAAAAGCCCCACTGGCGGACCTGGCCTCCCTCGCGAACCGTCAGCCGTTTGGCCGCCTGCCGGAATTCCTCCAGGGTCCAATCCGGAGCGGGAGGCGGCAGTCCGGCCTGCTGGAACAGGTCCAGGTTGTAGACGATGACGGCAAAATCGGCCCCCAGGGGAAACCCCATCAGGCGCCCGTTGAAACGGTAACAGTCCAGCACCGACTCGTAGTAGTGGCCCGGGGGGATACGGAACTCGTCCTCCACGTCCAGAAAGGCGTCCCGGGAGGCGAACTGGGCCATTCCCTTGCCCATCCACATCACGTCGGGTGCGGTGCGCCCGGCAAACATCACCAGCAACTTGTCGTAGTAGCTCCCGGGGATGCCCTGCAGCTCCACCAGCAGGTCCGGATTCCGCCGGTTGAAGTCGTCCACCAGGTCCTGGTAGTTCTCCATCGCCTGGCTGGTGTAAAGCGCAGCCAGGCGCAAGTGGACCCGCTGGTCCGCCGGAGCTTGCAGGGTTCGGGTGGAGTGCAGCCACACCCCCAGCAGCAGGGTTGCAGCCAGGACGCCGGCTGTGAAGAAGAAGCTCTTTCCTCGCAAGGGCACCCCATCGGCGAAGCGGTCAAGCGGATGTCAGTGGCCTGTCACTCTAACCCAGGCGAGGGGGCCTGTCCAGAAGGCGGGCAAGTCGTTTACAATCGCTTGCCGTCGTGCTAATTTGAGCAGCGTCAGACACGGCATTCTGAAGTATCGGTCAGTCCGGGGTACTAGCTGCGCCGCTGCGAATGAGGATGCCCTGTCAGAAGTTGATCGGGTGGAAGGATCCGAAATTGGTCCGGGCTTACGCTCTTGGCTACCGGGAACAACCACTCGAAGCTGGTACGCGAACCGAAACGCATGACACGCCCCTCAGATCGCCCTCCATGCCCGATCCCTCCCGGGCAACTCGTGGGCCGCTAGCTCAATTGGCAGAGCAACTGACTCTTAATCAGTAGGTTCGGGGTTCGATTCCCTGGCGGCTCACCACAATATCAATAACTTGCAGAGATTCTGGCTCCTCCGGGGAAGCGTAAATTCGCCAAGAAGTTAACAATGACTTACCGGACAAGCGGAAGTTGCCCGTTTGACCAACCTTCATGGAATTCACAGCTAGCGTTGCTGAGATTTTGAGGACTCGATGCGATTTAAGAGTTCTGCTGCAAGTTTCTGTGCTTCGGCTACTTTCTCGCTGCTCATTGCCAATTTGAGCAGTTTCCTGACTCCGACGGCACTTGTGAATCCCTGGTCTGCAGCAAGGCTTAGCCATGCATAGGCTTTCACAAAGTCCATCGGCACTCCCCGACCACTGCCGTACATGGCGCCCAGGTTGTTCTGAGTCGCGGCCAGTCCCTGTTCGGCGGCCCTACGGTACCACGCTACAGCCTCGCGGTCGTCCTT
>VXMN01000017.1 GCA_009841055.1 Acidobacteriota bacterium
CCTCTCGCCTCAACGAACCGCTGGGACTCTGTCTCTGCGGCGACGACCTGCTGTTCATCAGCGACCACTACAACAATCGCATCCGGGCCGTGAGGCTTCGTGCGGGAGCTTGAGGGGGCGGCCTGTGGTATGGGAAGGGTGGCCAAGGACAGCCTGGCCGCCGGAACCTCTATGGCGCATCCCAGGGCATGGCCAGCGTGGGCTGGTTGGCGTAGCGTTCCATGGAGAATTCCAACCGGCTGCCGCAGCCGGGTTGCAGTCGCAACTTGACCCACGACCCCTCGACAGGGGTGGTCTTCCCGTTCAGGGTCACGCTCCGGAACCGGTGCTCGGCGTAGGACCCGGCCTGCACGATCAGGTCGCGGGGATGCAAGGGACTGGTGTTCACCAGGGTAAGGGTGGCGCTGTCTCCCGTCAGCTTTTCGACCAGGGCCGCCACGTCCCGGGGCAGGCCGGATCGCCGGCGCTCCGGATCGAAGTAGCGAACGCGAGTGTGCAGGGTCCATATCCTGCCGGCCAGGTGACCGCCGAGCATCAGGTTGACCAGGTTGCCGGTCCTGGCCGGATTGAGATCCAGCAGCCAGTCGGCCAACCGGGTCTCGGGCGTGGTCGGGTCCTCTTCGATGCCCTGCATGGTGGCTCGGAGGCTCTCGAAGTCCTTTCGCAGAGCTTTCTCCGGGTACTCGGGGTCGGCTCCCTCCAGGAAGCCGATCCAACCCGATTTCGGCAGGCGCTCCAGGTCCCCGCGGTCCATCGACCACAGGTAGATTTCCATCAGGCGGTCGATGAACAGGTTGGTTGTCCAGCGGTACCACTCTTCCCGGCCGCTGAACTTGTAGCCGCGGGGGTCCCCGTACATCTGGGGAACCATGAGTTGGCCGTCGACGACCTTCTTTTGAGCGTAGATGTTGTCCATCTGACGGCGGAGGGTGTCGATGTAACCGGCATCGCCCGTCAAGAGGTAGGCGTTGCCGAAACCCGGCCAACTGCCCGCCGCGAAGGTGTTCCGATGGGCGATGCGCTCGATTTCCCCGTCGAAGATGGTGAAGTTCCATCCATAGGTTCCCTTGTACCACTTGCCGCCATACTCCCCGCCGATGGTGCCGTCCAGACCGATATTGGTGGGGATGTTGCCCCTGTTGGCCTCGATTCTCTCCTTCCAGGCATTCACGTACTCCAGGGCCCAATCCCGGTATTTTGGCTCCCGAGTGAGCATGTAGGCGTTGAGGGCCAGGTTGGTGGCCGCCAGGTTGAGCGGATGGTCTCCCACGCTGTCGAGGTATTCGTCGCAGTGAGCCAGCATCTTGGGGTAGACCTCTTCCAGGTCCAGCATCTTGCTGCGGCCGAAGGGACTGTGCAGGAGGTGAAAGCGGCCCGGGACCGGATCTCCCACCCAATCGTAGGTAGTGGCCTTGCGGAGCATGGGGCCCTTGCTGCCGTTCCAGATGCTGCGGATGATCTTGTGTTTGGGGTCGTAGTTGGGCGCTTCCGGATCCTCGTTCATGTAGAGTCCGGCGAAGCGTTTCATGCGCTCCCGCAGACGAGGCGAACCCGGTTCGGAGAGCCCCTGGAACATGAATCCCCGCATGCCCTCCCCGGTATGGAACCAGTCCGACATGGTGATGAATTCGCGGTGGTAGGCGCCCTCCCGGGCCAGGTCGGTCAGGGTGGTCCGGAGCTGGCCATACTGGTGCAGGTGCCCCTCCAGCGCCTTCTTGAACAGCTCCAGAACGGAATCGGATGCCCCCAAGGCATGCAGCAGGGTCCAGTTGTGAAAGGTCTCGATGGCGTCGTCGGGGCCGTCCAGAGTCCCCCATCGGGGCGTGTGCAGGAGGTGGCCCTGCTCATCCACATACTTGGCGGCGAAGATCTCGCAAGCTTCGGAGTTGAGGCGCAGCAGCTCGCGCTCCATCAGCGCCCAGGCCGGCGGGGGCATCGGGCGGTCCAGCACCAGGAGAGGGTCTTCGGCGGCCATGGGCCTGCAGGCGATCAGCCCCGCCAGCAGCAGGGGGAAGAGGATTCGTGGAATCATTGGAGATTTTTGGGGTGGCGTTCCGCGTGACGCCCGGCCTGCTATTGTCCTATAGAATAGTTGTTCCGGCCAGGACAAGTTCTCTGCGGATCGTCAACGCGGATACCCAGGAAGGGGAAAGGCGAGCCACGAATGGACACGAATGAACACCAATTGGCTGACTGATGAGTTGTGCCTTTGCAAGATTCGGCAGCGGGACGTTTACCGGGAATGTCCACAAAAGGCACAAAAATACAACTTGTGACTTTTGTGCTTTTTGTAGTTGGAGAACATCTTCCACCACTTCATTGAAACGATCGATCGTTTTTCCTCCAACGATCCGCAGGGAAGTGCTGGTGGCCCACTGACCTCGTATCGACAAAGTGCCGAGTGCCGTTTTTTGGTTGAGGAGACCAGAGAGTGACGACCAGCGCCGAATCTCTTGGGAGTGTGAGCTGCAGCTTGCGCGGCCGGGTGGTTGCCGGCAGTTACCGGACCTGCCGGCTGACCTACACGGCCGGCTTCTACGGCATTGACGACACCGGCTCCATCAAGGTGGCCATGCGCTATGCCACCGATTGCGGCGTGCCCCAGTTCGATCGCCCCGACGCTCCCAACTACACCACCGCCCGGGCTTCCAATGGCGCTTGCCTCCAGTTGCGCTACGACCCCAAGGACAATCTCAGACCCTGGGGCAGGACGCTTCACCTGAAAGTCGTGCAGGGGTACCTTCGCCAAGGGGATCGGATCGACCTGACGTTCGGCGATCGCAGCGGCGGCTCGCAGGGCTGGCGAATTCAGACCTTCGTTGAAAGAACCTTTGAGCTGCGCGTGCTGGTCGACCGTTTCGCCACCTATTCCTTCGACCGCTTGCCGGATTCTCCCAGGTTCCGGGTGGTGGCCGGCAAGCCGGTGCGCCTGGTGGCGGTGGCTCCCACCCTGGCCGCTGTTGGCGAGTCGATTCCGGTCCGGAGCAAGCTGGAGGATCGTTGGGGAAATCCGGTGGGGCGCCTGCGGAAAAAAATCTTGCCCGCCTTTGACGAGCCCGGAAACTACACCCTATCCGTGAAAGACACCCGAACCGGGCTGGCGGGGCGAACCAATCCCATCCGGGTCGGCGCAGGGAAACGGTTCGGGAGATATTGGGCCGATCTCCATGGCCAGAGCGAGGAAACCATCGGAACCAATTCCATCGGGGACTACTTCCGCTTTGCCCGCGACGACGCCTTCCTGGACATCTGCTCCCACCAGGGCAACGACTTTCAGATCACCGACGGCTTCTGGAGGAAGATCCAGGCCACCACCCGCAAGTTCCATGAACCGGAACGCCTGGTGACCTTTCCCGGTTGGGAATGGAGCGGCAATACCGCTCTGGGCGGGGACCGCAACGTGATTTTTCGGGAGGAAGGCGGGTCCATCGGTCGCAGCTCCCGGGCCCTGCTCTCCCCGCCCCAGGCCCGGGAGCCCTGCTGCCCGACCGTGGAGCACCTGTTCGCCCGCCTGCGGAGCTGCGGGCGGGAGGTGATGGTCATCCCCCACGTCGGAGGACGCTTTGCCGACCTGAACCGCCACGATCCCGGGCTGGAATGGGCGGTGGAGGTTCATTCGGCCTGGGGGACTTTCGAATGGATGTTGGCGGACGCCTTTGCCCGCGGGCATCGCCTGGCGATCGTGGCCAATTCCGACGGACACAAGGGCCGCCCCGGAGCCAGCTATCCGGGGGCCGGCAACTTCGGCAGCTACGGAGGGCTCACCTGCGTTCTGGCCGGGAGCCTGACCCGTGAAAGCGTGTGGGAGGCCTATCGGGCCCGGAGGGTCTACGCAACTACGGGCGCTCGCATGTATCTGGACGTTGAAACCAGGGATGGAGTGCCGATGGGGAGTCTGCTCCCCCTTGGGTCCGGTTCGGATCCCGAGTTTCGCGTCCGGGTCTGCGGAACCGCCCCCATCGAGCGGGTGGAGGTTCGCAACGGAACGCAGGTGGTGAAGTGTTTTCGAACCTTTACCGCCGCCGATCTTTCCAACCGGATCAAGCTGCTCTGGGAGGGAGCCGAGGTGCGGGGCAGAGGCCGGCAGGTCGACTGGAAGGGATCATTGACCCTGTCCGGTAATCGGATTCAGGGGGTGACCGTCCTCAATTTCCACAATCCCGATCTTCCTTGCCGCCAGGAAGGCCCCACCCGGCTCGAATGGGAATCCATCACCACCGGCGGGGTGGCCGGACTGATTCTGGAGTTGGCCCGGGTGGAAGCCGGCCGGGTCCGGGTGGACACACGGCAGACCTGTTTTGAGGCGGGGCTCCAGGGTTTGGGGGTTGAGGGCAGGAACTGGACCTTGGGCGGCCTGGACAAGCGCATCTCGCTTTATCGCCTGCCGACCGGCGGCGGTCCGGCCCATTGTGAGTTCACCTACAGGCTTCCCGCCCGAGACTGCCGCCAGGGAGACAACCCGATCTTTGTAAAAGTGGTGCAGGAGGACGGACACATGGCCTGGTCCAGCCCGATCTACGTGGTGAAGGAATAGTGTCTTCCTTGTCCCTTGCGGGAAGGGTAGGCGGCTGGTAGAGTTTGGGCTGCTCCGCGGGGGCGGGATCTCAAGAAACGCAGGAGGTGGGGCCTTTCCATGGCGCTGGTTGACACTCGATGGCAGCGAACGGCGACCCTGTGCGCGCTCTACTTCGCCCAGGGGATTCCCTGGGGGTTCATGTTGACGACGCTGCCAAACTACCTCTCCGACAACTACCGGATTTCCGACAGCGATATCGGCAACCTCAAGGCCATCATCCTGGTGCCCTGGTCCTTCAAGCTGATCTGGGCCCCCTTGATGGACAGCTTCACCATCCGCTCCATGGGCAGAAGACGCCCCTGGATCATCGGTTCCGAACTGGTGATGGCCCTGACGCTGCTGGGATTCATCGGCATCGCCGATCCCTCCCAGGAGCTGAAGTTCATCCTCTACATTTACTTTATTCACAACTGCTTCGCCTCCCTGCAGGACGTCTGCACCGACGCCCTGGCGGTCGACATTCTGCCTCCCCGGGAGCAGGGACTGACCAACGGCCTGATGTGGAGCTGCAAGCTTATCGGCAAGGGTATCGGCGCCTGGAGTCTTTCCCATGTGATCGACGCCGGTGGCCTGGAGGCCTGCGCGGCCGTTCAGGTGCTGTTGCTGCTGGCCATCATGCTGGTCCCCATCGTCTTTCTGGAGCGGCGGGGCGAGAAGCGGTTCCCCTGGAGCGCAGGCCGGGCTGCTTCCTCCGCCGTTCGGAGCGTACGCAACCCGCTGGGGACCCTGCGCAACGTGCTCAGGGCGTTTTCGCTGACGACCACCTGGGTCTTCATCGTGTACACGCTGGCCAAGCTGGTCGGGTTGGGAGTCAACGAGGTACTGGCCACCACGCTCTACACCCAGCACCTGAGTCCGCGCTGGACGCATGTGGAATTATCTACAGCCACCGGCCTCTATGCCATGGCTCCCATTATCCTGGGCGCCGTGGGGGGCGGCTATCTGGCCGACCGCTACGGGAGGCGGTTGATTCTCTCGGTCGGCTACATCGGCTTTGGGATGGCGGCCATGATCTTCGCGGGATTCCCCGGACTGTGGAACGAGGGTTGGTTCGCCATGTCCTATGTGCTTTCCTTCGAAACCTTGGCGGCCATCGGGTCGGTAGGGTTCCTCTCCATGGCCATGAGAATCTCATGGACCGTGGCCGCGGGAACGGTGTTCACCACCTATATGACGCTGTCCAACGTTTCCCACCTCATCGGAAATTGGATAGCCGGCCCGCTGCGAGAATGGTTGCTATGGTTACAGGGAGGCGCGGCCGACCACCTGGTTTCCTACCAGTGGGCTCTGGGGTTGGCGGGAATCATCACCGTCGCCCCGGTCTTCCTGTTGTTCCTGGTGAAGACCGGCGAGGTCGACCGCGCCCGCGCCGCCGAATCCGCGGGTTAGGAAGAAAGCCATGCCCGATCGATACCGCATCGAGGACAGCCGCCGGCTTGCCACACCCGCGCTGGTGGTCTTTCTGGAGCTGGTCCGGGAAAACCTGGACCGGATGGTGGCGATGGCCGGAGACCCGGCCCGCCTGCGGCCCCACGTGAAGACCCACAAGACCCGGGAGGTCGTCCAACTGCAGTTGCAGCAGGGAATCGACAAATTCAAGGCGGCCACCTTTGCCGAGTGCGAAATGCTGGCGCAAGCCGGCGCTCGGGACATTATGCTGGCCTACCACCTGGTCGGGCGCAACATCGAACGGGCCGTGCGCTTCGTGCAAGCCTTTCCGGAGGTCCGGTTCATGGTGATCGCCGACCACCCCGAACCGGTGGAAGCCCTGTCCGGGGCGATGGCCGAGGCCGGGCAACAGGTGGAGGTCCTTCTGGACCTGGATACCGGCCAGCAGCGCACGGGTCTTCCGGCCGGCGACCGTGCCCGCCGGCTCTACGAGCAGATCGCCGCAAGTCCGGGGCTGCGGGTCGGGGGATTCCACGTTTACGACGGCCACGTGCGCCATCCGTCGCTGGCGGACCGGACGGCCGCGGTGAAGGAGCAATTCCGGGAGGTGGACGCCTTTCGCCGGGAGTTGACGGCCGCCGGCCGGGAGGTGCCGCGCCTGGTCTGCGGAGGGTCGGTGACCTTTCCCGTCTATGCCGGCATGGAGGATCCGGCCATCGAGCTCAGCCCGGGCGCCTGTATTTTCCACGACGCCGGCTACGGTACCGGTTTTCCCGATCTGCCCTTCGTCCCGGCTGCGGTCGTTCTGACCCGGGTCATCAGCCTGCCGGGAGAGAACCGGGTCACGCTGGACCTGGGCTACAAGGCCGTGGCCTCCGACCAACCCATGGAAACGCGGGCCGTTTTCCCCCAATTGCCCGACGCAGAGCTGGTCCTGCAGAACGAAGAGCACCTGGTGATTGAGACTTCCCGCGCCGGCACCCTGCGCCCGGGAGACGAGCTGGCAGCCATTTCCTGGCATATCTGTCCCACCACCGCCTTGAACAAGGAAGTGGTGGTGGTCAGCCGGGGGCGCATCCTGGAGCGGTGGGAGGTGGCAGCCCGAGACCGCTGCCTGACGGTTTAACCCTCGTCGGGATGCCGCGCGGGTGCGGAGCGTCGGGCCCGGCGCCTCCAATCTCGCCAGTTGACCCAGGCCGAAATCCCCAGGGCGGCCACGCCGAAGAATACCACCGAGGCATCCAGCAGGTCCGGATCCCAATCCTTCCCCGTCAGCAGGTCCATGTAGTACTTGATGAATGAGTTGGGCAGGCCGGTCTCGCCCAGGGCCTCCTTGACTTGCCAGTGCCAGTCGGTGCTGGGGCAGTAGCCGAAGCCGTAGAACCATCCCAGACCGAACCATGAAAAGAGGGTGAGGGTCATCAGCCCCAGGTGGAAGCGGCGAGTCCGCTTCCAGATCCATCCCGTCAGGTTGAAGACGATCTGAACGGTGTGGAAGACCATGAAGAAGAAGTCCAGGAAGGCGTACATGGGGCGACCTTGAACGACGCCGGTTAGCCGGGCCCCGTCCCATAAGACGGGATGGATCATGCAGGGTGAAACAGGGGCGCAAGAGACCAGCCGGCCCCCATCCCTGCGGTGCGTATCATTTGCGTGAGATAGGCCGATCTTTTACTAAAGACGAACCACGAATGGACACGAATGGACACGAATGGACACGAATAGACACAAATGAAAATGGAACTGATTCGATGACAAGCGGCGCCCAAATACTTCTGCAACTTTGTTGTTTTGGTATGACTTCGTGTCCTTCGTAGATAACCCCTCGGTATCGGTTGTCATACCGCCCAATCAACACGTCATCAATCCGACTATTGGTGTTCATTCGTGTCCATTCGTGGTTCGCCGTTTTCCTTTGCGGATGACTCTTATTGGTTCCTCGTGGACAACCCCTCAAGTGGTTCAGGCTACCGATCCCTGCCGTCGATTCACGCCCGGACGGGGTTGGACTCGACCGCCGGACGCAGTGCGGGAAGCCATTGTAAACTCGCGGCGCGGTTCCATTGAGATAAAAGTTGCAGGTAGAATGGGCCTGCCCCTACTCAGGCCCGGCAGGAACTTGTGAATCTCCTCAATCGCTTCACCTCGATCGCTCGGGTCCTCGATCCCCGATATCCCACCAACCGCGCCGTCCTGCTCCTGCTGGCGCCGGCCGCCGGCATTGCCGGCGCCATGGCCCTGTCGCGGGGAAGCGGGTTGCCGGAAACCGCGCTTTCGGCTCTGTTCGGGGCGGCGGCGGCGCTGGCCGGCTGGGCGTTTGCGCGAGAGCTGGCTCCCGACCTGGAACGGCTGGCCTTTCTCGGCATGCTGCTGACCTTCGGCGCCTTCCTGGCCGTGGAATCCTCAAGCCTGCTGCTGCTGTTTGCGGCCCAGTTCCTGGTGCGCGTCGTCAACCGCAGCGTCGGTCTGCCGGCCCGAATTGTCGATTCGGTCTTCGTGGCGGGGCTCACCGTCTGGGCGACCTGGGCCGGTCCCTTTCCCGGGCTGGCCCTCATCGGCGCCCTGGCCTTCGGACTGGATGCTTCCATGAAGGAGCGTTTTCGCCGTCACTGGATTTTCGCCGGCATCTGCCTGGCGGCTGCCGGGCTCTCCCTGTATGGGCAGGGACAGTGGTGGTCTCCGGAGAGCCTGCCGGCAACCGTGGCGGGCCTGCTCCCGATTGTCGCCGTCGCCTACGGCCTGGCGATGTGGCGAATCCGTAACGTGACATCCCCGGACGACGTCACCGGGACGCCTCTTTCTTCAGCCAGGGTTCTGGCGGGCATGGCGGTGGGTCTGCTGGCCGGATTGCAGGCGCTGGCCCGGGGACAGGCGGGACTGGAGGCGTCGGCCCTGGTCTGGGCGGTCCTGGCGTCAGTGCCGCTGGGCGCCCTGGTATGGCCGAGGCGCTAGAATTGAGCCGCGTAGCGGCGACTACGACTTATCACTTGTAAATAATTAATAATAGTAGACTTAATTTGTCCTGTCCTGTTTCAATTCCCTCATTGAATCCCTCTAATTGAACGGGAATCCATTGGATCATTCAGGACGTTGGCGGACGGATCCGTTCGGCCAAGCCGTGGAAGAACGGTCGGTTGTCATCCTCCCCGCACCGATCAAGCCACATTGCGTCGTTTTCGCCGCTGAGCCACCAACGGAGCGGCTGGACCGCCCCCCGCACAGGCTAGCCCATGTTTGACGGTTTTAGGCGGTTAGAGAGAGAAAACTATATATTGTGCTCATATAGTGAATAGTATGCTATATAGGCAGGTTTTTATTGAACCTTCCTTAGTCGATTCTGCGCAATGATTTCAATGCTGCCGGTCGATTGGGAGACGTGTCCACACGGTGGCGGCAGCGAGAGAAGCACCTCACCAGGCATCGAGCCCGGCTTGTCCAGCATGGTAGCGACCACGGCCATTGTCGTTCTAGTGCTCCTTCTTGCCCCCGTCGTTTCCTTCGGGCAGGTCGAGTGGCCGCCGGACCGCCACGTCCTGCGTACGTTCCACAAGGAGCACTGGCCACCCGGCCAGCAGTTCCTGGGCAGCCGAATCTGTCAGGGCTGCCATCCGGCCGTGTGGGAGAACTTTCCCCGCGATCCGCACTTCAAGTCGGTGGCCTTGGCGAACCGGCCAACGGGGAAGACCGGCTGCGAGGGATGCCATGGCCCGGCCGGCCTCCACGTCATGGACCCTGACAAGGGGAAGATCGTGAAGTTCCCCGAGATCGAGCCAAGCCAGGCCCAGGATGTATGCCTTCGCTGCCACAGCGAGGACATCGGCAAGATGCACATTCGGCGGTCGGTGCACCTGACCGGGGAAATTGGTTGCACGAGCTGCCATTCGATCCACAGCCCGCACGAGGTGGGTGCGCTGCTTGCGGGCGAGCAGCGGAGCCTCTGCTACGGCTGCCACCGGGAGATAGAAGCGCGCTTCAACATGCCGTTCAAGCACCGTGTCAACGAGGGGGCCATGGACTGCACGGATTGCCACAACCCCCACGGTGCCGCGCTCGCGACGTGGCGCACGGCGCACTCTCCGCGCATGGTTTCGCACGGCCTTGGGAACGACATTGCCTGCACCAAGTGCCATTCTGACAAGCGCGGCCCCTTTGTACACGAGCACCCGCCTGTCCGAGTCGAAGGCTGCCCGGCTTGCCACAACCCGCATGGCAGCACGAATCCACGCCTGCTGAATCGTCCTTCGGCCTTTGTTCTGTGCCTGGAATGCCACAACGACATCGGTGGGTTCGGCATGCGTGCCGATGGCATCCGATCGCCGAACCCGTGGTTCCACAACCTGGCAGACCCTGCCTTCCGGGACTGCGTCCTCTGTCATTCGCGGATCCACGGCTCGAACGCCGATCCGAAGTTTCGACGATGAGAAAACACTGCATCGCATACCTGCTCCTCTGCCCCTCGGCGTTTGCCCAGCAGCCGGTCACCTGGTCGGCCGACGTTCCAGCGAATTCCCGCGAGATCAGCGGCTATCGCATTTCCAACTCCTTCGAATTCGGATATCGATTCGCCAACGTCGGCGGGGACCATGACCTGTACCGGGCGAGCGTGAATTTTGGCGACGGGTTACGTTTGTTCCGAGGCAGGCTCCGAATCAATTCCCTCGATGGCAAGGGCAGCGCATTGGACGAGTTCTCGCTACGCTCGTCCGGAGCAGCAGGAGACCCGTATCAGGCCCAAGTCCTGAGGGTCGAGAAGAATGGCCTGTATCGGTACGACCTGCAGTACCGGCAGGTGAAGTACCACAATCGCCTGCCGTCGCTGTGGCGCGGCGAGCACGGCCTGACCGTGGAACGCGCCATGCAGACTCATGACATCACGTTCATTCCCGGGTCGAACTTCGAGGTATTGCTGGGATACGACCGGAACGGACGGTCCGGCCCGGGCTTCTCGTCCGTGGGAACGACGGACAATTTCGGCGTGCTCGACGCACGCAACTACCTTCGCTACCAAGCCGACCTGCGGCAATCAAACAAGCAGTACAGGGCCGGATTTACGGCGAAATTTGTTGGACTGGCCTTGACCGCGACGCACGCCATCGACCTTTACGAGGAGGAGGGGAGGCAGGCAGACGCGTCCGGGTTCCCGTCGGCCACATCGAATATTCAGCTCGTCGAGGACTTCACCCGCTCTCAGCCGTTTCACGGGCGGACATCGATCACGACGCTGGCCCTGAGGACCAGGAAAGACCGGGTTATTGGATTCAACTCCCGGTTCGTCTACGCCGGCGGCACGCGAAACTCGGCTCTGACGGACAACCTCTCGGCGCCGGGATCAGCCACGACGATAGGCGGTTACCGGGAGGCATTCATCGTTGGCGACGCCAGCCGGGACCAGAGTTCCGGCGAGACCACCATCGTGCTGCTG
>VXMN01000158.1 GCA_009841055.1 Acidobacteriota bacterium
CCCTGCGCCTGCTGGGCCTTGTCGGCCACCTTCCGCAGTTCCCGGATCCATTCAGTCATCACCGGGGCCAGCTCCCCGGCCTGGTCGAAGCGGCAGAAGGGCGTGGACGAGGTCAGGTTCAGCTCGATGCCGTCCGTTTCATAGCGGGAAAGCAACTCCTCGAAAACCGGAAACCGTTCCTCCCGCACCGCCTTGTGCATGAAATTGAAGCGGGACTTGTTGATATCCCTGGCACGGGGGTCGGGATCTTCTCCCACGTGGAACTGCGGGTTGTCCATGTTGAAGGCCGACCATCGGCCCAGGCCTTCGTTCTTTTCCCGGGTTCCTCCTTCCAGGCTCACCCAGGTGCTGGCGATCATCAGAATTCCCTGCTGGTGACAGCGGTCCACCAGGATCTTGAGGGGATCGTGGCCGTCCTCGACGAGCTGCTTCAGTATCCGGCCCGCCCGATACCAGACATAGTGGGTCCATTGCTTGACCTCCGCTCCCCACATCTGAGCCACCTTGCTGTCGTAGAGCATGGTGCCCCCTTCGACGCCGGCGAAATAGACAAAGGCGTCCACACCGCTGCTCGCAAGCTGGTCGACGATGAAGGCGTGATCGGCGGGGGTCACCGGGGGTTCGAAGCAGTACAGGTCGGCGGCGTGGCGCCCGTCGTCGAAGAAGAAGACCTTCGGATCCCCGGAACGCCCGGAGTCCTTTGAGGGTGACGGACCGGCTGCGGCTGCGGAGACGAGAGGTGTGGCCAGGGCACCGGGTGCCGCGGCGCCAACGGTCCTCAAGAAAGTTCGGCGTTTCATGGTCGGTTCAGGCTCCTTTGATTGGCAGAAATTTGGGTCTGAAGGACACTCCAGGCGGTATTCTAGCCTTCCCGGCCTGCCCAACCGGTAGGTCTCCACCCAGACGCCGCATGTGAAAGCCCTCATACTGCCCTCTGCCCCGTCCCAAGGCAAGGAGTAATTGCCCCCCTCCGCATCAGCCTTCGCCTGGCGGCTCGGCTCCGCCCGCAGTCGAACCGGTGGGGGGGCGGAATCGGCGAGATCGCCAGATGGGAGAGTCAGCCCGCAGTCGAGCCGGAGGGGGGCAATGCGGCGTTCCGAAACCCAACGAATGCTGGTAACATGGGCGCCTTTGCGTCGATTCTCGAGCTCAACCAGGGGAAAAACATGTCCCACCAGATACCGCCGGAGGACGCACCCGGCCCGACCCGTCCCGCACGCCTGAACCCGGCTCTTCAGGAGTCGCTGAAGCGCTACTGGCGCACCAACCTGAAGATCATGATGGTGCTGCTGGCCGTCTGGGCGATCGCCGGCCTGGGTTGCGGGGTCCTCTTCGCCGATGCACTCAACGCCTACAGCCTGGGGGGCTATCCCCTGGGTTTCTGGTTTGCCCAGCAAGGGTCCATCATCGTCTTCGTGCTCCTGATACTAATCTATTCGCTGCTGCTCAACCGGCTTGACGCCAGGCACCACGCCGAGATGGAGAGTCTGAAGCAGGGGGATGGGGAGGAGCAGCCATGACCGTCACCGCCTGGACCTTCGTGTTTGTGGGGTTGAGCTTCGGCTTGTACCTGATGATCGCCTGGCTCAGCCGGGTGCGGGACACCCAGGGTTTCTACGTGGCCGGACGGGGTGTGCCGGCGGCGGCCAACGGCATGGCCACCGCGGCCGACTGGATGAGCGCGGCATCCTTTATTTCAATGGCCGGACTGATCAGCTTCATGGGCTACGCCGGCGGGATGTACCTGATGGGCTGGACCGGCGGCTACGTGCTGCTGGCACTTCTGCTGGCGCCCTACCTGCGCAAGTTCGGCCACTTCACCGTCCCCGATTTCATCGGCGACCGCTATGCCTCCAACACGGCGCGCCTGGTGGCGGTGATCTCGGCGCTGTTTGTCAGCTTCACCTATGTGGCCGGACAGATGCGCGGGGTGGGCGTGGTCTTTTCCCGCTTCCTGGAAGTGGACATCAACGTTGGCGTCGCCATCGGCATGGCCATCGTCTTCATCTATGCCACCCTCGGGGGCATGAAGGGGATCACCTGGACCCAGGTGGCCCAGTATTGGGTGTTGATCACCGCCTTCCTCATTCCCGCCATCGCCATCAGCATCCGCCTGACCGGGCACGCCTTTCCGCAGATCGGACTGGGTTCGGAGCTGCTCGAGGGCGGTTACCTGCTGGACAAGCTGGACAAGATCCATGCCGACCTCGGCTTCTCCAGCTATACGGCGGCCTTCGACGGGCCCTGGGACATGGCCAATGTCTTCCTGGTGACCCTGGCCTTGATGGCCGGCACCGCCGGACTTCCCCACGTCATCGTTCGCTTCTACACGGTGAAAACCGTTCGGGCGGCCCGCACATCGGCCTTCTGGGCCCTGTTCTTCATCGCCCTGCTCTACCTGACGGCGCCGGCTACCGGAGCCTTCGCCCGCTACTACATGATCGACTCGCTTCAGGGAAGAACGGCCGCGCAGTTGCCGGACTGGTTCAGAAGCTGGGAAAAGACCGGCTTGATCCTGTGGCTGGACGACGGCGACCGTCGGCTGCGCTATTCCGGGGGCGCGGACAATGAAATCTTCAGCTACAAAGCCGGCAGGGTGGTGGTCGAGGGTGAGTCGATGTCTCTGGCCCAGATCACCCGGAGCCACCAGGAGTGGATCGCCTCAGGCGGCTCGGAGGGGCGCGACTGGCGTCCCGTGCTCCGGGAGGCCAAACTCACCGGTCCGGACCGCGACATTATCGTGCTGGCCACTCCCGAGATGGCGGAGCTCTTCGCCTGGATTGTGGCGCTGGTGGCCGCGGGAGGATTGGCGGCAGCCCTCTCCACCGCCTCGGGGCTGCTGCTGGTCATCTCCTCGGCCGTGGCTCACGACCTCTACTCCCGGGTGATCAACCCCGCGGCCAGCGAGAAGCAGCGGCTGCTGGTGGGGCGCAGCGTCATCGGGGTGGCGGTGGTGGTGGCCGGACTCTTCGGCATCTTCCCGCCGGGCTTCGTCAGCCAGGTGGTGGCCTTCGCCTTCGGCCTGGCGGCCGCCTCCTTCTTTCCCGCCATCGTGCTGGGGATCTTCCACAAGCGGGTGGGAACGGTGCCGGCCGTGGCGGGGATGATCGTAGGCCTGGCCTTCACCAGCTTCTACATTGTGGCCAGCGTCTACGGAGGAATGGCCCCCTGGACCTTCGGCCTCTTCGAGCGGGGGATCAGCCCTCAGGGCATCGGCGCCATCGGCATGGCGCTCAATTTCCTGGTGACGCTGGGACTGACGCCCTTCTGCCGGGAGCCCAGCGACGAAGTCAAGAACCTGGTGGATTCGGTGCGCGAGCCCGAGGGTTAGCCCGCCTTTCCCACCAGGCCGCTGGATTCACAATGAACGGCCATTTACTTTCAGCAACTTGCTGGTCCGAGTGGAATGCCTCGCAGTGACGCACGGCGCTGGGCGTGCCCTGGCTTGTCCTTTTCCCCTCAGCGCGCACATGCTCCCTCGACCGTAGAAACCGCTACGCTCTTCGGTCGCGAGCACGCGCTGAGGGGAAAATGCCTGCGCCATGATCACCCCCCCTGGTGAGAAAGGCGGGCGAGACCCCGGCGGTGGCCATCGAGTCCGTTTCCGAACATTGACGACCGACGGCCGCCGGGGTTTGGGGGAGGAGAACCTTCAGGAGTTCTTCAGGGCGGCCGCAACCAGAGAATCGAAGTTGTCCTTGATGTACTTCGGGTTGCGGGGGATCCTGGTCGACCGCGTGGTCGGGTTGGAGGGCTTCTCCGGGCTGCACTGGTGAGAATCGGTCACCAGTTCCTTGACGGTAAGTCCCCGGTTGCATTTGGGGCAGGTCACAAACATTCAATACACTCCTTCAATCGATCAAATCATGCCGGCGGGCGCCACTGCTTGTCCCGTTTCAAGCGGAGACAGCGACGCGCCTCTTAACCAGATGTCTTTCCCGTGCGGAAAGTTGCATCGTCTCAGGATGAATCCTGATGGGAGGAACGGCTGCCTGATGGGGAAGCGCTAAGGATCCTGCCGGGAGGGTCTCTCTAAATACTCCTGCTCGTCGTCGGTGGGAAAACCGAATTGCTGCCAGACCGGGTCGATCGCCACATCACTTCGGCGATGCACCGCCCCGGTCCGATTTTGAGCCGGCGGTGCGAGGGGATCAGGGGCTCTTGGTCTTCTCCTGCGCCGACAGCAGCTTCTTCAGACCTTCTCCCGTCGGCACGTTGATGAACAGTATACCCAAAATTTCCTCGCCGGTGTTACGAATTTCGTGTTCGGCCCCGGGAGGAACGTAGAGCACGTCCTCCCTGGCCACCGTTTGGCTGCGGCCGGCAATGCGAGCCTGGCCGCTCCCCCGGGTCACCACCAGGATCTCTTCGGCATCGGGGTGGATGTGGAGTTCGGCCACGTGACGCCCCCCGGGAGGGATCATCATGTGGTGGACGAACTGGGTCGTCTGCAGGCAGGTCCGGTCCTCCGGCGCCTCGGTTTCATAGAGTCTTCTTACCGGGGCCGGGATTTCCGCCCGGTTGCGCCGGCTGCCGTCGCGCTGAGCCACGCTGAACTCGATCACTCGATGGGGGTTGTTGAAAAGCAGGCTCTGAATCCCGCTGTAAGCTTGAGTTTTCCAATTTGCCAGCGTCATGTTCCTGTCCTCGTCGGTTCCGGTTCTGTCCCGGATGCCCTGGCCCACCGGATCCATCCGGGCCCGGCGGCATCATAGTCGAGTCCGATCAGCCGACTCAAAGCAAAAAAAGAAATCGCCCATGCTGGGGAGGCCGGGTGGGAACCGATTCGGTCGCGCCCTCTCCCTGGACCGGAGGCGGGGATCGAAAATTTTCATAATTAACATCGATGCACAGGATGCACAGGATTAGGAGGACGAAGGGTTCGTGCACTAAGTGCCAGCTTGGGCGATGATCCGGTGCGGGCTTGCGGATGCTCAGGATTACAATACACGAGGCTCCTGAAGCCAAATCCTGTATATCCTGTGCATCGATGTTGGTAGTTCATTTCCCCTTCATTTCCCCTTCGCGTTGCCCGGAGCGGATCTGTGCTAGCATCGCTTCCGACATTTGTCGGACCCACTCCCCCCTAAGCCATGACCTCAAACCCAAGCGCTCTAGCCCGCCTCAAGGAACTTGCCTTGGTCTTCCTGAAGCTGGGCGTTTTGGGTTTCGGGGGGCCGGCGGCCCACATCGCCATGATGGAAGAGGAGGTGGTGGCGCAGCGCGGCTGGCTGACGCGGCAGCGCTTCCTGGATCTGTTGGGCGCCACCAACCTGATTCCCGGGCCCAACTCGACCGAGATGGCCATCCATCTCGGTTATGTCAGAGCCGGTTGGAGCGGTTTGGCGATTGCCGGGATCTGCTTCATTCTGCCTGCCGTCGGCTTGACGGCCGGCCTGGCCTGGATCTACGTCCACTTTGGGCAACTCCCCCAGGTTTCCCCGTGGCTGTCGGGGATCAAGCCGGCCGTGGTGGCCATCATCGCGGTTTCCGTCTGGCGGCTGGGGAAGAAGGCCTGCAAGACCTGGTCGTTGGGGGCCATCGGCGCCGCTGTGCTGGCAGCTTCGCTGCTGCAGGTCAACGAGGTGGCCGCCCTGTTGTTGGGGGGAGTCGCCGGCATGCTCTGGTTGCGGATACCCCAGGCGGTTCGTTCTCGGCGGGGAAAGATCGTTCCGGTGCTTGCCGGAGCCTGGTTGGGCCAATGGCTGGTCAAGAAGACCGGGGTGCTGTTGGCAGCCGCGTTGGGTGCCTGTGGGGCGGGAGCGGCCTCTGCCTCGCTGTGGAAGCTGGGCCTCTTCTTTTTGAAGGTCGGCGCCGTCCTCTATGGAAGCGGTTACGTGCTGGTTGCTTTTCTGCAGGGCGGCCTGGTCCACGAGTATGGCTGGCTGACCCAGCAGGAACTGCTGGACGCCATTGCCATCGGTCAGTTCACCCCCGGACCCGTCCTGTCCACCGCTACCTTCATCGGCTACATGATCGCGGGAGCCGGAGGGGCGGCAGTGGCGACCACCGCCATTTTCGCTCCCTCCTTCCTCTTTGTCGCCCTGGTCAATCCCTGGGTCCCCCGCCTTCGGAAGTCCCCTTGGACGGCTTCCTTTCTGGACGCGGTCAACGTCAGCGCCGTCGCGCTGATGGCGGCCGTCACCGTGAAGCTGGGCCAGGCCACTCTCACCGCCTGGCCGGCCTGGCTCATCGCCGTGGCGGCCACCCTGATCGGTCTCCGCTGGAAGGTCAACCTGGCCTGGGTCGTGGTCGGGGGCGGCGTCCTGGGCTGGCTCTGGTCCCTGGTCACCCATTGACCGGCCGGCCCGCAGCCGACGTGTCTGCTGCTCCATCCTGTCCACATTGCCGTTGACAGAATATTTAGCCTTGTCTAAACTTTATTTTAAGCTTGCAAAAGCTTGGGCGAACAGGCGGGCAATCATGCTTCTGGCGAAGGGATTCGGCCCGGTGGCTCCAGGAGGACAAAGGGATGCGGCGGAGTGTCCCAGGCAGACGTTTCACCGGTGCTTCCCGGCAATCCTCTTGCCGGCGGAGTCTCCTGCCGCCCGCCATGGCATTGGCGCAATTCCGGGCGATGGCCTGTTCGATCCTCCTGGGAATCCTGTTGATTCTTGCCGTTCCCCGGCTGGCCGGGGCCCAGGCTACGGCGCAACTGAGCGGAACGGTGGTCGATCCGCTGGGAGCAGCCGTCTCCGGAGCCGGGGTTCGCTTGACCAACCTCCTGACCGGCTTTGAGCGCCAGACCGCTACCCGATCGGATGGCTCCTTTCAGATCCTCAACGTTCCCTTCCAGACCTATGAGCTGCAAGTAAGCCATTCCGGCTTCGCCACCCACACCCAGGCCGTCCAGCTTCGCTCCACCGTTCCCGTCCTCATCCCGGTCCAGCTATCCCTGGCTACTCGGAAAGAAGCCATTGAGATCTCTCTGGTGGAGCGAATCACGCTGATCGATACCGAGGCCACCGGGACCCGCACCGAGCTCAACCGCACCCTCATCGAGCAGATGCCCGTCCAGGCCGGCGCCCGCGGACTGGAAGGGATCCTGCTCAACTTCCCCGGCTTTGCAGCCAACGCCAACGGAGCCGTTCATCCACGGGGAGCCCACAACCAGATGACCTACGTGATCGACGGTATGCCGATCAGCGATCAATTCACCGGGTCGTTTGCGACCTCCATCGATCCATCCATGGTGCAATCCCTCGAGCTCCATACCGGGGATATTCCTCCGGACTACGGCAGCAAGGTTTCGGGAGTGGCCAATATCACCACCCATTCGGGATTCGACGGGGGAGGCGATTTCTTCGGGATGCTCGAGCTCGGCGCCGGACAGTTCGACACCGGATCGGCGATCCTGCAAATGGGCGGGGCCGGAAAAAAGGCGGCCTACTTCGGCTCGGTGTCGGCGGTGAAGAGCAACCGCTTCCTCGACAGCCCCTCCCTCGACAATCTCCACAACGGCGGTAACGCCGAGCGTGGCTTCTTTCGGCTGGACTACCACGCCACCCCGAAGGACAGTCTCCGGCTGAGCCTGCTGGCCGGTCGCTCATCCTTCCAGTTGGCCAACTTGAGGTCTCAGCACCTGAACGGACAGCAACAGAGGCGCCACCTGCGCGATGCGGCGGTTTCACTGGGCTGGGTCCGCCTGATCTCCCCCTCGACCACCTTCGATTCCACCACCTCCTACCGAACCACCGTGGCCCAACTCTTTCCCAGCGCGGGAGACACCCCGGTGACGGCCTCGCTGGCCCGGCGTCTGTCGACCTTCTCCACCTTCAACCGCTTCAACCTCCTGCGCGGCCGGCACCATTGGAAAATCGGCTTCGATTACCAGTATTTCCCGGTCAGCGAGAACTTCTTCTTCGGAATCACCGACCCCCGCTTCAACCCTCCCGGATCGCGGGACTTCAACCCCAACCTGGCTCCCTTCGATCTCACCCGAGGCGGGCACTGGTTCCGGTTCTCCGATAAGGGGGCCGGCCAACTGCAGACTGTCTTTCTGCAGGACCGCATCAAGCTGGGGAGGTTCCAGGTCAACCTGGGCGGACGTTACGATCGCTACCGTTTCCTGACGGTTGGATCCCAGCTCCAACCCCGCCTGGGCGTGGCCTACCACCTCAGAGAGACCGGAACGGTGCTGCGGGCTTCCTACAATCGCAACTACCAGACTCCGCCCAACGAAAATCTGCTGCTCTCCAACTCGGAGGCGGCCGGACGCCTGGCCCCGCCGGACGTGAGGCGCGACCTCAGCGGCGGGGTCATCCTGATCGGCCCCCAGCGGCAGAACGTCTACGAGGTGGGGCTGCAGCAGAGGCTGGGCGACCGAGCCAGTCTGAACGCCGTGTATTTCCACAAGGATTCCCGCGATCTGCAGGACAACGACAACTTCCTCAATACCGGAATCATCTTTCCCACCTCGCTGGCCCGCTCCAACGTCAACGGCTTCGAAACCCGGCTCACCCTTCCGGAAATTCGCCGCTTCAGCGGCTCGGTCAGCACTACCCACTTTCACGTGGTTGTCACCCCGCCCTTTACCGGCGGGCTCTTCCTGGGGAGCTCCGCGCTGAACGTCCTGAGCGAGGGACCCTTCGTGATCGACCACGACCAGAAGCTGGCAGTCAGCGGCCTGCTGACCTACCGTCCGCACAGGAACTGGTGGACGAGCTGGCAGGTTCGCTACGACAGCGGACTGGTGCCCAATCCTTCCGATCCGGCCGCGGTGGCCCGGGACCCGGACTACTTCGACCAACTGCCCCTGGTCAACCTGACCTCGGACCCCCCTCGGGTCAAGGCCAGGACCATTCTGGATGCCACCGTCGGCTACCGGCATATTCGCGGCGACCGCCGGGTGTGGGACCTGGTTTTCCAGGCGGCCAACCTGACCGATCGGACGGCGCTCTACAACTTCCAATCGGTATTTGTCGGGACCCGCGTGGTGCAGCCCCGCACCTTGAGCGCCAAGGTCCGCTGGTACTGGTAACTCCGACACGACAGCGCATGGAACCATATATAATGGTCCCCGTCATACATCCGGCGGCTCCGCGGGCATGCGGGTCGCCCGTCCTTGGAAGGGAGTCCCGTTCATGAGCATTCCCCCCTACGATCCCAGTTTCCTGCAGGACCTCCAGTGGCGCTGCATCGGCCCCCCGCGCGGCGGCCGGGTGGTGGCGGTGGCGGGCGTTCCGGTGGACCCCATGACCGCCTATTTCGGAGCCGTGGCCGGTGGGGTGTGGAAGACCACCGACGGCGGCACCTACTGGGAGAACGTCTCCGACGGTTTCCTGAACACGTCTTCCATCGGTGCCCTGGCAATGGCTCCCTCCGACCCCAACGTCATCTACGCCGGCACCGGCGAAACCACCATCCGCCTGGACGTTTCCTACGGGGACGGGGTCTACAAGTCCACCGACGCCGGCAAGACCTGGATCCACCTGGGCCTGGAGGAGACGCGCCATATCGGCGAGATCCGCGTCCATCCCAACGACCCCGACCTGGTCTACGTGGCGGCCCTGGGCCATGCCTTCGGCCCCAACCCGGAACGGGGCGTCTACCGCTCCAGGGACGGCGGCCGCAACTGGGAGAAGGTGCTCTACCGCAGCCCCAAGGCCGGTGCGGTGGATCTGGCCATGGATCCCAACAACCCCCGTCTGCTCTACGCCGCCATCTGGGAGACCTACCGTAATTTCTGGTCCCTCTCCAGCGGGGGACCCGACAGCGGCCTCTTCAAGTCCACCGACGGCGGCGACACCTGGACCGAGATCAGCGACAACGAGGGACTGCCCAAGGGGATCAAGGGCAAGATCGGCGTGGCCGTCTCGCCGGCGCAGACGGACCGGGTCTGGGCCATCGTGGAATCGGAGCAGGAAGGGCTCTACCGGTCGGATGACGGCGGACAGCAGTGGCAGCGGGTCAGCGACAACCGCGACCTGATCCACCGGCCCTGGTACTACTGCCACGTCTTCGCCGACCCCTGCCACGCCGACACCGTCTACGTCACCAACCTCAAGATGTGGAAGTCCACCGACGGCGGCTGCCGCTTCGAGCAGGTGACCACCCCCCACGGAGACAACCACGACCTGTGGATCGACCCCGACGATCCCCGCCACCTGGTTCAGGGGAACGACGGGGGCGCCTGCGTCTCCTTCAACGGCGGGCGAAGCTGGTCGAACATCTACAACCAGCTCACGGCGCAGCTCTACCGCATCGATATCGACAACCAATACCCCTACCGGGTCTACGCCACCCAGCAGGACAACGCCTCCATTTGCGTTCCCAGCGCCACCGAGTACGGAGCCATCGCCTGGGGCCACTGCTTTTCCCCCGGGACCGGGGAGAGCGGATTCATCGCCGTGCACCCCGAGAACCCCGACATCGTCTACCTGGGAGCGATAGGGAGCTCGCCGGGGGGCAACGGGGTGTTGCAGCGTTACGATCGCAAGACCGGGCAGATCCGCCTGGTGAACGTCTGGCCGGAGGAGTCGACGGGTTGGGCGCCCAAGGACCTCAAGTACCGCTTCGCCTGGACCTATCCCATCGCCATTTCGCCCCACGACCCCGACGTGCTCTATGCCGGCGGAAACATCCTTTTCCGCAGCCTCGACGGCGGCGGAAGCTGGGAAGCCATCAGCCCGGACCTGTCCCGGAACGACCCCACCAAGCTGGAGGCTTCCGGGGGGCCTGTCACCAAGGACGCCAGCGGCGCCGAAGGGTATGCCACTCTCTCCACCTTCGTGGAGTCGGAGCACGAGCCGGGCGAGTTCTGGGTGGGCACCGACGATGGACTGGTCCATCTCTCCCGAGACGGCGGCGGCCACTGGGACAACATCACTCCGCCCGAGCTGCCGGAATGGTCCTACGTGGGTTGCGTGGAGGTCTCTCCCCACGATCCGGCCTCGGCCTATCTCTCCGCCACCCGCTACAAGCTGGACGACTACCGCCCCTACCTCTACAAGACCGAGGACTACGGGCGGAGCTGGCGCAGCATCAACGGGGACTTCCCTCAGGACCAGATCACCCGGGTGGTGAGAGCCGACCCCGTCCGTGCCGGCCTGCTTTTCGCCGGCACCGAGACCGGGGTCTTCGTCACCTTCGACGACGGGGAGCACTGGCAGCCGCTGCGGAACAATCTCCCGGTGGTGCCGGTCTACGATCTCAAGATCAAGGACTCCGACCTGGTGGCCGGCACCCACGGGCGTTCCTTCTGGATCCTGGACGACCTGACCCCCTTGCGCCAACTGGGCCCCGTGACCGCCGGGGCCGCCGCCGGCCTGTTCCCTCCCCGGTGTCGTATACACATCTGAAGCTGCCGACGATCTTACGCGTGTAGATCACGGTGGTCGGCGTATAATTAAAAAA
>VXMN01000101.1 GCA_009841055.1 Acidobacteriota bacterium
GGGTCATGGCCCGCAGCGCGGCCGCCAGTCGCAACGATCCGGATTCCTTCTCCTTGAATTCCGGCAGGTTCCTCGCCGTCAGGCACTGCAACAACTCCGCGGCGCCCGGCCCCGCCAGGCGCCGCTGAATTTCCCCTCCCAGTTGGATTGCCTGGTCCACCGTCCATCCCGGCAACAGCCCGGCGTGGACCAGGACATACCCTCCCTCGCGGTGAACCGGAGGCCGGCTTCCGAGCCAGGCGAGCAGTTCCTCGCCGTCCGGGGCAGCCAGTATCGAGCTCAGTTGAGGGTTTTTCGAGGACGATCGAACTCCCAGGCCGCAGGCCAGCAGCTTCAGGTCGTGGTTTCCCAGAACGCAGACGGCTCGATCGCCAAGCTGTCTAACCCAGCGAAGGACCTCCAGGGACCTGGGACCGCGGTTGACCAGGTCGCCCACCAGCCAAAGTCGATCCCGGCCCGGGTCGAACCGCATCGCTTTCACCAGGTGCTGCAGGGTCCGAAAGCATCCGTGAATGTCGCCGATCGCGAAAGTAGCCATGGCATGGAAACTACACTGAAGCGGTAGTGCCCGTCCGGTGGGGCCGGGCGACCGGTCTCCCGGTTGTCGGCTGGTGAGAGGCCTCGGCCATTGAGAGGGTATCAGGGCCGCCTCAGACCGGTTCGCAGCAACCAGAAAAATCCGATGCCAAACTTGACCAGATCGGTCGCAGTATAGGCAAAGTGGTAGCGCCAGAAGGTTTCCATCTGCGGCGGCGGCGGAGATCGGGGGACGAAGTCGACCTGGCGGCCGATTTCGATGATGGAAGGGGTCACCCATAGAATCAGGATGGCCGCCAGGATCCACATTGCGCCCAGCAGCCCCAGGTCGAACCGGACCGCCGACAGGCGCAGGCTCAGGATCAGGATCACCCCACCAAGGATCAACTGGGACCATCCCCAGACGGTGAAGTAGAAGCGATTGAGCTCGGAGGCCAGGAAACGCAGGACGACCCGGGCCTCGCCGGCCGGCAGAGGTTCCAGCCTTTGGTGGAATTCGGGATGGGGACTGCTGAGAACCGCATCCACCCGGCGGAAGTTTTCGGTGGCGATGACCCAAAGGAAAACCGTGCCCATCAGCCAGGCGCCCATCAGGGACAATCGCAGGGAGTTGGCGAGAAGGGGGCGGAGCATTGCCTGGAATGGCTTCGAGCGGGAGGGAGGCTTCCAAAGTGGCTCTGAAAACCTCTCCCTATTCCTTCTTGAGGTTGAGAGCAGCCGAATTCATGCAGTAGCGCAGTCCGGTCGGTTGGGGGCCATCAGTGAAAACGTGTCCCAGATGGGCGTCACAGCGATTGCACAGGACTTCCGTTCGGACCATGCCGTAAGCCCTGTCCGTTTCCATGCGGATATTCTCGGGAGCAATGGGCTCCCAGAAGCTCGGCCAACCGGTTCCCGAGTCGTACTTGGTGTCGGAGGTGAACAGATCGGTTCCGCAGCACACGCACTGATAGATTCCAGGCTCCTTCTCAGAATTGTACTTTCCGCTGAAGGCGAGCTCGGTTCCCTTTTTCCGGGTCACGTTGTATTGCAGGGGCGAGAGTTGATTGCGCCATTCCTCCTCGGACTTGACTACCTTGTTCACCATGACCAGCTCTCCCTTCTCTACCGAAAAAATACTGACGATCTCGGGTGGACCGGCGTTGTGGGACGGAGAGGGTTCCGCCCTGTTCGAACCGGCCTCGCTCCTGCAGCCGATGAGCCCGGCCCCAAGGGCCAAGGTCGTCATCAGGATGAAGACGTTGAAGCCCCGCATGATTTGTCTCTCGCCGGAACCTGGCTCGGCGCCCTGACTCTCTCCAGCCCACACCTACCAGTCTATTTTCCCTGCCCCGGAAGCACAAGGGGAATTGAGGCAGTTGCCAGTGGCTAGTGGTTAGTGGTTAGTGATTGAATCGTATAGGGTAAGCCCCTATCGATCTGGATGCAGTCCAACCGGGCATCAGGGGCGCTCCCTGCTCCCGTAACGCTTCACCTGCTTGAAACAATTCAGGGACCATCCGCGAAGAGGAAGAGAGTTATTCACGAAGTACGACGAAGGGTCACCAAGGGCTTAAAAACATTGAGGGAGTTACGGCCAGACTATAAACTGAGTGGACCGCTCGGCCGGAACGGCCGGAGAAGGAGTTCTCCCTTGAACAGATGGATTGTCCTCATCGGGGTCGTCATGGCCCTGGCGTCCGGTTCGTTTTCGGGGCTGGCCGTGTCGCCGGAGCCCGCCGAGTCCACCTCGTCCGAGGCCGAAGAGTTCGTGCGCCGGGCGGAGGAACACCTGCTGGCGCTGTGGACCGAGGCCGCCCGCGCCAGTTGGGTCCGGTCGACCCATATCACCGGGGACACCCAGGCTCTGGCCGCATTGGCCAGCAAGCGGGCCATCGAGGCCACCGCCAGACTGGCCAAGGAATCCGCGGGTTTCGAAACAGACGGTTTGCCGGGGGAAGTGGCAAGAAAACTGGAGCTGCTTCGACTGTCGCTGACGCTGGCCGCTCCTCCCGATCCCAAGGCCAGCGAGGAGCTCACCCGGCTGGTGACGTCAATGGAGTCCACCTATGGAAAAGGGAAAGTTTGCGGCGAGGCCGGCGACGAGTGTCAAAGCCTGCAGGACCTCTCCCGGATCATGGCCACCAGCCGGGATCCAGAGGCCCTGAAAGCCGCCTGGGTTGGCTGGAGAGGCATTGCTCCTCCCATGCGAAAGGACTTTCAGCGATACGTGGAACTGGCCAACCAGGGGGCCCGCAGCCTGGGATTTTCGGATACGGGCGCCATGTGGCGGGCCAAATACGATATGTCCGCGGAGTCTTTTCGGCAGGAGCTGGACCGTCTATGGGAGCAGGTGCGGCCCTTTTATCTCTCGCTGCATGCCTACGTGAGACAGCGGCTGCGAGCCCACCACGGGCCGGAGTCTGTTCCCGCCGACGGTCCCATTCCAGCTCACTTGTTGGGCAACATGTGGGCTCAGACCTGGTCCAACGTCTTCCCGCTGGTGGCGCCGCCGGAAACCGATCCGGGCTACGATCTCACCCGGATTCTTCGGTCTCGCAAGACGACCCCCAGGCAGATGGTCTCCTACGGGGAAGGGTTTTTCAGTTCGCTCGGTTTCGCCCCCCTGCCACAGAGCTTCTGGAATCGATCCCTCTTCGAAAAACCCCGCGACCGGGACGTCGTCTGCCATGCCAGCGCCTGGAACGTCGATTCGCGCGAGGACCTGCGCATCAAGATGTGCATCGACATCACCGCCGAGGATTTCAACGTGATCCACCATGAGTTGGGTCACAACTATTATCAGCGAGCCTACAACCAGCAGCCGGTCCTCTTCCGGGAAAGCGCCAACGACGGGTTCCACGAGGCGGTGGGCGACACCGTGGCGCTGTCGATCACGCCGGCCTATCTGGTCCGGCTTGGACTGCTGGATCAGGCGCCCCCGCCGTCGAAGGACCTGGGGTTGCTGTTGCGCCAGGCGCTGGACAAGATCGCCTTCCTTCCCTTCGGCCTGCTGGTGGATCAGTGGCGCTGGAAGGTATTCTCCGGTGAAATTCCTCCCGACCGCTACAATCAGGCCTGGTGGGAGCTGAGAGGCAAGTACCAGGGCATCGCGCCTCCCGTGGCCCGCAGCGAAGACGATTTCGACCCGGGCGCCAAGTACCATGTGCCGGCCAACGTGCCCTATACCCGCTACTTTCTGGCCCAAATCCTGCAGTTTCAATTCCATCGAGCCCTGGCCCGGGAAGCCGGCTGCGAGGACAGGCTCCATCGATGTTCCATTTACGGGAGCGAGCCTGCCGGAAAGCGCCTGCGCGCCATGCTCGCCATGGGGATCAGCCGGCCCTGGCCGGAGGCGCTGGAGGCATTGACCGGAGAACGGGAGATGGATGCCACCGCAATTCTGGATTACTTTGCTCCGCTCCGGGAGTGGCTGGACGAACAGAACGAGGGCCGGCCCGTGGGCTGGTGAGGCCCGCTCGAGGGCGATTCGGTCCCGGTGAGGGGCGGATGGAAAGACGACCGGCAAAGTCTATGGTATAACTCTGGAAAACCTTACAAGGAGGGACGCGTTATGTCTGCCATTGAAGAACGAGGATACGCCAGCACCGACGCCCTGGTGTCGACCGATTGGGTGTCGGAGCATTTGAACGATCCCAATCTCAGGTTTGCCGAATCCAACGAGGACCCGCTGCTCTATGCCTCCGGGCACATCCCGGGAGCCGTGGAAGTCGATTGGACCCGCGACCTGAACCATCCGCTGCGCCGGGACTACCTGGACAGGTCGGGGTTTGAAGCCCTGATGCGGCGGATCGGCGCCACCCGGGAGACGACGGTTGTGCTGTACGGCGACAAGAGTAACTGGTGGGCCTGCTATGCCTTCTGGGTGTTCCAGCTGTTCGGGCATACCAATGCCAAGATCATGGACGGGGGGCGCCTGAAATGGCAAAACGAGGGGCGGCCGCTGGTGACCGAGGCCGCCAACTATCCCGCCAGCGACTACCAGGCGCCGGAGAGGGACGACAGCGGGGTTCGTGTCTTTCGCGACCAGGTGCTGGAGCATGTCCAGGCCGGAAGACCCCTGGTGGATGTGAGAAGCCCGGCGGAATATACCGGCGAGCGGCTGCACATGGAGGCCTACCCCAACGAAGGCGCCCTGCGCGGGGGGCACATTCCGGGAGCCGCCAACATTCCCTGGGCTCGCGCCGCCAACGAGGACGGCAGCTTCAAGTCCGCCGACGAGCTGCGAGCCATCTACACCGGGGAAAACAATCTGCAGTCTGGGGACGACATCGTCGCCTACTGCCGGATCGGGGAACGCAGCAGCCACACCTGGTTCGTTCTGACCTATCTGCTCGGCTTCCAGCAAGTCAGGAACTATGACGGGAGCTGGACGGAGTGGGGCAACCTGGTCAACGTGCCCATCGAAAAGCCGTAAGACGCGATTCCCGGCCAGGCAGTCGCAGGCCGCAAGGGTGAGCCTGGACCATCATGGACCCATATCCGGAAAAACTGGCGATGCTGCTGGAGTACCTGGACCTGTCGGGAGACCGCGACGAGCGCATCCAGATGCTCATCGACATCGCCTCCCGGTTCAAGGCGGTACCCGAGTCCATTGCCACCCGTCCCTTTCCCAAGACGCACCTGACGCCGGCCTGTGAGTCGGAGGCCTACGTCTGGTGCGAAGAGCTCCCGAGCCAGGCTCTGAAGTTCCATTTCGCCGTCGAGAACCCCCAGGGGATCTCGGCCAAGTGCATGGCCGTCATCCTGGACGAGACCCTGTCCGGGGAGTCGGCCTCCCGCCTGGCCCGGGTGCCCGGGGAGGTGGTCTACCGGATCTTCGGCAGGGACCTCTCCATGGGGAAGAGCATGGGGTTGATGGGAATGGTTTCCATGGTGCAGGCCTGCGCCAAGCGCTACCTGGCGTCCGGGCACGCCGACAGGCTGCTCGGAGAGAGCAGCGCCGCGGGCGCCGGCTCCGCGGGACCCTGAGGCAACGGCTCACGCCAACCGAACCTGGGTCACGGCGATATCCCCCCGAAAGCAGGCTTCGACGTCCGTTCCCGGAGCGTACCGCCGCTGGTGGTAGTTTCCGTTGTACAGAAAACCGGCGCCTTCCATTCGAAACGTGACCGGAAGAGGGGACAGATCCAAGGGACAGTAGACGATTTGTGGGTCGGGGCGGCCGGGTTCCAGGTGGGGCAGATTGATGTTCCAGAAGCTCCCGGCGGCCCAGGGGGCCTGTAGCAGCTTTCTTAGAAGGGGCCGCACCCATCGGGCCGAGCGGTTCCAGTCGATGGGAAGGTCTTTCTTGCAGTACTGAGAAACGGCGATGCCCGGCACGCCCTCCAGCACGCCTTCCCGAACGGCCGCTACCGTGCCGGAATAGTAGACGTCCGCACCCAGATTCCCTCCCTGATTGATACCCGATAGCACGCAGTCGGCATTGGACGCCAGTTGGCGCAGGCCGATACGTACGCAGTCGGCGGGCGTTCCCGAGAGGCTGTAGCGCGAGAGGCCGCGAGCCTCCACCCGGATGGGCTCCTGGGTGGTGACCTGGTGGCTGCAGCCCGACAGCGGTTCGTGGGGCGCCCCCACCACGTATCTCCCCAGACCCTCGACCGCCTTGATCAGCGCCTGGAGCCCGGGCGCATCGTAGCCGTCATCGTTGGTGAGGAGAAATTTCATGAATGGAAGGTTTGGGCAGCCGTCGTCGGCAGATGGAGTGCTGACCGGCGGACGGACTCTCCCGCCCAAATGACTTGACTCATTTTGCGCCGAGATGCTAAACAGACCCGTTCAGCCTGGGCGAGTAGCTCAGATGGGAGAGCGCGGCGTTCGCAACGCCGAGGTCGAGGGTTCGATCCCCTTCTCGTCCACCAAACTCCATCCAAAGAAATCCACCGAGCTCCACTAGTTCCTTACTATCAACCCATTAGAATCTCTAGCCGTACTTCCTTGTTCAACCATCTCACCTAACATGAAGGGGCAACTGGCGGCCGGTGAGTTACGGCCAGGAATCCCTCCCCGGCACGCCTCAGCGATATTAGCATCCGTCGGGCTCGTTCTGGCAATTCATCCGGAAAATTGTTGGACGGAGGCTTCTCGTGTCTCGGAGTGGCTCCAATCTGTCACGAGTAAGGCGACTGCAAGGTACATCTGCCACCGTATGTTCTTGTGCTCGTACCTGCTCCTCCTGTAATTCCGTTTCAACTCACAGTAGACAATTCCTCGGGCGCGTTTCGAGCGGGCTGCCATCGGGTCCACCAACGATGGACGTTTTTTCGTCAGCTCTGGTGTGTGAAATGGTCGGAAGGGCAGAACAGCCAGGTTGGACTTACCATTCAGTTCCGGTATGCCTTACTATCTGTAGGATAAGAATTTCAGTGAAACAGGAACATGCAATTCTCAAAGATTACAACGCGCGGCCAGACGACCATCCCCAAGCGCATCCGTGAGGCGGCCAACCTGCACGTTGGTGATGTGATTGCTTTCGAGATTGAGGACGATCATCTGGTGGTACGCAAGGTGACGCCGGGGCAGGACAACTATCTGAAGGGTTTCTCCGAGATTCTTAACGAATGGTCCTCGCCCGAAGACGAAGAAGCGTGGCGTAATCTATGAGTCCCCCGATCTTCCTCGCCGTCCATGCGGAATCCCTTCGGCAGGCGAACGGCCTGAGAGCCTCCGGACCAGAACAACTTCGCCATCTTTGACATTGGAAACTCCGATCCGCGGGTGGCCGGCTCGCCGCACCCGAATTCATATGCATTTTACTCCTACCAGGTCCTCACTCCAAAGCCCGCGGCGGTGAGCAGATCCGGTCCATAAAGAATCGCAGAAAGCGGTCGGCGTCAATCTGCACCGGAACCTTCGCATTGGGTTCTACAGGCTCGAGCCTGGTGAGAACGAAGTGGTCTCCGGCGTCCTCTACGGACTCCCTGAGCAGATAGCGATTGGCTACCGTTTCGCCGTAGGTTAGATGCCCCTGGGTCTCCACGGCGATGTGCATGGGGCGGCTCTCTGTGGCCAGGGATGAGTCCACTGCCAGGCCTACTGCCAACGGATCGTGTAGTGCGGCCCCCTCAAAGCCGACGCTCTCGGAGAAGGCGAGGTAGAAATCGGCTAACTGTGCCACATAGTGTGCGATGGGCGACTGGCTGTCGGCGAGAGCGGCCGTATGGGACCGTGTCAACAGGGTTTGATGAGTGGCGCCCAGACCCACCATGGTGATGGGAATGCCCGATTCGAAGACGATCTTGGCAGCCTCCGGGTCGTTGTAGATGTTGGCCTCAGCGGCGGGGGTGGCGTTTCCTCCTTCGATGGAGCCTCCCATCAGGATGATCTCAGGGATCTGCTCTGCGAGGTCTGGACGCTTGAGCAGGACCCGAGCGATATTGGTCAGTGGCCCCAGGGGCAGCAGGGTGATTTGTCTCGGGTGGACGCGGACGAGATCTATGATCAGGTCCACGGCGTGACGCGATTCGGCGGTCTTGGCCGGGGGAGGCAGTTCCGTCTCTCCGAGACCGTTTCTGCCGTGCACGATTGGGGCCGTGATCAGCTTTTTCCGGAGTGGGTATTTTTCTCCCCGGGCCACCGGGATCTCGGTTCGACCGGCCAGTTCGACCAGCTTGAGCGCGTTCTCCACACCTTGGTCGACCAGGACATTTCCGGAGACTACGGTAATTGCGTCGATTCGCAGTTCCGGGGACTGGGCCGCCAGCAGGATGGCCATGGCATCGTCAATGCCCGGGTCTGAATCGAGAATGATCCTGCGGGGGCGTGATGCCGTTGGGTTGGTGCCTGTTTGGGCCGGAAAGTTTGAAACGATGGTTGGCTCCTATGGGGTGGCAGTTTCAAACGAGTGCCGCACCTGCCCTCCTGGGCAGGTCATACGAGGAAGAAACTGCCGATGGTGTTGAAGACGAACCACGAGTAGACACAAAGTCTGATGGAGTTCCTTGGCTGCGACGACGTCAAGGAATGAAGCCCACCCGGGAGCGCGGGCGTCCCGCCCGCACAACATTTGCAAGGCCTCACCCAACTCCTCGACTCTGCTCGA
Source organism: Acidobacteriota bacterium (assembly GCA_009841055.1). Taxonomy (GTDB): domain Bacteria; phylum Acidobacteriota; class Terriglobia; order Versatilivoradales; family Versatilivoraceae; genus Versatilivorator. Next base: position 8,579 of record VXMN01000101.1, read on the forward strand.
CCGGCAACGGCGCCGGGACTCTGCTTCGACCGAGCCCATGCCGTTGTCGCCGACAGGGTGGCCGGGTGCCACATCGCAGGGAAACTGAGCGTCACGCGACGGCAGTGCATGCGGGCGAGACGCCCGCGCTCCCGGGTGGTCCCACCTTCCATCACTACTTGCTGCTCCCGGGTGGCGCGCCGGCTTGCCGGGCGCCGCACCGCGGGGAAACTGCGCGTCACGCGACGGCGGTGCATGCGGGCGAGACGCCCGCGCTCCCGGGTGGCACTTCCTCCTATTACTCTTGCTGCTCGCAGGGGCGCGGCGGTTTGCCGGTTGCCCCATCGCAGGAAACTGAGCGTCACGTAGCGGGAGTGCATGCGGGCGGGACGCTCGCGCTCCCGGGTGGTCCCCCCTCCTATCACTCTTGCTGCTCCCGGGGTGGCGCGCTGGCTTGCCGGGTGCCGCATCCAGGGAAACTGAGCGTCACGCAACGGGGGTGCATGCGGGCGGGACGCCCGCGGTCCCGGGGGGCACTTCCTCCCGTCACCGCTTTCCGCTCAACTCCAGTTCCAGTTGGCCGGGTTCGGTGACCGGGGCCTTGCAGGTGTAGTTTTCGCAGACGTAGGCGGCCGGCCGGCCCTGGACCAGCGTCTTGCCCTCCAGCAGGGGCAGCTTGTTGGCGCCGTCGGCGTCGTTCGGGTCCAGGAGGGCCACCACCTTGTTGGGCAGGAACTTCCGATGAACGACCTCGAGCAGCCGTCGGGTCTCGTCCGACTCCGGATCGCCCACCACGGCGATTTCCTTGACCGGGCCCAGGTAGAAGTCGGCGGCCCCCAGCAGGTATCCGAAGCCGTTGGGATAGCGGGTCAGCGGAAGATGCATGGTCTCGAGGTTGGTCTCGGCGATGCCCCGGTATTCGAGGTTGCCGGTCAGGATGGCCAGCTTGAGAAGGTTGAAGACCGCCACCGAGCTTCCGGCCGGGGTGGCGTTGTCGTAGGCGTCCCTGACCGGCGTCAGCAGTTGCTCGTGTTCCTTGCCGGTGAGGAAGAAGATCGACTGCTCCCGGTCCCAGAACTGCTCCAGCATGGCGTCGTTGTAGATGACCGCCCGGTCCAGCCACTCTCGCTCGCCGGTGGCCTGGTAGAGCGCCAGCAAGTGCTCCACCAGGTTGGCGTAGTCGTCGAGGTAGCCGGGAAGCTTGGACACCCCGTCCTTGTGGGTGCGGTATATCCTGTCCCCGCGGCAGAGATGCTCGAGCAGGAAGCGGGCATTGCGCCGGGCGACCTCCAGGTAGTCGGCCCGCTGCAGGACCACCGAGGCTTCCACGAAGCTGACGCTCATCATTCCGTTCCAGCCGGTGAGAATCTTCTCGTCACGGTGGGGCTTGATCCGCTTCTCCCGCTCCCGGAACAGGCGTTCCCGGGCCTCGGAAAGGATCCTGGCCAGATCCGCGGGAGACAATGACAGTTCGCCGGCCACCTGTTCCAGCGGCCGGGGCACGTTCAGGATGTTGGACCCTTCGAAGTTTTCCCCGCCGGTGACATCGTAGTATCGGCAAAAGGCCTTGCTTGCCTCTTCGCCGAGGATCTCCCCGACCTCGGTTGGAGTCCAGACAAAGAACTTGCCCTCGTGGCCTTCGCTGTCGGCGTCCTGGGTCGAGTAGAAGCCTCCTTGGGGATTCAGCATCTCCCGTACGACGTAGTCCAGGATCTCCTCCACGACTCTGGCGTAGAGGGGCTGCGGGTCGAGCTGATAGGCTTCCAGGTAGAGCCGGCTCAGCAGGGCGTTGTCGTAGAGCATCTTCTCGAAATGGGGCACCAGCCAGCGCTCATCCACCGAGTAGCGGTGAAATCCTCCTCCCAGTTGGTCGTACATGCCCCCCCGGGCCATCTTCTCCAGGGTCAGCGCCACGAATTCGCTCCCTTCGCGGCGGCCGGTGCGGGAAAAGTGGCGAAGCAGAAAGGTCAGGCTCATGGATCCCGGAAACTTGGGGGCGCCGCTGAATCCACCATGGGTCAGGTCGAAACGAGGGGCCAACTGGTCGAAGGCCTGGTCGAGACTGGCGGCGGTCACCTTGGCGGCGCCCGCCGGCAGGGTGTTCATGGCCGCCAGGCGCTGCAGGATTTCCGGTCCCCGGGCTTCGATCTCCTCCCGTTTCTCTCGATAGGCTTCGGCCAGCGCCAGGCAGAGGCGCCCGAATCCCGGGCGTCCGAAGCGGTCGTCGGGAGGGAAATAGGTCCCCCCGAAAAAGGGGATCTCGTCGGGAGTCAGAAACACCGTCATGGGCCAGCCGCCGCTTCCGGTTGTCATCTGGACATAGTTCATGTAGAGGGTGTCCAGGTCGGGGCGTTCCTCGCGATCGACCTTGACGTTCACGAAGTGGGCGTTCATGACCTCGGCGATGGCTTCGTTTTCGAACGACTCCCGCTCCATGACATGGCACCAGTGGCAAGCCGAGTATCCGATGCTGAGCAGAATCGGCTTGTCTTCCCGCCTGGCCTTTTCGAGAGCTTCCTCTCCCCAGGGGTACCAGTCCACAGGGTTGTGGGCGTGCTGCAGCAGATAAGGGCTGGTCTCGTGGATCAATCGATTGGTAAATTCGGGTTCCGCAGCCGGATTCCGGGTGGGTTTCATGGATTTTTCCTCTGAAGGCCGGCTCTCCGGGAATGCGAAGAGAATGGGCAGAATCAGCAGGATGAGAGTTCCGATCTTCATCCGGGCAAAGTTTCGAGGGAAGGCCGAGCGCTGGGATTCAGGCAGGGCAGGGATTTCCGTCAGCGGTAAAC
>VXMN01000041.1 GCA_009841055.1 Acidobacteriota bacterium
CTACGGCGGCGGCGGCCACCCGGTAGTAGCCGCCATCTCCTTCCCACCCGACCAACCCGAAAAAGCCCGGCAGGCCGCCCGGGAGATCGTGGAGGAGCTGCAAGGGTAAACAGAGTTATCCACGAAGGGGGCCCCACCCGGGAGCGCGAGCGTCCCGCCCGCATACGACGTGGCAAAGTGGCAACGAACACCGCAAGGGCGGGTTCGGCGCCCTCTATAAGGGATTGGCACTGGTTGGCAGGCTGTTGCAAGAATAAGGTTGCGGGCGGGACGCCCGCGCTCCCGGGTGGGTTCATACTCCCGCGGTTTGATGTTACACTGAGCGGACGTTGGTTCTCCTCTAAGAATCTGGTTAACTCCTTGAATACTAGTGTCTTGCCAAAATGCGAGGAACGGGTGATCGTGTGGTCCACCCGTGTCTGACCGTTCCACAAAAGTGGGCGGAACAAGAACAAGGATGGCACCGAGAAAGAAATCCAAACCAGCTCAACGGAAGCGTTTGCGCTCGGGGCCCGCCTCTTCGCCTCAAGCAAACGCCTCAGGCGCGGCCGATACCGATAGGACACAGTCCTCGCCCGATCACGACCAGGCCAACCGGTTGCTTGACCGTTTCTCGCACCGGAGCACACTGGCTGCCCTGGCCCTCGGCCTGCTGGCGGGGATCTGCTACCTGCCGGCAATGCTTTGGGGCGGCTTGATCTGGGACGACCATATCTGGTCACAGTCCCGCATGGTCCGGGAGTGGTCCGGTCTCAACGATCTCTGGTCCTGGCCGCCGCAAATCGAGGCGCACTACTGGCCGCTGACCTATACCACCTTCTGGCTGGAACACAAGATCTGGGGACTGGATCCGGCCGGATATCACGTCGTCAACGTGCTGCTGCACCTGCTGAATTCCCTGCTGTTGTGGCGTCTGCTGCTGCGCCTGGGTGTGCCCGGGGCCTGGGTTGTGGCTGCCGTGTTCGCAGTCCATCCCGTGCACGTGGAGTCGGTCGCCTGGATTATCGAGCGCAAGGACGTGCTTTCCGGCCTTTTCTACCTGGCCGCTGTGCTGGTCTGGCTGCACTTCCTGGAAAAACCGCGACCCTGGCGCTATGGCTTGGCCCTGCTGCTGTTCGCGGCGGGCTTGTTGAGCAAATCCATCGTGGTGACGCTCCCGGTGGCCTTGCTGATCGTCCACTGGTGGAAGCAGAACCGCATCGCCTTGCGGGATCTGCAGCGAGTGGCGCCCTTCTTCCTGGTGGCACTGCTCATTACGGCAGTCGATCTATTTTCAGTCGGTTCAAAGCACAATCTGCTGGACTATTCGTTTCCGGAGCGGATGCTGGTCGCCTCTCGGGCGTTGTGGTTCTACGCGGCAAAGCTGGTCTGGCCAACCGATCTGGCCGTGATCTACCCGCGCTGGGACATCAGCCTGGTGGACCCCTGGGCATGGCTCTACCTGGCCGGGGCGGCGGCACTCGCGGCAACGCTGTGGCTCCTGCGCCACAGGATCGGGCGCGGCCCGCTGGCCGGGGCATTGTTCTTTGCGGTGACGCTGTCGCCGGTGCTGGGCTTCGTCAATCACGTGTACATGGGGTACTCCTTTGTGGCCGACCGCTTTCAATACCTGGCCAGCATCGGGGTCATAGCGATCCTCGTCGGCGCCGCAGTATATGGCGCCGGCCGGCTGTCGGGCAGGTGGAAGTGGGGGACAGCGGGTCTCATGGCTGTGGTGCTGGCGCTTCTGGGAACCATGACCTGGCGCCAGGCGGGAATCTACCGGGACGAGATCGCCTTCTTCAGCCACATCGTCTCTGTCAACCCCAAGGCCTGGAACGCTCATGCCAATCTCAGCATCAGGTTAACCAAGGCGGGCCGCCTGGAGGAAGCCTTGGCTGCCGCCCGGATCGCCGTAGACAATCGCCCCGATCGTGCCCCCGCCTATGGCGTCCTCGCTGAGGCGCTCATCAACACGGAACGATTCGGCGAGGCCGAGGAGGTCTTGCGGTGCGCCCTGAAGATCGATCCCAACCACAAAAACATTCGCCGGCAAATTGCCAAGATGCTACGGGTGCAAGGACGCCATCGGGAAGCCCTTGAGGCCTACCGCGCGGTGCTCGAGATCGACCCCAAGTACGCACTGGCCCACGCCTATATGGGCGAAATGTCGCTTCACCTCCAGCGATACGCCGAGGCGATCGAGGCTCTGAGTAGAGCCCTGACTCTAAGCCGGACCGGAAAGTCCCTGGGGGCGGACTTGCCGACACCGCATTCGCTTCATGTCCTCCTGGGTAAGGCGTTCCAGGGGCTGGGACGAATTCAGGCGGCGGAGGCGCACTTTCGGCAAGCCTTGCAACTCAATCCGCGCAATATGGAGGCACTTGAGCAGGTGGCCGCCTCGCATTTCAGCCGGAAGCGTTACCGACAAGCGCTCAACCTGTACCGGACCCAGTTGGAAGTCGATCCCGACAAGGCGACCACCCACGCCAACATCGGCGCGACCCTGCACTTCCTGGGCCGAACCGATGAAGCCATTCGGAGCCTGGAACGAGCGCTGGCGCTGGATCCGACCCTGGAAACGGCCAGGGAAAACCTGGTGGCGATGAGGAGGAGAGAAGAGTAGCGACGCCGGGAAAAAGGAGTTATCCACGAAGTCACACGAAGGCGTTGGGCGAGGTTCGAGAGGGGTTTGCGACGGATAGGCAAGGGGCGCCAAGAGAAACTGGATGTCACCGAGAAATAGAACGAGACCGAGCAAGCGCAAGCGATTGGCCCTGAGGGAAGCTTCCTCGCCGAAAGCGAGCGCCCGCAGTGCAGGCGAAACGGGAAAGACACCAGGGTTCCCGATTTCTCCCCGGACGACCCGGTATTTCGACCGGTTCTCGCGCCGGGACGCACTGGCGGCCCTGGCACTCGGCCTGCTGGCAGGGATCTGCTACTTGCCGGCGATGCTTTGGGGTGGCTTGATCTGGGATGACCTCATCTGGTTCAAGTCCCGGGCGGTGCTGGAGTGGTCCGGTCATCTGGTCCTGGCCGTCGCGCATTGCCCTCGAGGCCCACTTCTGGCCGCTGACCTATACCACCTTCTGGCTGGAACACAAGATCTGGGGACTAGAACCCGCCGGCTATCACGTCGTCAACGTGCTACTGCACCTGCTGAACTCCTTGCTGGTGTGGCGTCTGCTGCTGCGCCTGGCCGTGCCCGGGGCCTGGCTTGCGGCCGCCGTGTTCGCCGTGCACCCGGTGCACGTGGAGTCGGTGGCCTGGATTATCGAGCGCAAGGACGTGCTTTCCGGTCTTTTCTATCTTGCGGCGGTGCTGGTCTGGCTGCGTTTCCTGGAACAACCGCGCCCCTGGCGCTACGGCCTGGCTCTACTGCTGTTTGTGGCGGGCCTGTTGAGCAAGTCCATCGTGGTGACGCTGCCGGCGGCGTTGCTGATTCTACAGTGGTGGAAGGAGGGCCGTGTCACGGCGCGGGATCTGCAGCGGGTGGCCCCGTTCTTCCTGGTGGCGCTCATCACAACAGCAGGCGATCTCTACGCGGTCGGTTCAAGGTACAGTTTGCTGGAATACTCGTTGCCCGAGCGGATGCTGCTCGCGTCGCAGGCCTTGTGGTTCTACGCGGCCAAGCTGGTCTGGCCAACCGATCTGGCGGTGATCTACCCGCGGTGGGACATCAGCCTGGGGGCCCCTTGGGGATGGCTGTACCTGGCTGCCGCCGCAACGCTGGCAGCCACGCTGTGGCTCCTGCGCCACCGGGTTGGGCGAGGCCCGCTGGCCGGGGCATTGTTCTTTGCGGTGACGCTGTCGCCGCTGCTGGGCTTCGTGAATTTCGGCTACATGGAATACTCCCTGGTGGCCGACCGCTTTCAGTACCTGGCCGGCATTGGGGTCATCGCCGTCCTCGTCGGCGCCGCCATCCACGGCGCCGGAACCCTGTCGGGTCGATTGAAGTGGGGGGCGACAGGCGTTGCGGCGGTGTTGCTGGCGGTACTGGGAACCACGACGTGGCGCCAGGCGGGAATCTACCGGGACGACGTCAGCTTCTTCAGCCACATCGTCGCTCTCAACCCTGAGGCGGTGAAGGCTCACTACCATCTCAGCATCAGCCTGGCCAGGGCAGGCCGTCCGGAGGCGGCCCTGGCCGCTGCCCGGATTGCCATGGAAAAGCGTCCGGACCATCCCGATGCCTCCGCCGTGCTAGGCTCTGCGCTGATTACCATGGAACAATTCACCGAGGCAGAGCGGATCCTGCGCCGCGCCCTGGAGATCGACCCCGGCCATAGGAGCAGCCGCCGGCATCTGGCCAGGATGCTACGAGTGCAGGGACGCCGCGAGGAAGCCCTTGACGCCTACCGCGCGCTCGTCAAGATCGATCCCAGGTATGCACTGGCGCATGCCTACACAGGCGATATCCTGGTCCAGCTTCAGCGATACGCCGACGCCGTCGAGCCCCTGAACAAAGCCCTGACACTTAGCAAGGCCACATCGTCCCCGGCGTCGGACATGCCCACCCCCCATTCGCTTCATCTCCTCCTGGGCAAGGCCTTGCAGGAAACCGGTCGGCCCCGGGCCGGCGAGGCCCATTTCCGGCGCGCCCTGGACCTCGACCCGCACAACATGGAGGCGCTCGAGAATGTGGCCGCGTCGAATTTCAGGCGCAAGCGTTACCGGGAGGCGCTCCGTCTGTATCGGACCCAGTTGGAGATCGATCCCGACAGAGCGAGCACTCACGCCAACATCGGCGCAGCCCTGTACCTCCAGGGCCGAACGCAAGAAGCCATCCGGAGCCTGGAACAGGCGCTCGCCCTGGATCCCACGCTGGAAACGGCCAGAGCCAACCTGGAAGCGATGCGGAAGAGAGCGCGGGAATCGGAAAAGTAGCGGCGTCGGCAAAAAAGGAGTAATCCACGAAGACACACGAAGAACGACTTAAGACACACTAAGGCGTTGGAGGAGGATCGAGAGGGGTCTGCCACGGGTCGGGAATGCCCGCGCTCCTGGGGGGATGTCCTTCTAGCAGTTTGGTGGTACACTGTGCGGGCATTGGTTTCCTTCCAGAATAGATGTAACTTGTTCTTTAAGAGTAACTTAAAGAACTTCGAGAACCGGGATGAACGACAAGCAGGATGCGCCGAACGACCTCGACAATTCCATTCGCCTCCAGGAAGTCTCCATCATCGTGCCGACCTTTCGCGAGGCGGCCAATATCCCTCGCCTGGTTGAGCGCATTCACGCCGCCCTGTCCGACAGCGGAATCTCTTGGGAACTGCTGCTGGTCGACGACAACTCGGAGGACGGCAGCGAGGCCGTAGTGGCGGAACTGGCGGGCCGCCTGCCCGTGCGCATGGTGACGCGGCGCCAACCGCCTCGGGACCTGTCCCTCTCCGTGATCGAGGGCATCCGGCTGTGCCGATTCGACCGGCTGGTGGTAATGGACGCCGATCTGTCCCACCCGCCCGAGCGCATCGCCGATCTGCTGGCCGCCCTCGACGGCGATTGCGACATGGTGATCGGTAGCCGCTATGCGCCGGGCGGTCTCATCGATCAGACCTGGAGCCCCTGGCGCCTGCTGAATTCCCGCGTGGCAACCTCAATGGCATTTCCACTGGTCAGTTGCGCCGACCCCATGGCCGGGTTTTTCGCGACCGACCGCCGTGTGCTTCCGGTCCTGCAGACTTTGCAGCCAATCGGCTACAAGATCGCCCTGGAGCTCATGGTGCGCGGACAATTGCGGGTCAAGGAACTGCCCATCGACTTCCGCGACCGCAGGCTGGGCTCCAGCAAGATGAACTGGAGACAGCAGCTCAAATTCCTGCGTCACCTCTGCCGTCTGTACCTGTTCAAGTTCGGCTGGATGGCCCGGGCGCTCTGCTTCGGCCTGGTGGGCGCCAGCGGCCTCGTGATCGATATTGCCGGTTACCTCGGCCTGCAGTGGATCGGCCTCGAGCACCGCCTGGCTCGTTTCCTGTCCTTCTGGCCGGCGGTCACCTGGAACTGGCGCCTCAACAGGAGCCTCACCTTCGGCGAGCGCCATCGGGAGCCCCGCGTGCGTCAATGGGGAAAGTTCGTGGCCAGCAGTCTTCTGGGACTCACCCTGAACGTGGGCAGCTACACGGTCTTGACGAGCTTGGTCGACTTCTTCGCCTCTCGTCGATTGCTGGCGCTCCTGTTGGGCGTCGTCCTCGGCACCCTGGTCAACTTCCTGCTTGCAAACTTCTACGTCTATCGCCTGCATTCGGGAACGCTGAAAAAGCGGACTTCACGGTAATGACCAAGCGGAAGAAAGCAAGGAAAAGCCGGCAGCAAACGCCACAGGGTGCTGTTCAGCCCGGCCTGCCGCGGAAACAGTCGGCGATCGAGGTTCTGCTGCATCCAAGGCAGACCGAGCCGCCCTGGAAATATCTGCCGCTGGTGCTGGCGCTGGCGTTTGTAGCCAGGGCGGTGGTGGCTCTCTCCGTTGACTTCGTTCTGCATCCCGACGAGATCATGCAGTACCTGGAACCGGCACACCGCCTGGTCTTCGGAAACGGCCTCACCTTCTGGGAGTATTTCTACGGCGGGCGCTCCTGGCTGGTGCCCGGAACCGTGGCCGGCGTTCTGATGCTGTTCGACGCCGTCGGCCTTGGACAGCCGTCCTGGTACGTTGGCGGCGTCAAGCTGTTTTTCTGCGCCATCTCTCTGGCTATTCCAGCGGGCATGTACCTCTTTGCCCGACGCCACTTCGGTGAAACCACCGGCAGGGCGGCCTTGCTGGCCGGCGCCTTCTGGTACGAACTGGCCGGCTTTGCCCACAAGCCGATGACCGAGTTCGTAGCCACCGCTCCGCTGTTGGCGCTGCTGGCGCTCTGCGTTCGGCCCTCCCTGGACGATGCCCGCACGATCTGGACGGCGGCCTTTCTGGGGGTCTTTACGGCGGCCATACGGTTGCACTATGCACCGCTTGCGCTGGTGCTGCTGGGGACCGTGTTTTTGCGCACGGGAAAGAGGATTCAGTTCACACTGGCTGCGGCCGGGTTCGCCGTGGCCTTTGGCCTGTTCGACGCCATCACCTGGGATGGCGGCCTCTTCCACTCCTACGTCACCAACATCCGCTTCAACCTCATTCTCGGCCCGACGCGAGCCGGCGAGAGTGCAGCCTACCAGTTCCTCTTGTGGCTCGCTCTGGCAAGCCTGGGATTGAGCTTGCTGTGCCTGGCGGCGGCATTGCGCCGGCTGCGGCGCTACGGATTGCTGCTGGGGCTGATCGCCTTGGTCCTGCTCGCCCATTCCCTGCAAGAACACAAGGAGTACCGTTTTGTCTTTGCCGTCATTCCGCTCTGGCTGCTGGTAGGCTCCGACCTGGCTGCGGGGTTGGTGGCGCGCGGGACCAGACGACGCCTGCTTGCCGGATTCGCAGCCGCGGTGTTTGCGGCGGTTTCGCTGGCGGGAGTCGTTAATGAGCTGCCCTACCAGGACCAGGTGTACCGAGCCTGGTCGAGTGAAACCGGAGCGGTGGGCTTCGTCCGCAACCAGGATCCGATCTTCCCCACCTATCGCTATCTTGCTCGCGCACCCGGTGTGACCGGGGTATGGCAGACCGACCGTGGCTTCATCAATCTCCCGGGGTACTATTACCTTCACCGCAAGATACCCTACTACGATAGGCGCACAGGGAGTGGTCTCAAGATGAACCTGGAGACCGCTTCTTTCTGGGTTAGCCATATCGTTTCCGCGGACCCCGGCTTTTCCGTCCCCGGATTCTCCCTGGAGCAGGAGTTCGGAGACGTGCGCATCTTGCGCCGGGACGACAACGAAACTCCAGCCCTGCCATGGACAGACTATGCCCCCATCTTGGTGACCACAGGCAGTGTACGGATCATGAGGCAAATTGACCCGGACTCCCCTACGCCGCCGAATGCTTACGGAATCCGATTTGTGGACCAGGAAGGGCCGTAGCCGATGGTGTCGAAAAAGAAAGCCAGGCCGAGTCGGCGCCAGCGACTGGCCTCGAAGCCGGCTTCCTCACCTCAACCAAGCACCTCCGGCGCGACAGAGACCGGAAAGACGCCATCCTCCCCCCTTCCCGGCGAGCCGACCCGGTTTTTCGACCGGTTCTCGCACCGGGAGGCCCAGGCGGCCCTGGCCCTCGCCCTGCTGGTGGCGGTCTGCTACCTGCCGGCGATGCTTTGGGGCGGCCTCACCTGGGATGACCACGCCTGGTCTCAATCCAGGGCAGTCCGGGAGTGGGCGGGTCTCGGCACTCTCTGGTCCTTTCCGCCGCAAATTGAGCGGGAAGTGCACTACTGGCCGCTGACCTATACCACCTTCTGGCTGGAACACAAGATCTGGGGACTGGAGCCGGCCGGCTATCACGTGGTCAACGTGCTGCTGCACCTGTTCAACACCTTGCTGGTGTGGCGTCTGCTGCTGCGGCTGGCCGTGCCCGGAGCCTGGATTGCGGCCGCGGTGTTCGCCGTGCACCCGACCCACGTGGAGTCGGTGGCCTGGATTATCGAGCGCAAGGACGTTCTCTCCGGCCTGTTCTACCTGGCCGCCGTGCTGGTCTGGCTGCGCTTCCTGGAACAACCCCGACCCTGGGGCTACGGCCTGGCTCTGGTGCTTTTCGCGGCGGGCCTGCTGAGCAAATCCATCGTGGTGACGCTGCCGGTCGCCTTGTTGATCGTACAGTGGTGGAAGGAGGGCCGCGTCAGGGTGCAGGATCTGAAGCTAGTGGCGCCCTTCTTCCTGCTGGCGCTGCTCCACACGGCAGTCGATCTCGCCTCGACAGTCGATCGCTCCTCAATGGTTTCGAGGGTCGGTCTGCTGGACTACTCCTTGCCTGAACGAATGCTGGTTGCCTCGCAAGCCCTTTGGTTCTACGCGGGCAAACTGGTATGGCCAGCCGATCTGGCCGTGATCTACCCGCGCTGGGACATCAGCCTGGGGGACCCTTGGGCATGGCTGTACCTGGCTGGGGCGGCGGCTCTGGCGGCAACGCTGTGGTTCCTGCGCCACAGGATCGGGCGCGGGCCCCTGGCCGGTGCCGTGTTCTTTGCGGTGACGCTGTCACCGGTGCTGGGCTTCGTGAATCACGACTACATGGAGTACTCCTTTGTGGCCGACCGCTTTCAATACCTGGCCGGAATCGGGGTCATCGGCGTCCTGGTCGGCGCCGCCTGGAACCGCGCCGGCCGGCTTTCGGGCCGATTGAGGTGGGGGGCGGCGGTCCTTGTGGGGGTGTCGCTGGCGCTTCTGGGAACCATGACCTGGCGCCAGGCGGGAATCTATAAGGACGAGGCCACCTTCTTCAGCCATGTCGTCTCACTCAACCCAAGGGCTTGGAAGGCTCACTACAACCTTAGCACCGCGTTGATCCAGGATGGCCGTCCGGAGGAAGCCCTAGCCGCGGCCCGGATTGCCGTGCAAAACCAGCCCGATAACGCCGATACCCATACCATCCTGGGCGTCGCACTTGTTCGGGCGGAACGCTTCGTGGAGGCCGAGGAGATCCTGCACCGCGCCCTGGAGATCGATCCCCGTCACAGGAACGGACGCCGCTTCATGGCCGAGACATTGATGAAGCAGGGGCGCTACGAGGAAGCACTGGAGGGCTACCGCGCGGTGCTCGAGATCGCCCCCAACTATCCACTGGCCTACGCCTTCATGGGCCATATTTTGGTTCAACTCCACCGATACGACGAGGCGGTCGAGCCCCTGAGCAAGGCGCTGACACTCGTCAAGGCTGCGCCCTCCCTGACACCGGACCTGCCAACAGCGGAATCCATTCACCTCTTGCTGGGCAAGGCCTTGCAGGGGCTAGGGCGGACCCAGGCAGGAGTGGCGCACTTCCGGCAGGTCCTGCAACTCGACTCGCACAATATGGAGGCGCTCGAGCATGTCGCCGCCTCGGAATTCAGGCGGAAGCGTTATCGGCAGGCGCTCGATCTGTATCGGAGACAGTTGGAGATCGATCCCGATAAGGCAACCACTCACGCCAACATCGGCGCCGCCTTGTATTTTCTGGACCGAGCGGAAGAGGCCATCCGGAGCCTGGAACGGGCGCTCGCGTTGGACCCGACCTTGGAAACGGCCAGAGAGAACCTGGCGGCGATGCGGAAATTGGCAAAGTAGGGCGTTCAAAAATAGAGTTATCCACGAAGAATCGCAACGGGGAACAGAGAGTTATCCACGAAGGAAAACGAAGGGCCACCAAGTACACCGATTCATAAGTTCTGTTACGCATATTGGGCGGCAGGTCGAGACGCACAAGGAGTTGACGAAGGTGATCTCGGGTGAACCTTCATTAAAAGGACCGAGTCAAGCCTTGGAATTGCGTTCGAACTGCCGCAGGCGCTGGGAGAGAGCCGACAGGGAGGGAAAGTCATTGGGAGCAAGCACCTTGCGCTGGACGATGGAGAAATGGACTTCGACTTGATTGAGCCAACTGGCGTGGACGGGAGCGTGAATCAGGCGTAGGTTGGGATAGCGTTGCTGCAAGCGTTGAATCGATGCTGGCCCCCGGTGACAGGTGGCGATGTCTACGGTCCAAAAGACCCGATGGGCATGGCGGTAGGGATCCGGAGATTTTCCAATCACGTCCACAGCCGCCGTGTATCGCACAAATTGGCAGTTGGCGTCGAGATCGATCGCTCGGTACCCCTGGGCCCTTCACGAAACGCACGGCCCCAACCGGGAATGTGGCTGCGTTCAGGGTCCTGGCGAGGGCTCTGGCGGCTCTGGCGACTGTCGTGGCTCTGACCATTCAATGACCAAGAACCCATTCGATCCTCGACCGCCGGATGAGCTTCTAGCCCCACCACCGCCTCCCGCACCGCTTCCGCGACCGTTATTGCCTCGGCCCGTCGACCCTCCACTCCCCCCACTTCCGAAGGCCGAGGCACCGCCACCTCCGCCGCCGCCTGTGAAATTCCCACCAGTTCCACCTGAGGCATTGCCTCCGGAGCTACGAACGCCCGAGGTATTCTTAGCCCTTCCCCCTCCAGCTCCGCTAGCGACCAATGCACCCTCAATAGAATCTCCACGAAAGCCGGCGCCATTAGTCCCGCCCAAACTCCTGCTGCCGGACCTTCCTCCCCGGCCAGCGACAAAGTCTCCAAACAACGTATTGCCCCCTGATTTATTCTGCAATCCTCCGAGTCCAACGATGATGTTTACGGAGATCGTCCCTCCTACATTGATAGGAGCCCGATGAATGGAAGAGGCTCCCCCGCCGCCTCCCCCGCCGCTGGAGGACGAGCCTGATGC
>VXMN01000127.1 GCA_009841055.1 Acidobacteriota bacterium
CGAGCATTCGGGAAGCGCCGTGGACGCGGGCGCTCCCGAGTTCATCTACCTGTTTTTTTTTAAGTATACGGAGCTGGCCGACATCTACACCGGGGGACTGCTCTGGCTGGACGCGCAGATGCGCCGGCAACACGGCGCCTCCTTCCTGGACGCCGCCGAGGAGCAGCAGACCTCCCTGCTGGATCGCCTGGTCGAGGAGGGGGATCCGGAGAAGGTGGAGGGAGCCCGGGCCACCCGGTACGGGGCCTCCGAGGACTACCAGGGGTTCAGCGACTATCGCATCCAGCCCGTCTCGGATCTTGCGCCCGGAGTCCGGTTTTTCGAATGGCTGCGCAAAATGACCGTCGACGCCTTCTACACCAGCCCCATCGGCATCCAGGATGTGGGCTACCAGGGAAACATAGCCGTCGGCAAATACGAAGTGCCTGAATCCATCATCCAGGAGGCCCTGCGCCGGAGCCCGTTCGGAGGCGCCTGAGGAAGTTCCTCTCTCCTTGACAACATTGATCGCACCGGGAATGTCCCGGTGACAAATGCGGGGTAACCATGTCTCCTGCCCTTATTGCCGGTAACGACGTCCGACACCTGCTGCTGGATCTGCAGCAGATGAAGGTCTTTTCCGCCAATCCGTTGATCATCCGGGAAGCCCGCGGGGTGTACCTGACGGACGTGGACGGCAAGCGCTACATCGACGGTGTGTCCGGGATCTACGTGGTCAATATCGGCCATGGAAACGAACACGTCATCGAGGCCATCCGCAAGCAGCAGGAACGGGTCAGCTTCGTGGCGCCGCTGCACGCCGTTTCGGACACCACCGTTCGATTCGCCAAGAAGCTGACCGAAATCACCCCGGAAGGTCTCGACACCGTCAAGCTGGTCAGCGGGGGATCGGAGGCCACCGAGTCGGCTCTCAAGTTCGCCCGCCAATACCATCGCCAGAGCGGCAACCCGGCCAAGTACAAGGTGATCGCCAACTACCTGGGCTACCACGGGGGAACCATGGGGGCCATGTCGGCCTCCGGGCTGGGGGGACCGCGCAAGGCGGTGTTCGGACCCTTTCTCACCGGTTTCGTGCATATTCCCCCGCCTGCCTGTTTTCCCGGCCCTTTCGATCCGGCCGGCTCCACCTGCGCCCATCCCGGCGCCGCCATGCTGGAATATACGATCCGTCACGAAGGCCCCGAGTCGGTGGCGGCATTCATCCTGGAGCCCATCAGCAACACCGGAGGCATTGTCGTCCCTCCTGCGGAATACTTTCACGGGGTGCGGGAGATCTGTTCCCGATACGGCGTGCTGTTGATTTATGACGAGATCATCACGGGCATGGGCCGGACCGGAAACTGGTTTGCCGCGCAAACCTTCGGGGTCGCCCCCGATATTCTGTGCGCCGGCAAGGGACTCGCCAGCGGCTACGCGCCCCTGGCCGCCATGATCGTCAGGGACGAGTTGCACTATTCCGCTTTCTGGGGCGAGGAGAGCCGGAACATCAGCTTCGCCCACGGGCACACCTTCGGGGGCAACCCCATTGCCACGGCCGCGGGCCTGGCGGTCATCGAGGTGATCGAGAAGGAGGGTTTGATTCCCAAGGGAGCCTTGGTGGGTGAGCATATCCGCAAGAGACTCCGGGAGGAGATCGGGGCACTGGGGATTCTGGGTGAGGTCCGCGGCAAGGGCGCGCTCAGTTGCGTGGAATTTGTCGAGGACATGGACACGGGCAAGCCCTTTGCCGACGAACGGCGCTTCGGCAAACAGGTCGAGAAGCGATTGATCGAGCACGGATTGATCTTGCGCTGCGACCCGCACTGGATCGGCCTGGCTCCACCCCTGACCATGACGGTGGAGCAGGCCGACGAAATGCTCGAGGTGTTCGTGAAGGCGGTGCGCGAAGAGTTGCAAGAGAGGAGCTGAGCGACAACCAAAGGGACAGCATGCGGGCGGGACGCCCGCGCTCCCGGGTGGTGTCGTCCCGATCATGACCTTCGTGTGCCTTCGTCGTTCTTCCTGTCCCTTCGTGGATTTCTTTTTTGGCCTTTGTGGATAACCCTTAGTTGTTTCAGGGAGGGCAGGACAGCCGATGGAACGGGCGGAGGTCATCATTGTCGGAGGCGGGATCGTGGGCCTGGCCACCGCCTACGATCTCACCCGGCGATTCCCCGGTAAACGGGTGCTGGTATTGGAGAAGGAAGCGGCGGTGGCCCGGCACCAGACCGGTCGCAATTCCGGGGTGCTGCACTCGGGCGTCTACTACCAGCCGGGCTCCCTCAAAGCCCGCAACTGCCTGGACGGCAAGCGCATTCTGCAGAAATTCTGCGATCGGCAGGGCGTTCCCTACGCCCTGTGCGGGAAGGTCATCGTGGCCGTCAAGGAGGAGGAGCTTCCCCGCCTGGAGGCCATCTATCGAAACGGGCAGGCCAACGGTGTTCGCTGCACCCTGGTGGGTCCGGAGCGGCTCAAGGAGTTGGAACCGGCCGTTCGCGGCATCCGGGCCATTCACGTTCCCGATGCTGGCATCATCGACTACACCCAGGTGTGCGAGGCGCTGGTTCGATGCTTGCTGGATAGCGGAGGGGCGGTAGTCACCAACAGCCGGGTGACCGCCATCAACTCGAATGCTTCCAAGGTGCGGGTGCGGACGTCTCAGGGCGAGACGTTCGAGGCCGGCTACGTGGTGAATTGCACCGGGTTGCAGTCCGACCGGGTGGCCAGGCTCAGCGGCACCCGGCCCGAAGCCAGGATCGTGCCCTTTCGCGGAGAATACTATGAGCTCAAGCCGGAAGCGCACCACCTGTGCCAGGGCTTGATCTATCCCGTCCCCGATCCCAGCTTCCCCTTCCTGGGCGTCCACTTCACCCGAATGATTTCCGGAGGCGTGGAATGCGGACCCAACGCCGTCCTGGCCTTCGCGCGGGAGGGCTATCGAATCACCGATGTGAACCTGCGGGATCTGTTCGAATCGCTGACCTATCCGGGTTTTCTGAGGATGGCCCGGAAGTACTGGCGGGTGGGCGTGGAGGAAATGTGGCGCTCCATCAGCAAGAAAGCCTTCGTGAGAGCCCTGCAGCGGCTGGTGCCTGAGATCACCACCGGTGACCTGAACCCGGCGCCGGCGGGCATCCGGGCGCAGGCGCTCAGCCCCCAGGGAAGCCTGGTGTATGACTTCGATATCCGGGAGACCTCTCGAGTCCTGAACGTGTGCAACGCGCCCTCACCGGCAGCTACTGCCTGCCTGAACATCGGCCGGCTGGTGGTGGACAGGCTGGCCCGGCGTTTCGAGTAATGGAAACGAAGGCCTGTCCCGGTGGTAGTTCGTCCCGCTGCCTGACGGCCTGTTCTACTCCGCCTCGTGAAATCCAGGGATAATTCACATCGATGCACAGGATTTCCAGGATTGGGTCTTAGGAGCCTGGTGTCCTGTAATCCTGGGTATCCGTAAGTCCGCACCGGGTCATCGGCCGTGCCAATTTCGTTTGCGGGAATCTCTCTTCCTGTTCATCCTGTCCATCCTGTATATCGATGTAAATAAATAAAATATCGATCTGCAGTGAGGATCCGCAACTCCCTCCCTATCTGCCCTTGCCTGGCAGCTCGGCTTCTGCGACTTGCCCTCAGGAGGGAGTGATTGCCGACTGATTTCCGTCAGAAAATCTTTGAGAAAATTCTTTTGAAGCGATTGCTCTTTTTGGTAGGGGGCTGTGCGGGCTGTTCCGTTTCGTCGTGGGTGGCGCCGGCCTCGTTGCTCAGTTGGCGCTGGTCGTAGAGCCACTCGTGGGCGGAATGGCTGCAGCGCTGGGTCGGTTCGCTGCCGGCGATGTAGTGCTCGAAAATGACGCTCCGACATTCGGGCGTGGCCAGCAGTCCCGTCTCTTCATCGATGTGAACCCGAACCATGCCTTCCTCCGGGGGCTCGAATTCATCCTCGGCCAGCCAGGGTTGCAGTTGGGTGGCCTGCTTCATGAAGTCCGTCCAGATGGGCAGGGCCGACGTGGACCCCTCCAGCATCAGTTCCCGATTGTCGTCAAATCCCACCCAGACAATGCAGAGCAGCCCGCTGGTGTAGCCGGCAAACCAGCCGTCATGGGAGGTCCCGGTCTTGCCCGCCGCCGGCTTCCGAAAGCCCATCAGCCGAGCCCGGATGCCGGTACCCCGATTGATCACCCCTTCCATCAGGTTGGTCATGAGGTAGGCCACGCTCGGGTCGATCACCTCTTCCGACGAGATCTCCGAGCTGAAGATGGTCGCGCCGTCACCATTGACCACGTCGCGAATGATCCGAGGCTCCACCCGAATACCCTGATTGGCGAAGATGGTGAAAGCCTCCGCCATCTCCAGGGGAGTGACCTCGTAGGAACCCAGGGCGGCTGCCGGAGTGGCCAGGATGCGGTCGTTCATGCCGGCGGATATCGCCAGATCGACCACCTTCTGCCAACCGATCATTTCGGCGAATTTTATGGTGGCCACGTTGAGTGACTTGGTGAGCGCCCGTCGCAGGGTCACAGGCCCGAAGAATTTTTCCCCGTAATTGTTGGGCTCGTAGGGTTCCTCATTGAAGTCGAAGACCGTCTTGATGTCTTCCACCATGGTCGAGGGCGTGACCAGGGGTTCGGTGTGTTCGATGGCCGAGTTGATGGCGGCAGCGAAGACGAAGGGCTTGAAGATGGAGCCGGGTTGCCGCTTGGCGTAAGTCACCCGATTCAACTGGCTGGTCCCGTAATCCCGTCCGCCCACCAGGGCTCGAATCTCTCCGGTGACGGCATCCAGGGCAATCAGGCAGACTTGCACCCGCTCATCGGCAGCGATTTCATACGTCGGGTGGGTGGACGGATCCCATCGGGCCCTGGGACCACGCCGTTGCCGATGGGCCCGGGTCTGGTCCGCCAGTTCGGCGCCGTCCCGCACGACCTTGTAGGCAATGGATTGCAGGTCGGCGTCCAGGGTGGTGTAGACCTTGAAGCGCTTGGTGAGCAGTTCCTCGTCGGAGTAGGTCTGCAGCAGGCGGTCCTTGAGCATGTCCACGAAGTAGGGGGCGTCGTTCTGATCGACGCTGTGGGGAGCGACCTCCAGGGGCGCCTTTACGGCTGCCTGATACTGTTCCGGCGTGATGCTGCCGGTTTCCAGCATTGCCATCAACACCACGTTTCGGCGACGCATGGCTCTTTCCGGACGCCTGGTGGGACTGTAACGATTGGGGGATTGAATCAGTCCCGCCAGCAGGGCGGCTTCCGGCAGGTTGAGGTCCTTGATGTCCTTGTTGAAGTAGGCGGTGGCGGCTTCACCGAATCCGTTGATACTGAAGGACCCGCTCTGTCCCAGGTAGATGTCGTTGGAGTAGAGGGTGAAGATTTCCTCCTTGGACAGGCGTGTCTCCAGGATGGTAGACATGTAAATTTCTTTGGCCTTGCGGATCACCCGCCTCTCCCGTGTCAACCAGAAGCTGGAAGATCGCACCAGTTGCTGGGTGATGGTGCTGGCTCCCCGTTCAAAGCCCCCCAGAGCCACGCTGACCAGGGCGATGGGATCGAATCCGTAGTGTGAGAAGAAGCGGCGGTCCTCGATCGCCAGCACGGCGTCCCGGAGCACCTGAGGGATTTCCCAATACTCGATCAGGCGGCGCTTTTCACGACTCTTGTCGAACAGGTGGGTTATCAGCCGGGGTTCCAGATCGTAGAATTCGAGCAGACTCCGGTCGGACAGGGAGACAATGTTTTCGATGCCGTCTTCGTCGAACTCGATCCGGACCGCCCCGGCGCTTGCTCCGTAGGCATGATCTCCCGGATAGATTTGCAGTCCTTCTCCGCTTGCAGCGTAGTGCCCCTGCGCACCCTCCTCGGGTTGGTTCGGGCTGTACCCTGCAGCCACCAGGTAGTCCGTGACCTGGGAGAGGCCTATGGGCTGGCCGGGATAGATCTCCAGCGGAGCGGTATAGACCTTGGCGGTATTGAGAAAAATCTCCCCGGAAATCTTGCGGTCAATTTGCCGGGAGAACTGCTGGTAGGTGTCGATCAGGACAAAGCTGACCGCGACGAATGCGAAAACTCCCAAGGTGAGCAACACCTTGGACCAGGTCGAATGAAACCAGGGCCAGTGCCACCACCTGGCCTTTGTCCTGGACTTCTTTCCGGCGGGTCTTTTCTTCCTGGAGCGCAACATGGCCATCGTCTACCTCTACAAGCAGTGGGACGGCGTTCAGGAATCAGCGAAACCACCCCGGCAGGGCACCGGACCGCAGGGCGCGTTCCACCAGGGCTCGTTTCTCCTCGGTTTTCCGGCTCCTCAGTTGCCGGATTCGACGGTTGATGTCCGGGACTCCCGGGGGCAGGCCCAGGCCCTGAGTGCTGTCAACATCCAGAGACTCCCCTTTTTGCGGGATGCGCCGATGCACCAGCTGAAACCGCTCGATTTCCAGCGGGGCGATTCGTGAGCGGAAGCGCTGCTCGAGCCGGCTCAGTTGCCGTTGCCAGTAGGTTCGATCCCTGAGCTCGGGGCCCTCCGCCCCTTCGGCGGTTCCCCCAACGGGCCGGTGAGTCAGGGCGGCCTCGGAATTCTCCCATGACCGGGGATCGCCGCTTGTACGCAGGTGCTCGCGAAGGTCGGCCAGTTCCTGCCGGGCGCTGGAGAGGGCCTGCCGGCTCCGTTCGAGCCGGCGCACCGCCTGGGCGATCAGCGGGCCATAGACATGAGCCGGGTCGGTTACCGTGGTCTGGCGGAATGGATCGCCCTGTAGCTTGAGGTTCAGATCGTCCAGCTTTGCCCGCAGGGCCTCGTGACGCTGTTCGGCGGCCGCCAGCCTGGCTTTGACCTGGAGAAAGCGCCGGCTCCAGCGGCGCTCCGCACGGGTCGGCCCGGAGGAGTCCGGGACACGGAAGGAGCGGTTCGGGGACGCACCGGGTTTCGTCCTGTCTGAAGTGGGAAGCGCCGGCCGGCCGGGGCGGGAACGCAGGGCCTCGTTGGTATGAGTCACGGCGGTATTGGGCAGTTGAGCCCAACGACTGCGTTCCTTCCTGGCGACCTCCGCCAGGTTCCGGGGCTCCAGTTCCTGGGGAATCACCCAGAGCAGGACAAGGAGAGGAACTGTCAGACGAACGGCTATCATCGCTCTGGCCCGGGGAGGCTGTCTGTGCTGGAAAAGAAGTGCTTCCGGGAGGAATACGGTCGGGAGAAGAGAAGGGGGCACAAAATTGTCGGATGCCTGCAGGCCGTTATTGGCGGCCTTGGTCATACAATGGCTCCTGGCTGCACCGATGCACCGGGAAAATGGCTTCGAACCCGGCCCCCACCGTTCGAAGGCAGCCTGCTATAATCCTGAACCGAATTATAGCAAGACGTGCCCTTAGTCGATAACTCCGTTTTGCCGATGACCCCGCAATCCCCCCAAAACCTTCACAGCGCGGACATCGACGGCGTCCGCATTTTCCTGGCCCATCCGGATGAACTGCCCATTCAATGGGTTGGCCAGGAGGAGCTCATTCGACAGCTCATGGCCGCCTGGATGGTTGTCAACAACCAGGATGTGCCGATGAACCCCCGGCTGCTGGGAAAACCGGGCGTGGGGAAGACGACCCTGGCTTACGCCGTGGGCAAGCGGCTGGGAAGGGAAGTCTATATCCTGCAGGCGACCCTGGACACCCGTCCCGAGGACTTGCTGGTCACCCCGGTGATCGAGGCGCAAGGAAAGCTTCGCTACGTGGCCTCGCCCTTGGTGACCGCCATGGTGAGGGGAGGAGTCGTGATTCTGGACGAGGGCAATCGCATGAGCGAAAAGAGTTGGGCCAGCCTGGCCCCGCTGCTTGACAATCGGCGATACGTGGAATCCATCGTGGCCGGGATCAAGATCAAGGCCCATCCCAATTTTCGCCTGGTGGCCACCATGAATGACGACGCGTCCACCTTCGAGCTGCCGGAATACATTCATTCCCGGCTGCAGCCTCAAATCCTGCTGGAGTTCCCGGAGCGGGAGGAAGAGCTGCACATCCTTCGCGAGAATCTGCCCTTTGCCGAGCAGGAGCTCCTGGATTACGTCACCGATTTTCTGCAGGCGGCCCATGAGGCCGACGAGCGCTACACCGTGCGGGATGGAATCAACATCGCCCGATTCGCCATCAAGCTGACCGAAATGTCTCCCGGGCGGGGCCGCGCCCGGGCGCTGGAGACCGCCATCCTGCAGACCCTCGGCCAGGAGGCCCTCCGTTATGGGCGGCGCTGAACAGGAGGACGGCTGGCGGCGAGGGCGCTTTCGCTTTCTGCCGGTGGTTCCCGGGCGAATGGAGTTCGCCGCCGAAGTTCGACGGGCCGTCCTGGCCCATCGTCCCAGCCGGATCGCCGTCGAGCTGCCCCGAACGCTGAAGGCGGCGACGCTCCGGGCCGTGAGCCGGTTGCCGGAGGTTTCGGTGATCCTCTACCCGGACAAATCCGGACAGGATGCCGTCTACGTCCCGGTGGAAATTACCGATCCCTTCATGGAGGCCCTCCGCAGCGGCCACGAGGTCAAAGCCGCTCTTCACTTCGTGGAACCCGACCTGGACCGGCCGGCCCATCCCCCGGAGAATTATCCCGACTCCTACGCGGTTCGGCGAATTGGCTATACGAAGTATGTGGAGAGCTGGCTTGCCTGTCCCCGACCTGCCGGTCACCAGCTTCGCCGGCAGGCTCAAGGCATGGCCTGGAGGCTGCAAGCGCTCCCGGGGCGCCAAATCGTCTGGGTAGTGCTTTCCCTGAGCCTCTTTCCCCTGGTGCTCGAGGCCCTGGAAAAACCCCAGGCCGAGCCCCTGGCGCACCAGCGACGGACCGGAGTTCAGGTGCTCAACCTCCACCCCGAGTGCCTGGCCGAAGTGCTTCTGGAACCTCCCTTTTTCCAGGCTGTCTACGAGCGCTGCCGCCAACCCTCGCGGTCCGGGAAGGCCAAGACAGTCGAACCCGACCCGCCTCCCGGGCCCGACAAACAACCCTTCAGGGTGATCACTTCCGGGGTGGAGGATCCGCTGCAATCCCTGGAGTCCATCGTGGAACGAACGGCCAGGAGGGTGAGATGGCGAGCCAAGTCGCCTCGGCGCGCCAATGCTTCCGAGGAGAATGCGCCGGTTGCAGGCATCGGGAGCATCGACCGCCAGCGCATGGTGTTTCGGCTGCTGGCCGAATCGGAAAGCCGATACGGCTCCGCCACGGGCGAAAAGGTCTCTCATTGGCAACGACGCCTGCTCGCACGCTACGCTCGAAACTTGGCCTTTCTGGACCGGCAACTGGTGGCCGGCCTCTTTGACCTTACGGTTTCAGCCCGTTCGGTGGTGGACGACAACTACGCCTGGGATCTCTGGGAACTGGCGGGCGGCGCTCCTCACCAGAGGGTCCAGTCGGATCTCATGACCGTCAGGATTTCGGGAGAAGAACTCTACGCCAACATGAGGCGAATCCAGCTCAGGCGCCGGCTGCCCCGGCGCAAGGCCAGGGTGCGCCCTTATGGTCTGAGGGGCCGTCGAAGGGAGTCGGCCCCGGGTGAGTGGGCGCGTCAGTTCGATGGCACCGGCATCTGTTCCTACCCTCCCGAGGACCTGGTTCTGGAAGACTACGGGGCATTCCTCAAAAAGAAGGGGAAAAGCGTCCTTTCGGCGGAACGGTCCAGGGTGGAAGTCTTCAAGACCTCCCTGCTGGACGGCATCGACGTCCGCGAGACCCTGCGGAACTGGCACCAGGGGCAACTGTACGTGCGGGAAAACCAGCGGGTTTCCGGCGAGGTCGGGGCCGTGGTGGTCGTCTTCGACGAGGACCGGGAGAACCGCTACCACTGGTGCACCACCTGGCTGGGGGAGCATGCCCAGGAATCGGACATGGCCTTCTATTCCACCAACCCTTACGAGCGGATCGTGGGTCCCGGGATTGCCCGGGCGGAGTATGGCGGTTTCCTGCTCTCCTATCCGCCGCGCCGCATGCTGGACGTCTGGCAGGACCCGGATTACGGGATGGCGGAAAGCAAGGCGGAAACCCTGCTGCTGGCGGGTCTGGACTACACTCTGGAGAGTCTTGTGGTCTACGTGGCAGCCCGTCCGCCCCGATCCGTATTTCGCACGGTTGCCTCCAGGATGGGGCGCAAGATCGTCTATCTGCCCATCGGACAGCTCTCTCCGGTCAGCCTCAAGAAGATCCGGGTCGTGCACGTTCTGGACGGGTTCGACAAGAGACCGACGGCCAAGGACTACATCTGGTAATGGCCACCGTTCATCTGCGATTCTATTCGGAGTTGCAAGATTGCCTGCCGGCCTCAAGGACCAGGCGCGGCGCCGGGGGCTTTGACCATGCCTTCGGCGGACAGGTATCGGTCAAGGACATGATGGAGTCCCTGGGTGTGCCCCACACCGAGGTGGATCTGATTCTGGCCAACGGAGATTCGGTGGACTTCAGCTACCGCGTCCGTGACGGAGACAGGATCGGCGTCTATCCCCGGTTCGAATCCATCGATGTCGGACCGATCCTGCGGGTCCGCCCTCGACCGCTGCCGACCCTCCGTTTTGTTCTGGACGTCCACCTGGGGAAGCTGGCTTCCTTCCTGCGCCTGTTGGGATTCGACAGTCACTACCGGAGAGACTTCGAGGACGAGAGCCTGGCCCACCTGTCCTACACCGAGCGCCGTGTCCTGCTGACCCGCGATCGGGGTCTGCTGAAACGGAGCCAGGTTACCTACGGATACTGGATCCGGGAGACGAGTCCGCGGCTTCAGCTCATGGAAGTCGTGCGGCGATTCGGCCTTTGGGACAAGCTGGAGCCCTTCAGCCGGTGCCTGCGCTGCAACGAGAAGATCCGGCCAGTCCCCGGGGAAGAGGTAGCTTCCAGGCTGCTGCCGCGGACACGGGAGCATTACCGGGAATTCCGGTGGTGTCCCCAGTGCGAACGCGTCTATTGGAAGGGGTCGCACCACGACCGGATGCAGGATTTTCTGGAAGAGGTGGTCGCGAGCGCCCAGCCGGGCAGATCCTGCAGAGGAAAATCACCCGGTGGCTAATGAAGACGAGCTACGAATGAACACGAATGGACACGAAGATCGATGGACCTCCTTTGGCGCGACGACGTCACGGGATGAAGCCCACCCGGGAGCGGGGGGGGGGCGCCCCCCCCCCCCCGGGGCCCGGGGGGGGCGGGGGGGGCCCGCCGGGGGCCCCGGCCCGCCCCCCCGCCGCCGCCCGGGGGGGGGGGCG
>VXMN01000341.1 GCA_009841055.1 Acidobacteriota bacterium
GTGTGCGGCAATGCCTGAATGGCGCTTGGTTGTTTTTGTCATGCCGCTGTGGGATCCAACCTACTTTACTGCAAGGGCGCCGTCCCATTCCCTACCCGTTTTGGTAGTTCAGGGAGAATCAGCGCCCTACGCCCCACAGCGACCTGCACCGGGCCGCCAACCCGCCGGCCCGGGCCCGCTCAGAACCCTGCCCGCTTGTCGCAGATGTTCAGCAGGGGCTCTCCCTTGAGGTAGCGGGCCAGGTTGTCCTTGAAGATCCGGTAGCGGCGCTCCCAGGTCTCGGGGGAGTCGCCGGAGACGTGGGGGGAGATCAGGACGTTGGGCATGTCCCACAGCGGGCTGTCGTCCGCCGGGGGTTCGGGCTTGGTGGCGTCGAAGCCGGCCCCGGCGATGCTCCCCGACCGCAGCCCCTCCGCCACCGCCGCCTCGTCCACGATGCCGCCCCGGGAGATGACGATCAGGCGGCCGCCCTGCTTGAGCCGGCCGATTCTCTCCCGGTTCAGCAGCCCGGCGGTGCCGTCGGTGAGGGGCGCCGTCACCACGAACCAGTCGGAGATCTCGAGCAACCGGTCCAGGCTATCGAGAGTCCAGGCCTCGGTCACACCCGGCGGCGGCTCCATGGGCTTCACGTCCACGCCGTAGACCCGCATGCCGAAGGCCCGGGCCCGCACGGCCACGGCCCGCCCGATGGCGCCCAGGGCCAGAATTCCCATGGTGGTTCCGTCGAGCTCCGTAATCTGGGCCCGGTACTTGGCGACGTCCCAGCGGCGGGCCCGCTGATCGTCCAGCATGTCCACCATCCGGTGGGCCAGCATCAGGATCATGGCCATGACGTGGTCGGCCATGGCGATGGCATGGGTGGCGGGCGCGTTGGTCAGCACCACGTCGCTGGCCACGAAGGCGGGATTGCCGCGCACCAGCGGGTCGAAACCGGCTCCCACGAAGTGGCACCAGCGCAGCTTTTCGGCCACCTCGAAGACGGCCGGGGTGATGGCCCCGAACAGGACCTCGGCGTCGGGGATCTCACGGATCTGATCGGCCTGGGTAGGAGCCTCGCAGAAGTTGACTGAAGGAAAAGAGTTTCTGAGCTCCGCGACAAACTCGCGGTCGGCTTCGCTGTCGAGGACGACTTTCATGGATATGAGCCCTCCAATGGTCACTTGGCATGGAAAAAACGCGACCGAAGTTACCGCACCGCCGGGAGATGGTCAAGCCCGGCGGGTACCTGCCGGCTGCCCCGCCCATCCCGCCGCCCCAAGGTTCGGTAACCCAACCGTCGAGCCAGGGTGTACAATGCCCTTCCCGCCTTCCCTGTTCGACGGTCGGGTAACGACCCCACCGGGAGGTCTCGCCGTTGGCCTTGCTCTGCCAGATTCAACTGCAGTGGATGGACTACGGGTTGATCGTGGCCTACGCCCTGCTGGTGCTGGCCATCGGCTTCGGATTCTCGCGCCAGCAGGCCAGCTCAGACAACTTCCTGCTGGCGGGCCGATCCATGGGCTGGGTGTCGGTCGGCATCTCCCAGTTGGCCAGCCTGCTGTCGGCCATCAGCTACCTGGGCACCCCGGGCGAGGCCTACGGATACGACCTGCAGTACCTCCTCTTCAGCATCTGCGGCTTTCTGTGCGTGCCCCTGGCGGTCTACCTGTTTCTGGACTTCTTCTATCGACTGAAGGTGACCTCCATCTACGAGTACCTGGAACTGAGGTTCAACTTTCCCACCCGGCTCCTGGCCAGCGCGGTCTTCATCATCTCCCGCCTGGCCTGGATGGCCACCATTGTAGTGGCCGTCTCCCTGGCCATCGAGGAGCTCACCGGAATCGAGCCCGCCGTTTCCATCGTCCTGACCACGGCGGTGGCCACCGCCTATACCCTGGTGGGCGGCATGAAGGCCATTATCTGGACCGACGTCCTGCAGTTCTTCCTCTTCACCCTGGGCCTGGCCGCCGCGGTCGCCCTGATCTTCTGGAAGGACCCGGCCTCCGAGCTGCTGGCGGTGATGGTCCGCGACGACAAGCTGCGGATGTTCAACTTCAGCCTGGACCCCACCACCCGCATCACCGTCTGGATGGCCGTGACCGCTGGCGCCGTCAACGGCGTCGCCAACCTGACCGACCAGGTCAGCATGCAGCGCTACCTCTCCTGCGGGTCCCTGCGGGATGCCCGGCGGGCGGTGTGGTTCAAGCCCTTCCTGTCGATCCCGGTCACCGTGCTGATCTACGGCCTGGGGCTGGCGCTCTACGCCCACCACCAGTTGAACCCTGAGCTGGCCGTGGGGATCGGGAGCGCCGACCGGGCTTTCCCCCACTTCGTCCTGAACGAAATGCACGGCGGCCTGGCGGGCCTCATCCTGGCGGCCATCTTCGCGGCAGCCATGTCGAGCATCGATTCGGGAACCCACACCATCAGCACGGTCTGCGTGGAGGACTACTACAAGCGGCTGATCCGGCCCGATGCTCCCGACGGCCAGTGCCTGCGGCTGGCCCGCGGCCTGACGCTGATCTGGGCCGTCGTCATCGCGGTGCTGGCCCAGTTCCTGACAGGACAGGACACCATCGTGGGCACCATGGCTACGGTGGCGGCCCCGTTCTTCGGGTGCGCGGTGGGCATGTTCGTCCTGGGGACCGCCACCCGGCGTGCCACCGGTTGGGGAACCTCCCTGGGAGCGCTGGTGGGCTACGGACTGGTGCTGGTGGCCAAGTACTGGCTGTTCCAGGTCGACGGGCAGTGGCTGCTGCTGCCGGGAGGGCCCGACCCCTACACCGCCGCCACCGTCGAGCAGATTTCCAAGTTCTGGCTGACCTTTGTCAGCTTCGCGGGCACGGTCATTCCCGGCTACCTGATCAGCCTGGCGTTCCCTGCCTCCTCCAGGGCCGCGCTCCAGGGCCTGACCCTGTGGGACGGGAAGGGGAAGTCCTGAGCCCAGGCCGGGCCAAGCCCCGGGCGAAGGCGGGTCGAGCATGCCCCATCCGGAATCCGAAGCACCCGGCAGCAGCGGTCCGCCTCCGGGCGAAGCGGCCCCGGAAGAGACCCGCATCACCGATCCCCCGGCAGCGCTCCGGTCGCGCAATCCCCTGGCCTGGTTCCGTTTCTTCGGACCGGGCGCCATCGTGGCCTCGGTGACGGTGGGCAGCGGAGAGATCGTCTTCCCCTCCCGGGGCGGCGCCCTCTTCGGCTACCAGCTTCTGTGGATCTATCCGGCGGTGGCCCTGCTGAAGTGGGGCATGGCCTATGCCGCCATGCGCCACATGATCCTCAGCGGCGCCCATCCGTTTCAGCGCTGGACCCACCTGCCCGGCCCGCGCGGGTGGCTTCCCCTCTCCATCGTGGCGGTGGCCGTCCTCTGCCTGCCGCTCTGGTACTCCTGGCTGTCGGGGATCCTGGGGACCCACAGCGCCCAGGTCTCGGGGTACGCCGACCACTGCTTCTGGGCCACCACCTGGGTGCTGGTGGCCCTCGCCCTCCTCTGGCGGGGCGGCTACCGCTTCCTGGAAAAGGCCCAGCTCCTCATCCTGGCGATCATGCTGCTGGCTGTCTTCGTGGCCGTATTCTACGTCCGCCCCGACTGGCCGGCCGCCCTCGAGGGATTCCTGATTCCCCATGCGCTGCAGTACCCGGAGTGGGCCTTCCAGGTGGTTCCCAAGCTGAGCCAGCGATCGGAATGGGTGGAAGTACTGGTCTACGTGGCCGTCATCGGCGGGGGCACCGAAGACTACCTCGCCTACGTGGCCTTCCTGCGGGAAAAACGCTGGGGGCGCAGCCACCTGCCGGCCGTGGCGGGAGACCAACTGAGGGAGGTGGCCGCCCAAAGCAGCCACCCGGGGCGGATATGGATCCGGGCGGCGCTGATCGACACCGTCACCAGCTTCGTCTGCGTGGTCCTGATCGCGGTGGCCTTTACCCTGATGGGAGCGATCATCCTGCAGCCGCAGCGCCTGGTCCCGGACGGGCTGGAGCTGGTCAGCCACCAGGCGGCCTTCCTGACCGGCCTGGCCGGCTGGCTCAAGCCCCTCTACGACCTGGCCATCTTCCTGGCCTTCTTCGGCATTCTGCTGGGCGGACCCGAGATGGCCTACCGTCTCTGGTCTTCCTACCTGGACAGCCTGCCCGCCCTGCGGCGGCGGGTGAACCACCGGCTGCTGCGGGCGGCCGCTTACGGCTGGACGCTCATACCGGCCCTGATCATTCTCTGGACCCTCCGCCGGCTGCAGCAGACCGGGGCGGTGGAGCCCGGGTTCGACCTGCTGGACATCGTCACCCCGGCAGGCATCTTCACCAGCTTCGTGGCCAGCTTCTTCTGCTTCGCCAACCTCTGGGTGGACCGCAGGTTCCTTCCCCGGCCGCTGCGCGCACCCGCCTTCCTCCAGGCCGTCAACCTGGCGGCCGGCAGCGCCTTCCTCTTCACTGCCGTCAGGGCCATGGCAAGCTACCAGGGGGTGTGGGGCTACGTTTTTCTCATCCTCCTGCTGGCCGGCTGCATGCTGGCGGCCCGGAGAATGCGGTTTCTGTTTGAGGAAAACCCGGCTTGAAGGAAGACGGCCAAGGGAATACCGGGCGCGTCGAGCGGCCGGAGTTGCAGGAACCCAAGGCCCAGGGGTGGAGCTTGAATCATGGCGAGAGACTGGCAATCACTGAACGATATTCGCCTACCCGCTGCCGGCCATCGTGATCGCCGAGCTGCTGGGAGTACCCCCGGAAGACCGGGACCGGTTCAAGCGTTGGGCCGACGACCTCACCGTCTTCATGGAAGGGGTGGGCGCCGACTACCCCGCCATTGCCCGGCGCACCAACCGGAGCGTCCTGGAGCTGACCGGCTACCTGGCCGGGCTGTTCGAGCAGCGCCGGCGGCACCCGCGCGCCGACCTCATCAGCGACCTGATCGCGGTCGAGGCCGAGGGGGACCGGCTCAGCCAGGCCGAGCTGTTCGGCATCTGCTCCTTCCTGCTGGAGGCCGGCCACGACACCACCACCGGCCTGATCGGCAACGGCCTGCCGGCCCTGCTGCGGCACCCCGACCAGATGAGCAAGCTGCAACAGAACCCGGCCCTGATCGCCCCTGCCGTCGAGGAATGCCTGCGCTACGACGGCCCCATCCAACGCATTTCCCGGGTGGTGACAACCGACTTCGAGCTGCGAGGCAAAACACTGCGCCGGGGACAGCGCATCTGGGCCATGCAGGGAGCCGCCAACCGCGACCCGCAGCAGTTCCCCCAACCCGACCGCTTCGACATCCTCCGCCGCAACAACCGCCACGTGGCCTTCGGCTACGGCGTCCACCACTGCCTGGGCGCGCCCCTGGCCCGCATCGAAGGGCAAATCGCCTTCCTGGCCCTGCTGCGGCTGCCGGAACTAACGTTGGAGAATCCGGCGCCGGAGTGGCAGGAGGGCGTCTCGCTGCGCACTCCGAAGTCGCTGCCGGTCAGGTTCAGGGGGAGTTGAGAGGGTTGACCTGCACTTCCCGCCGGGTGACCCGGCTCAGAACGGAATGGACATGCGGATGCGCACCCCTATGTCCCTGCCACGGCTGCTTTTCCCTCGAACCCCTTCCAGTTCCAGGTTCAAGGGATTGGAGTCGGGACTGGAGGGTTGAAGGCCAAACTCACTCCCGACACTCAATTGCTTTCCGTGGCCGGTCCAGCGTAGGCGGCTGAAGGGGGTCAGCAATCCTCTTCCCTGCAGCACCGCCATGCCGTAGGCGGCTTCGCTGTCGATCCGGCTCACGGGAACGGGACTTGAGGGCAGTCCCCTACCCCGGCCACGCGCAAAGCCGTAGGAACTGGAGCCGTCCCACAAAGCCGCTCCACCCCTGCCATCTTGTCCATGGGAGGCAGCGGCTGACATACGCAGACCCCGCCGCTTGTTCCCCGGATCCCAACTTGCTTGCAGTCCGGCTCCCCAGTCCCGGTAGCCTCCATCGTGAATGAGCAGCATTCGACCCTGCAGGGCCAGGCCCAGACCGGTGGGATTGTCGATGAAACCCAAGCGCAGACCAGTTTCCATGGCCGTGCCGTGCACCGCCTCCCCTCGATCCAGTCGACCGCCTATTTCACTCTTGAGACTAATGGATCGCTTCCTTCCACCGCGTTGGTGGACAACCTCCAGCATGGCCCGGGCTCGCGACGCGCCCCCGTACACCTCGTCAATCCGCTCATAGGGGTCGATCCCCATGTTGGACATGAATCCATCCAGACGAAGGGCCAGCTCGTTCTTGCCGGGCTTGGTCAGAAGAGAGCGAAGTCCCGTGGCCCACATCCGGAATTCGGCGTCGAAGACGTGCGCCAGTCGAGGGTCCATGAGATCGACGGCACCGCGTCCGGTGCCGCCGATTCCCCAAAGGCTCAGGCGGGGGTGAGGCTGCCAGTAGAGATAGGGATGGAGTGTGTTGAAGCTGCCTGCCAGTCGCCCCTCTCGGTCGTCGCTATAACTCATCGCGCCCCAGCTTCGCGCAAAGGAAAGACCCGCCACCACTTGGCGGTTGGAAAAAAAGTCCATACCGACGTGGGTCGCTCTCAGTCCTCCTCGGAAGTCGACCAGCGAGTTGTTGCCGTTGAAGTGCTGGAAATCACCGTACCCCCACAACACGGGTCGCCAGTAGCTTCCAGCGAAGGAATTGCCTGCAAGAGGCACGCCGAATGAAGTCCGAGAAAGGATCGGTCCCGTCTCAGGTCCGCCGGAAGAATCGAATCCTGGCGAATGCCGGGATCGATCCTGATAGTAGGTTGGCATCCACCAGCCCTGTTCCTGCTTCATGCGTTGCAACTGGCGCCGGCGTTCGAAACGGGATTCAACGGCTGTTTGTATGCTCTCCGCCAGCGCCCCGGACATGGCCGACAAGAGCACTGGAAGCGTATGGGTGAGTTCTTCGGCGGTGCGGTCGGTAATGGTAACCCGGAGCGGCACGACCGAGATGCTCTTGTAATTTGGATCGAGACTCTTTGCGCTATGGCTGAACACCTCGTTTTCATCCAGGGTATTGTCGTCGTGGAACGTGTCAAAGTCGACGGTTTGAGCAACACTCCAGTTGTCCCGGGTAAAGAACACTTCATCCCGGGCGGCTGCCAGCATCTGGGGATTGGAGCTTGAGATTGCGACTGCCACGGCAGCCATAGGCTGAGAGAGCAGAACGACGGTATAGGTGGCGGATTCGCCCTCGGGGACGCTGATGTGAGGATTGGGCACGACCCTGACGCCGGCGTTGTCGTCGTCGGTAACATCGACTGAAACAGAAGGGACG
Source organism: Acidobacteriota bacterium (assembly GCA_009841055.1). Lineage (GTDB taxonomy): Bacteria > Acidobacteriota > Terriglobia > Versatilivoradales > Versatilivoraceae > Versatilivorator. Next base: position 7,235 of record VXMN01000341.1, read on the forward strand.
GGAATCCCCTGATAGGTGGAATCGCGACTCGTGGCCGAAAGGGTCAAAGTGCCAACCTCGTGGGTAGCATCGTCATCCTGGGCAACCGGAACCGACACCTCTTGACTGGTGGACCAGGTTGCCGGGCTGAAGGTCAAGGAGACCGGCGAGGTGGCGATGTCGTTGTTGTTGCTTCTCAGGGAGAGATGAACCTCGGCCGAGGGCTTGCTTTCCAGCACTACCGTGAGTGTATCGGCTTCTCCCTCCTGTATGGTGAGTTCTTGGGGAGCGACGCTCACCCCGGCTGCGTCATCGTCGATGACCGATACCGAGACATCCGGGACCGCCAAACCGGCATACGCGCTGTCCGAGCTGGTGGTTGAGTGGCCCAGGATAGCCATGTCATCCACGGCGTCCGGATCCTGCAGGGCTTGAACGGTGACCGTCTGGGGTTCATTCCAGTTTGAAACGTCAAAGGTCAAGGAGTCGGGCTGGGGAACAACATCCTCGTCTCCACTTCGTTCAACCTCAATGACCACGCCCTGGGTCGGCTTCGAGGTCAGCACCACTGAGTACGTCCGGGAAGCTCCCTCGTCAATGCCGAGATTCAGGGGAGAGACAACTACTCCCGCGGAATCAAGGTCGTTGACCGTGATCCGCACCGGGTCAACCGACACAACGTCATAGGTTGAATCTGAACTACTGGCGGTGTGCCTCAGGGTAGCGGTGTCGTCGACTGCATCCCAATCCCGTGAGGCTTGAACGATAACGGTGCCGGGGGCGTCCCATCCCGAGGGCGAGAAGGTCACCTGGTCCACGTTCGCGGATATGTCCGGATCGCCGCTATGGCTAAGTGCGACGACAACCGGCTGGGACGGCCTCGAGGTCAGCGCTACAGTATAGGTTGTGGAGGCGTCCTCGGGCATTGCCAATCGGGTGGGCGTGACCTTCACACCGGCCGAATCATTGTCGCTGACCGTGATCCTGACCTCGTCCACTGGAATTCCCTGGTAATTCGGGTCCGCGCTGGCAGCGGCATGGCTGAACCGGGCTTTCTCGTCAGAGGCATCGTCATCTTGAGCCACCCGTGCCCACACCGTCTGTGGAGCGTTCCAGTCATTCGGGTCGAAGGTCAGTGAGGCCGGCGAAGGAGTCAATTCTCGGTTGTCACTCCTGACTGTGAGATAGACGGTGTGTGCGGGCCTGCTCTTCAGCACAACGGTGTAGAATCCCGACCCGCCTTCAGGAATTGACAAGGTGGTGGGCGAAATGCCGACGCTGGCACTGTCGTCGTCACTCGCAGAGATCCGCACATCGCTCAAAATCAATCCATCATAGGCCCCGTCCAAGCTGGTGGATGAGTGGACCAACGTTGCGGTGTCGTTGACCGCGTCATCGTCGGGAGAGGCTTTGACAGTTACGACCTGAGGATCGTTCCAATTTGTTGCCGTAAAGGTCAAGGAGGCTGCATCGATGCCGATATCCGGGTCCCCGTTGCGGGTGATGGCGACGGTCACGTTGCGGGCTGGCTGCGAAGTCAGGGCCATCCGGTAGCCGTCGCTGCCTCCTTCAGAGAGGGCCAGAAGTGTCGGCGTGATCGACACGTTGGCCGTCTCGTCATCGGTTGCAGTGACGTTCACTTCCGGAACCGTGATCCCGTTGTAGTCCGCATCGGTGCTGGATGCCGTGTGGCTGAATGTCCCCGTGTCATCGATGGCGTCGTCATCCTCTAAAGCCACGACCGTAACCTTCTGCGCCGTGTCCCAGTCGGAAGGCGTGAATGTCAGCCTGTCCGCGTTGCTGTCTATATCTGCATCGCCATTGTGACCGACGATGACCACGACCTCGTGGGCGGGTTGGGAGGTCAGGACTACCTGGTAGCCGCCGCTGCCTCCTTCGGAGATGGTCAGCTCTGTCGGTGTAATTGACACGCCTGCGGTCTCATCGTCTGTGACGGTGATGTCCACATCCAAACCCGCGGTTCCGTTGTAGTCCGAATCGGTGCTGGCCACCGCGTGGCTGAGTGTCCCCGTGTCATCGATGGCGTCGTCATCCTGCAAGGCCAGGACCGTCACCGTTTGCGCCGTGTCCCAGTCGGAGTCAGTGAAGACCAACTCCCGGTCATGGATGCTGATATCCCCGTCGCCGCTGGGACTGATGGTGATGGTCACGTCATGGGAGGGTTGCGAGGTCAGAAACACCTCGTAGGAGTCGCTGCCTCCCTCGGCAATGGTCAGTTGCGTCGGTGCAATTGACACGCCTGCAGTCTCATCGTCTGTGGCAGCCACGGCCACCTCCGATACCGTAATCCCGTTGTAGTCCGAGTCCGTGCTGACAACGGTATGGCTGAGTGTGGCTGCGTCGTCCGTGGCATCGTCGTCATGTGAGACCGAGACCGTCACCGGCTGCGCCGTCTTCCAGTCGGTGTCGGTGAAGGTCAGCGCCCGTGCATCGATGCTGATGTCCTGGTCTCCACTGTGAGTGATGTTTAGCGTGACGTCGTGGGTAGGCTGAGAGGCCAATGCCACTTCGTATGTGTCTCGACCTCCCTCGGCGATGCTCAGTTGCGTTGGCGTGATCGACACACCTGGAGTCTCGTCGTCGGTTACATTGACCTCCACTTCTGAGACCGTGATCCCGTTGTAGTCCGCATCGGTGCTGGATGCCGTGTGGCTGAATGTCCCCGTGTCATCGATGGCGTCGTCGTCTTGGGCTGCTGTAACCATCACCGTCTGCGCAGTGCTCCAGTCGGAGCCGGTAAAGGTCAACTCCTGCTCATCGATGCCGATGTCCCGGTCCCCGCTGTGGGTGATGGAAACGGTCACGTCGTGGGAAGGCCGGGAGGTCAGGACCACCTCGTAGGAGTCGCTGCCTCCCTCGGCAATGGCCAACTGGGTCGGTGTGATCGACACGCCAGCCGAATCGTCATCGGTCAGATCCAGGGAAAGCGGGGCGCTGTCCCGGTAGCCGACGGCGCCGGCGATGAGCCTTATCTCCTCGGTACCCTCGACGACAGGGTCATCGACTACGCTCAGCTCCGCTTCACCTGAGGTTGCTCCGCTTCTAATAGTCAGCGCGGCCACCGTATAGTCGGCTCCGTTGACAGCTTGACCTGAATGAGTCAGGTTGACCGTCAGGTCGTCGGACGGCTCTTCACCGCCGGCAACTGCAACGGTGACCATCAACGTCCCGTCCGGTTCCGAAACACTGGCCTCATCGCTTGAGAGGGTGATCCCAGGCAATGGTGGCGGCTCATCGTTGTCGCGGATTTCCACGGACACGCTGGAGATGGATATGCCTGAACACCCCTCATCCGTGCTGGACGCCGTGTGGCCGATGGTTGCTCGGCCGTCGTTGGCGTCGGCATCTTCACCAGCCTCGATCGTCACCCGTTGGGGATTATTCCAGTTCCCGCTGGTGAATCTGAGGGACGATCTGTCTGCCGAAAGGCCGGGGTCGCCTGTAAGGTCCAGCGTGATGGTGACGCTGGCCGTCGGCTTTGCGGCCAGCACCACATCGTAATGGCCGCCATCGTTCTCGCCTTCATCGATGGTGAGGCGGGTGGGCGTGACGGATGCTTCGCACCCGTCGGTATCGTCGTCAGCAACGTTGACTGTGACATCGACGGCAGAACCGCCATAGGACGAGGATGGTGTATTGGTAATCCTTGCCTGACCGGTTGCCGTGCCTGTCTGTTCCTCCGCAGAAACCCGAACGTCTTGATTCCTGTTCCAGTCGGTAGTGGTAAAGGTGAGGGAAGATACGCTTTTCTGGACCCGAGAGTCTCCTCCGGACTCGATTTCCACGGCTACGGTGACATCGTCGCTCGGTTGCGTTCTTAACCTCACATTGTAGGTTTTTCCGGTTGCTCCTTCAG
>VXMN01000092.1 GCA_009841055.1 Acidobacteriota bacterium
AAACTGAGCGGCACGTAACGGCAGCGCATGCGGGCGGGACGCCCGCGCTCCCGGGTGGGTCCGTCATCCTACGGCATTGCTTTTTTCCTCCCCATGGAGTGATTTCGGTACGGGGCGGGGGCGGCGTTGGTTGGTTGAAGTGCGAGAGATAGGAAAAGTTGTGCCGGGTGCTGCATCCGAAGGAAACTGAGCAGTACGCTACGGCAGTGCATGCGGGCGGGACGCCCGCGCTCCCGGGGGGGTCCGTCATCCTACGGCATTGCTTTTTTCCTCCCCATGGAGTGATTTCGGTACGGGGCGGGGGCGGCGTTGGTTGGTTGAAGTGCGAGAGATAGGAAAAGTTGTGCCGGGTGCTGCATCCGAAGGAAACTGAGCGGCACGTAACGGCAGCGCATGCGGGCGGGACGCCCGCGCTCCCGGGGGCACCTCCTCCCATCGCAGAGTTAATCCTGTGCATCGATGTAAACTATCGATGTGAGTCTCACGGCGGCGTGTTCGCTCCCCGGTCTGCGAAATTCGTCAAGGCCCGGCCTCTTGACTCCACCGTCCTGCTTCACTAATCTAGACCCACAGAGGACGACCCCCACGAGGCCAATCCCATGGCTGCGCTGCTGTCCCGAGCGTCTCTTTTCCGCCTATCGTTGTTGACTGCCTGGTTGGCGCTGTTACCGGGCGCCATCGCCACGGCGGCTGAGACCGACCCTTACCCAGGCTTCGAGACCCGGATTCTGCCCCTGCTGCAGGCCAGGTGCGTGGCTTGTCACAACCCGCAAGCCGCGCAGGGTGAGCTCGAACTCGGCTCTCTGGAGAGCCTTCTCGAGGGCGGGGCCTCGGGGCCATCGGTCGTTCCGGGATCGGCCGAGCAGAGCCTGCTTTTTCAGAAGGTAAAGTCGGGGGAGATGCCGCTGGGTCAGGATCCGCTGGAGCCCGGCGAACTGGAAACGATCCGGAGCTGGATCGACCAGGGCGCCCTGGCCGACGGCCAGGATCCCGCGGCCTTCCAGGCCGGAAAGGACCTGAAACCCGCCGTCACCAGCCACGACGTGCTGGTGCCCATTCTGCACGTGCGCTGCCTGATCTGCCACGGCCGCAGAACCCGGGAAGCCGGCCTGGACCTGCGCACCCGCGCCAGCATCCTGAAGGGCGGGAAGTCGGGGCCGGCCATGGTTCCCGGCAAGCCCGAAGAGAGCCTGCTGCTGCAGCGCATCCGGGCCGAGGAGATGCCGCCTCCCAAGGACTATTCCCGGTTCTGCGTCCGCCCTGTCACCTCGCCCGAGCTGGAGAAACTGCGCCGCTGGATTGCCGACGGAGCCCCGGAAGGCTCGCCAAACGGGGCCTCGGGAGCCTCCAAGGGATCCACCGGCAAGCAGGAGACCCCGGAGCTCTGGTCCTTGCAGCCGCCCCGAAGGCCTGCCCCTCCCCGGGTCGCCCGAAGCGAGCGGGTTCGGAACCCGATCGACGCCTTTCTGTTGGAAAAGCTGGAGGCCCGCGGGCTCGGCTTTGCTCCCCCGGCCGACCGCCTGGCCCTGATGCGACGGGCCTACCTGGACCTGGTGGGCCTGCCCCCCACCCCCGACGAGGTCAGGGCCTACCACCGGGACTCCGACCCTCAAGCCTTTGAACGGCTGGTCGACCGGCTTTTGGATTCCGCCCACTACGGGGAACGCTGGGGCCGCTACTGGCTGGATGCGGCCGGTTACGCCGACTCCGAAGGAAAGGTCCATGCCGACAATCTGCGGCCCCACGCCTACCGCTACCGGGACTACGTCATCCGAGCCTTCAACGACGACAAACCCTACGACCGATTCCTGCTGGAGCAGATCGCGGGAGATGAGTTGGTGGACTACCGAAAGCTCGATTCCCTGACTCCCGATGAGGTGGAACCTCTGATCGCCACCGGCTTCCTGCGCATGGCGCCCGACGGCACCTGGTCGGGAGCCCAGAACTTCGTCCCCGAGCGGCTGGACGTGGTGGCCGACCAGGTCGAGGTGCTGAGCTCGACGGTGATGGGCCTGACCATGGCCTGCGCCCGCTGCCACGATCACAAGTACGACCCGCTCCCCCAGCGCGACTTCTATCGCTTCAGCGCCATCCTGCGCTCGGCCTACGATCCCTACGACTGGCTGATCCCCCAGGAGCCTCTGCTGGCACCGGCCGGTGGCCCCTTCCCCAAACGGCTGCTGCGTTACGGATCGGAGGAAGAACTTCGGGAGGTGAAGCGGAACAACGGTCCGGTGGAGCAGGAGATCAAGCGTCTGAAGCGTTCTCTGGAAGAAAAGGCGGCCCCCTTCAGGGAGCGACTGCTGCGGGAAAAGAGCGAAAAGATTCCGGAAGCATTGCGGGCGGACGTGGAGGCTGCCACAAAGGTCTCAGAAGACAATCGTAGCGAGCTGCAGAAATACCTGGTGGAGGCCTTCCAGGAGTTTCTCACGCTGGAAGCCGGCGAGTTGGAGAAACGCTTCGAGGAGTATCGAGAAGAGGCGGGCAAGGTCAATGAAGCGGTGAAGAAGGCCGAAAAGAAGCTGCGGCGCCATCCATCCATCCGGGCCCTGTTCGACATGCCGGGGAAACCCACGCCGAACTACCTGCTGGCTCGGGGGGAGCACACCCGCCCCGGCGATTTCGTCGAGCCCGGAGTCCCTTCGGCGCTTCAGGCGCAAACCCGGCCCTACCGCATCGCCAAGCCCGAATGGAGCAGCGGGCGGCGTCTGGCCCTAGCCAGGTGGCTGGGACAACCCGATCATCCCCTGACGGCCCGGGTGATGGTGAACCGCATCTGGCAACACCATTTCGGCAGGGGCCTGGTGACCACGCCCGGCAACTTCGGAAAGCTGGGGGCCGCCCCGTCCCATCCCGAGCTGCTGGACTGGCTGGCCACCGAGTTCGTCGAGCGAGGCTGGAGCGTGAAGGCCATGCACCGGCTGATCATGACCTCCAGCGCCTACCGCCAATCTTCAGGCAGCCCGGGTCGGGAGGCAGCCAACGGTCATTCGGACAACTCCCTGCTCTCCCACTTTCCCCTGCAACGGCTGGATGCCGAGGCCTTGCGCGACTCGATCCTGAAGATTTCCGGCCGGCTGGATTCCACTCCCTTCGGACCGGCGGATGAGGTCGAGGTCCAGGAAGACGGCGAGGTTACAAGCCAGTGCACCACGGCCGGTTGCCGGCGTAGCGTCTACATGCTGCAGCGCCGCACTACCCCCCTGACCATGCTGGACACCTTCGACGCCCCCGAGCTCAACCCCAACTGCGTCAAGCGCTCCCAATCGATGGTCACCTCGCAGGCGCTGCAACTCTGGAACAGCCAGTTGGCCCGCAAGAGCGCCCGCCACTTCGCGGGCCGGGTCATCGACGCCGTGGGCAGCGACCTGGAGAGACAGGTGGAGCAGGTCTACCTGGCCGCCCTGTCCCGCTGGCCCACCGCCGCCGAGAAAGCGGCGGCCCTTGAGGAAATCGGGCAACTGGACCGGCACTGGGTCGAGCACCTGGAGGACCACACGCCGGCCGAGCCCAAGCGGTCGCGCGCCCGCTGGTTGGCCCTGTCCACTTTTTGTCACGCCATGCTGAACTCGGCGGAATTTATTTTCTATTGAGTGAGGAAACCATGAGACCTGGGGACCGAACCCGTTTGGAGTCCAACCTTCCGAGCCGGGAGTCCGCGGAAACGGCGGCGCCTCTGCCCTCCCGCAGGGAGCTGTTTTCCAGCCTGGGCAACGGATTTATGGGGGGGGCCCTGGCCTACCTGCTGGGAAGGGACCTCTTGACCGCCCAACCCCTGCTGGCCGACAGCGGGCAGGCGCCCGACCTGAAACCGCGGAGACCTCACTTCGAGCCGAGGGCCAAGTCGGTGATCCACCTCTTCATGAACGGCGGCCCCAGCCAGATCGATCTGTTCGATCCCAAGCCCATGCTGAAGAAGTATGAGGGGCAGCCGCCGGGCCGCGACCTGACCAATGACGTGGAACAGATCGCCTCGATCGGCACCCTGATGTCCTCCCCCTTCGAGTTCAAAAAACGGGGCCAGTGCGGAATGGAGATATCGGAACTCCTTCCCTTCCTGTCCCGCAAGGTGGACGACATCGCCCTGGTTCGTTCCATGTTCACCAAGCACTTCAACCATGAGCCCGCCATTTTCCTCATGCAGTCGGGACGGACCATCGTGGGACGCCCCAGCCTGGGGTCCTGGGTGGTCTACGGTCTGGGCAGCGAGAACCAGAATCTTCCCGCCTACGTGGTGCTGGACGACCCCAAGATGCTCCCGGTGAACGGGACTCAGAACTGGCAGGCGGGATGGCTGCCGCCCATCTACCAGGGAACCCGCTTGAAATCGAAGGGATCGCCCCTGCTCAACCTTCAGCCCAAGGAGGAATTCCCCGGTCCGGTGTTGAACATGGCCCGGTCGATCCTCACCCGGCTGGACCGGAGCCACCTGCACCGACACCCGGGCCAGCCGGAGCTGCAGGCCCGCATCACCAATTACGAGCTGGCCGCCCGCATGCAGATCGCCGCCAGCGACGCCCTGGACCTCTCCCAGGAGAGTCCAGCGACGCACGAGATGTACGGCTTGAACGACGAGGCCACGGAATCCTACGGGCGTCGCTGCCTGATGGCCCGCCGGCTGGTGGAACGAGGGGTCCGCATGGTCCAGCTCTACATCGAGGAGCAGATCTGGGACCAGCACCAGAACCTGACGGGTGGCCTGCGTTACGCCTGTGGGAAAACCGACAAGCCCGTTCACGCCCTGCTGACCGACCTGAAGCAGCGAGGCCTGTGGGACAGCACCCTGGTGGTGTGGGGTGGCGAGTTCGGGCGACTGCCGCTCTCCCAGCATCCCGACAAAGCGGCGGGCCGGGACCACGGCCCGCCCGGATTCAGCGTCTGGCTGGCGGGCGCCGGAATCAAGGGGGGAACGGTCTACGGCGGCACCGACGAGCTGGGCCACCGCGCCGTCGACAACCCGGTCAGCGTGCACGACCTGCACGCCACCATCCTGCACCTGCTGGGAATGAACCACCGCGACCTGGTCTACCGGCGCGAAGGGCGCAATGAGCGCCTCACCGACGAGTTCCCGGCACGGGTGGTGGAGGGGATATTGGCGTAAAACGTCGCTGTTTCGTCCTGTATCGGCCGCCCCATTGTATGGAGGGGTGGCGCGGATAGGTGAAGAGTGAATAACCGTATTACGTCTGAAGGGTGTTGCGTTCCGGAAGGGTGCACCTGATTCGCCGCATACGCGGCTGGGTTGGCGCAAAACCCATACGACCCCGGGTTGCCACCCGGGGCTACCCTGAGCCGCAGCTACGCAGCTCTATAAGGATGGCCTGTAGTAAGCGTTTCCGTGGCCTACCTACGTCAACCGCAGCTTCGCAGCTCTCACCTGACCCACGTCACGGCGGGCGGACAGGGCTTTTTTATTTTCTTCTCTGGGCTTCGAGTCGGGGTGCAATGACGCGGCAGGAATCATCTTCGGTGATGGATCTCGAACACATCTGGGTGCGAACGGTGCGGGCTCTCCTGCTACCGCTTCTGTCGTTGCTCCTGTTCTTGTCAAATGGCCCGGTGGCCGGCGCCGCGGCGCAGGATTCGACCGGGGCGGACTCCCCTGTCCACATTTCCAAGGTCAGCTTTCTGATCCACCCCGTCTGCTGGGACCTGGCCCTGGCGGAAGGGGGCCGCATGCGGCCCGATTTCCTCTACCAGTCCTTCACCTATCGGGGCGGCGCCTGGTACGACAAGCAGGAGTTCTACGAGATTCTGGAGTGGGAACGGCGGGTCAACCGGAAACAGAAGGAATACATCCGGGCCATGGGACCGGACGAGGCGCTGATCATCTACCCCATCGGAAACCGGCCCGCGATGCAGGCGCTGGAGAAAGAAGGACTGCAACGGCTGGGGCGCCGCTGTGTGATCGTCCGCTCGGAGAGCCCCTCGGCCAACCACGAGGTGGACTACCGCCAACTGCTCCCCGACGCGGTGAAGATCGAGCTGCTGGACGACCTGCTGGAGGCCGTCCGGCACAACAGCGACACCTGGAACGCCCAGGCGCTGGAAGTCATCTTCTACAACCGCATGATCGCCCTGGAAATCGAGCGGGAGTTCAAGAAGCGGCGGCTACAGGTCGATCCCCAAAGGGTCGAAGCCCTGGCCTTTGGCGAGGGATTCGAACAGTGCGCCACCACCTGGAAGGCCATGGTGGGCACCTACCTGGGCTGGTCCCGGCCCATTGAAATCGACTACAACCTGTCGGTGAGCGGCATGCCGCTGCTGCGCGGGGCGCGGTTCAAGGAGAGGGTGGCGGTGGGGGAGGAAGTCCGGATGTTCCTGTGGGAACTGGAGGACGGACGTCCCATGGCCTGGTTCGTGCGGACCCGGGGCAGCCTGGCCCAGGCTCAACTCTTCGTCAGCCTGCCTTTCGACCTGAAGGCCTTCAAGCTCTTCGACGAGTTCGGCACCCAGCTCTGGCCCGACCCCGTCCGCGAGACCCAGCACCTGGGAGGGGTCCACTGGTGGTGGATGGGATCGGCCAACGATTCCCCGCTCCGAATGGACTTCAAGGGACCGATGAAGGTGCCGGTCTCGGTGGGCCTTCGCCAGTTGCCCACCGACCGCAACATCTTCATCGTCTCCGGCGGCATGCCCTTCGACGAATTTCGCCAGGCCCTGCTCGAAAGCCCCATCGGCCCGGCGCCCTCAAGGTAAGCCCTCCGAGATCAATTTCCCCGACTGGTCGGCCAATCGGGCGAGATTCCACGGTTATCTGTTTTTCTTCGTGTCCCTTCGTGGATATCTTTTTTTGCGGCGTATTGGTCCGAGGCCCGGCTTCGCTAAAACTCATAGCGCAGGCCGAACTGGATCACCCGCGGCGGAACCATCACCCGGGAGTAGTTCCCGAAGCTCCCCGGAAAGACGAACGAGAGGGTTTCCCAGACGTCGGCGTTGAAGCGAACGCTGTTGGTCAAATTGAAGGCTTCGGCACGAAACTGGAGGCTGTGATTCTCAAAGGGCAACGGAAAGCGTTTTCCGATAGCCATGTCGATCGAGAAGATCCCGTCGCCCCGCAGGTTGTTGCGCTGCCCGACTTCCCCGGGCAGGACTTGCCTGAACGAGGCCAGGGCTGCCTCCGGATCGCTGAAGACATTGGGCCCGCTCCCCCCTCCGATCAACCTGGCGTTCTTGGCGTTGGATTGCGCCGGCACCGGTCCGTCGGTTTCGGCGAAGTGCTGGTAGCAGTAGCAGGTCGGCCAGGCCAGACCGTTGAGCACGCTCAGGGGTAGACCCGAGGTCAAACGCATCAGTCCGCTGAGCTGCCAGCCGCCGAGCACCGCCTGGCCCGCCGGCCCCATGTCGGGGAGTACCGGCTTCCCGGTTCCGATCGGCAACTCCGCCACCCAGTTGGCGTTCCACTGGTGGCGCATGTCGAAATCGGAAACGGACCGCTGGGCTTCCCGGTCCCAGGAGTTGATGACGCTGAAGGCGGACCAGTAGGTGTCTCCAGGAATCTGGCCGAACCGTTCTCCCTGGCTGCGGCGGGCGGCGACCGACACCAGGTCGGTGGACTTGGACAAGGTATAGTTCAGGTCGAACTGGTACCCTTGGGAGAAGGCCTTGCGCAGTGACACCTGCATGGAGTGGTAGGTCGAGGTTCCGAAGGACCGGAGCGCGTCAAAGGCCCAGAACTGGGGATTCATGGAAATACCCGGCCCCATGTCGCTGCAAAAGGGGATGCAGGCGTAGTCGAGATAATAGAGAGCCGTGCCCGTATCGGGACTGGCGGACCGGATGACGTCATAGACACGCTGAGTCGCGGTTGCCTCCGGCGTGGCAACCCCGGAATAGAGGCTCTCCCAGAATCTGATCGGCTGCACGTCCTCGGTCGGGACGCCGCGGTGGGCCATGCGTTCCATTTCCTGGAGCGCGTCCAACATGTATTGGCCGGACACCGGATCCTTGAAGTTGGTGTACTGGGCCGAGGCGGTGTCGTTGACCAGCAGCCTGCGACCGAGTCGGCCCACGTAGCCGATATCCACCAGGAATCCCCCGCCGAACTCGCGAGCCAGAGAAAAGGTGGGGTTGATGCTGTAGGGCGGCTTCAGGCTGGAATCGACTCCCTGACTCCATCCCAGTCCGGTCGGGTTGGGTGTGCCGGGCCCCCCGGGCGGAGGAGGCAAAATCCCCGCCGCGGGCGGGGTCGAGAGCCCGGTGAAGCGAGGGGAATCCGCAACTCTGGGGATCTGGTTGGTCACCTTGCTGGTGAGCCCAAAGGCGTTCCGGTCGAGCATCTGCATCATGCCCATCCCGAAGCTGTTGTAGAAGAGGCCCGCCCCCGCCCGGATCGAGGTTCTTCCCGGCCTCCCGAACAGCTTGCCCAAAAATCCCTCGGTGCTTCCCGGCGAGTAGGCGACGGCAAGCCGGGGCGAGTAGTTCTTGGCATGGGTCGACCACAAGGGACCGCCCTCGGCGTCGTCCACCCCAACGAATCCAATCGATCCTGCCTCGCGCGTGGGGCGACCGTTCGCCGCCAGGTCCAGGCGGCGTGCGATGTACTGGTCGAGACCCGGCGTGATGCTGACCTGGATCCCATTCACCTCCCTGACCGGCGGCATGAGGGACCAGCGCAGGCCGCCCGTGACGGCCAGGCCCGGCCGGACACGCCAGGTGTCCTGGACATAGATCTCCAATTGCTCCACACCGAAAGTCCGGCTGACGGGGTCACCCAGGGACAACGGATTGCCGTCCAGGTCGTAGTTGTAGTTGGCGTCGAAGAAGTTGAGGACCCCAAGCGCTGTCGCCATCGTCTCCCGGTAGACCCCCGGGTTGGCGGGCGCGGCCGAGAGCGGCCCCTCGAATATTGCCGGGCCGTCGGCAAGCGCCCAGGCAGCCTGCTTGGCAAAGTGATAGCTGTTGTCGTAACTCAATCGGCGATTCCGATTCGAGAAGAATGCCCCTCCGAACTGCAGGGAGTGGGTGCCGCGCATCACGGAGAAGTCGGCCGACAGGGTATGGGTCGGCAGTTCGATGTCCCGGGGGGTGGTCGCACCCTCGATATCGTCGATGATGCTATCCCCAAGACTGGCCCTGGATGCCGTCTGCACACCCGAAAAGTTCAACCTCTGGCTGGTCAATCCGTAGCGAAAGGTGCCTACGAGGCTGCTCCCGAAAAGGCCGTTGTATCCCAAGGCCAGCCCGCGGCTGGCGTCCTTGGTCTCCGTGTTCGGAGGCTGCCCGGGAAACTGGGGGACGCTTCCGATGCTGTCGTTCTGGTAGTTGAGGCGCATGAACATGCTGTGCGAGCCCAACTGATCCAGATTCCAGTCCGTCTTCGAGATGAAGGTGTTCCAGGTCAGGGGTGTTGGAGCCGTGAACCGGTATCCGGCCGTGTTGAGACCGTCTCCGACGGTGGAATCGTTGGGTTCGGGAAAGGATCTGAAGTATTCGAGCGTCGCCGGACTGGGACCGGTCCCGAGCGGATCGATCCTGGTGCGGATGAACGCCGGATCGAGCGTCTGAACAACCCCGTCGACGCTCCTGTACCGCACGAATCCGTCGCGCATGGAAGCCGTCGGAACCCGGCGCACGGCGCTGCCGTCGCTGGCGTCGCGGCGCCCTTCGTAGTTGAGGAAGTAGAAGAGTCTGTCCTTCACCACCGGACCGCCCACCGAACCTCCGAACACGTTCCGGATGAGCTTGGGGCGATCCACGCCGGCCCTGTTGTTGAAGAAATCGTTGGCGGCGGTGATGGTGTTGCGGTGGTATTCGTAGAGCGATCCGTGGACTTCGTTGGTCCCGCTCTTGGTCACCAGCGACACCTGCGCGCCCGATGAACGGCCCTGGTTTGCATTGGCGGTGGTGGTCACCACCCGGAATTCCTGAATCGAATCCAGCGTATTGCGAAGGACGCTGGTGAAGGGCAGGCGTCCGTTCTGGTCGTTCACGTCGACCCCGTCGAGCGTGACGTTCGACTGGTCGCTCTGGGCTCCGTTCACGGTGCCGTTCCGGATGTCTCCCGACAACTTGGAGTCCAGCGGGTCTGCGGTCAGGAAGGTGACTCCCGCCTGCAGCGAGAGCAATCCGGCCGGATTTCGGGCATTCAGCGGCAGTTGTCTGATCGGCTTGGTCCCGAACGCGTTCCCGACCGAAGCGTCGGTGGTGTTGAGCTGTGGAGCCGTAGCCGACACGGTGATGGACCTGGTGAGCGTGGCTACGGTGTCGAACACCACCGAAAGCTCGAGGTTGGTGTTGACCAGCAAGGTGATGCCTTCGATGGTCACGGAATTGAAGCCCGGCTGCGTCGCCGACAGGTTGTAGGAGCCGGGAGGGAGCTGGGCGAAGACGTACAGCCCCTCTTCGTTGGACAGCACGGTTCGCTGGACGTTGTTGGCCTCGTTGATTACCGTGATCTCGGCATCGGGCAGGATGCCCCCGGTCTCATCGGTGACCACTCCGCTCAGGCTGCTCGATTGAGCTCGTGCGCTGGGAGCAGCCAGAACCATGGCCGCCAGCAAGGTCAAGAATGAAAGGTGAATTCGAGCTGATCTCATTGTTGGAATCCTCTCCAGAAGAATTCTGGGCTGGATCGATCACCCTTTGCAGGCGGCATCGGTTCCCGAAATGTAATGCGGGCCTTGTGTGAAAAAAGTCAACTGGATTTCAAAAGGGAAACGGGTGCCCCCACACCAAAATCCGACGGGAAATCCGGCACCGGGTACTTTTTCCGAAAAATTATGCCTCAACTATACGGTTATCTTACCTCTTTTCAAGCTCTTTCCCTAAATTAAAACACCGTTACCTGGTCTCAAAATCGACCGCTACCAATTGGCC
>VXMN01000113.1 GCA_009841055.1 Acidobacteriota bacterium
CGAGTCCACTATCGTCCCAAGGTACGCCAGGTGGACGGGAAGCCGATGTTTCTTTACTAACCTGGACAATTTGTCTACACTGGAGCTAACCGAAGGTAAAAGGTCCAAAAATTTGTCGATTCCGAAGGTTTTACCCAGGAGCGATACCATGCGGCAACCAATAGTCTACCTTGGGCTCGTCGTCCTGCTGTTTGCCAACACAGGCGCGGCGAACGCTACCGAAACGTCCGCGTACTTCATCTCGGCCAAGTCGGGCATGATCAACTACGTGGAAGGTAAGCCTTCCGTAAGCAATCTCGAGTCCTCCGATGCGCGGCTGGCCGCGCCCCGGTATCAGCTCGTCGAGGGGGATGTGCTGCAGACGGATGCGGACCAAAGGGTGGAAATGCTTCTTAATCCGGGAACCTACCTGCGGGTAGCGGAAAACAGTCGGGTTCGGGTTGTGGCGACCGGTTTCGAAAACATGCGGTTTTCCCTGGAAAGAGGCACGGCCATCCTGGAATCGCTGAGCCTGCGGCGCAAGGTCCATCGACTTCATGTCCTGACGCCCTCCGGAGCTCTGAAAGTGCTCAAAAAGGGCTTGTATCGCTTTGACGTCGGTGCAGCGGGCGAGGTTCGAGTGACGGTTTACAAGGGCAAGCTGAAATGGCTGCAGGAGCAGACCAAGATCGCAGTTCTGAAGTCGGGCAAGTCCTTTGATTTGCACCGCTCCGCGAAAAGGCGATTGCGCTTCACCAAGGTGGGGGAGGAGTCCTTCGACGAAACCGATCTCTGGAGTCGAAAGCGGGCGGTCGCATTGATCGCGGCCAATGCCAAAATTCCCTCCTGGATGTCGCGGTCCGCCTTGTCCAGGTATGGCCTGAGGGCGAACGGGGGGTGGATCTATGACCCGTTCTCCCGAATGTACACGTTCATTCCCTTTCACTCCCTTCTGAGGTCTCCCTACGGTCTTTCCTACGGTAACTTCTGCCCCACTTGGCGGTCGTACGGTCCCGTCTACGCATCCAGAGGTTATGGCGGTTCCAGCCTCAGCAACTCGGGCGCCTCAAGTTATACACCCGCCACAACCAGCGTGCACCGATCTTCGGCAGCAACTTCCACCTCCAGCAGTATTTCTGCCGGCTCAGCGGCTCAGCAGAGCCGCGGCGCAGCCAGCAGCAGCATTCGCGGGAGGTAGCCGGCCGGTTCGCACCTCTTACCAGGTTGCTGCAGACATAGCGAATAGAATTCTTTCTACCGTGTCACGTTCGACCCGCTGTGCATTGGGATGTCTGCTACCGATCCTCCTGGTCGGAGTCCCACTGAACCTGTCGACAGCCGAGGGTCCGATCAGCCAGGAGGAACTTCTGGCTCTGGTCACCACGACACGCATCGGAGCGGTGACCCCGCAACGAGTGGTGGAGTTGATCCGGGAGAGGGGGATCGGATTTCGTGTCAAGGACATCCTTCTGCAGGAACTGAAAGCTCGCGAGGCCGATCCCGCCATCATCCGGGCAGTAGAGGGTTTTCGCTCCAGCAGACCGCCTGAATCCGTCTTGAGACCTCCGCCCGGGGTCGAGCCTCCGCCGCCGGTATTTATCCCCCCACCTGTCGAACCGCCGGCAACCGAACCATCGGCAACGGGTTCAGCGGCAAGTCCGGCGGCTGCCGCAACTGAGCCGGCCGCGACGCCCGTGCGCTCCGGATTGCCGGACAGGGAAACCTGGCCGGGATTCCTGGAAGAGGTGCGCAGCACCGCGATGGCCTACACCGAAAACCTGCCGAATTTCATCTGCACCCAGATCACCCAGCGCTACCTTCGCCGCCTGCCAAAAACCGGTTGGGTACGGGTAGATAACTTTGTGGCGGAGCTTACCTATTACGACAAACAGGAACACTACAAGCTGGTGTCGGTCGGAAATCGCTCGGCGGCCTCCGATGCCACGCTGGAATCACTGAAAGGGACGACCTCGACAGGTGAGTTCGGCTCTTCGTTGAACTACCTGTTCGACCCGGCAACCGGTACCCAATTTCGCTTTGAGGGGATAGACCGCAGTCGGGGCGCACCCACGGTGCGTGTCGGTTTTCGCGTGCCCAAAGACACCTCCAAGAGAAGTATCATTTTCAGGGATGGAACCACGGAGCTGGGCGTGGTCACGCCGTACCGGGGGAGATGCTGGATAGACCCGGATTCGCTGCAGGTCGTCCAGATCAAGGAGCGGGCCTACAGAATTCCGGACACTTTTCCCATAACCCGCTTCGAGGGTTCCACTGAGTACGATCGGGTGGAGATCGCGGGACAGCGGCACTGGCTTCCGGTCCGTGCGGAGGTCCTCATGGAGAATCGTACCGCAAGGCTCCATACCAGGAACGTCATCCAGTTCAAGCAGTACCGCAAGTTCGGCAGCGAGGTGAAATTTCTGTCCGACTGATGGACTCGCCAACGATCGATGCCGGCTCTTCCGCGGCAATCCCGGCCTTCGATTGCCGCACACGACCGCTGCCATTCCCAACTGCGGACGCAACGTCACTCCCTTATCGATTGAAGCCTGACCATTGTTCCGTTTCCTTCAGGAAGGTGGCCGTGCGCAGGTAGTTTCCGTCAGTGCTGATGGTTACCGCCCCCTGCCGGTCGGTGCGGAACAGTTGCAAGGGGAAGGTCTGCAACCGCCTGACCACTTCCGGGTGGGGATGGCCAAAGGGGTTGACCTTTCCGGCAGAAATAACGGCAATGACCGGATTCACTTCGTTCAGGAAATACGAGGAGGTTGAGGTCCCGCTTCCATGGTGGGCCACCTTCAGGACATCGGATCGGAGGGCGGGTCCAAGGGCGGCGAGGCATTCCTCTGCCGGCTCCTCGATATCACCGGTCAGCAGAAAAGAGCGCCGGCCGTAGGTCATTCTCAGAACAAGCGAGTCATTGTTGATGTTTTCGTCGGGCGGCCTGCAGCCGGGATTGAGGAATTCCAATCTGGAACCGTAAAGATTGAGTGTGTCGCCGGCCTGCAATGCCCTGATATTGAGGCCGAGGGCCGTCGCTTTCTCCAGCAGATCACGCAAATCGGGACCAACGACACTGTTTCCGAGCCAGAACTCCTTGACCTCGAAGTTATCCAGAATGAAGTTCAGCCCCCCCATGTGATCCTGGTGAGCGTGGGTCAGGATCACCGCTTCCAGAGACCGGACACCCCGGCTCCAGAGATAGGGCGCAACCACCTGCTCTCCAACATCAAAAGTCGTCGCCCTCATTTCGGATCGTTGGCCGGCTCCGGACCAACTGCCGCCGCCGTCGACCAGCAAGTGCCTGCCGTTCGGCCAGCTTATCAGGAGGCAGTCTCCCTGCCGCACATCCAGAAAAGTCAAGCCCAACTCGCGCGATCCCGACTTGTTTCCCGGTACGCCCGAAAGCAGAACCGCCAGGGAGGCGATCCAGACAGAACTGCCCAACAATCTCAGGAGTCGGGGTATTCGCGGGGTCACCCACAGGGCCAGGGAGCCGTAATAGGCCAGCACCCAGCCCAGGGGAACCTGGGGCAGGGAATATCCGAGCCAGGGGATTTCGGAAAAGGTGCGGTTGAGGCTCAGGAGGCATTCGGCCAGCAGTCCGCAGATCCACCCGAGCGGCCAGGAGACCGGCGGGAATAGACTGGCCCAGGCCAGATAGGCGAATCCAACGGGAATGATCATGCCGACCAGGGGAATGACCAGCAAATTGAGGAAAATGACCGGCAACACCACCCGGTGGAAATAGACCATCAGGGGAACCAGGAGCACGGCCTGAATGGCAACGGAAACCAGGACAATGTCCAGAAGTCCCAGGAGGAGCTTGCAGGGCCACACCATCAGACCGAGGCGGACGGCCGATGGAGGAACGCCCAGGGACTCCGCCAACCTCGTGCTGCGGAGTCTCAAGCTCACCCGCCAGGCGGCAAGTCGAGGGGAAAAGTTGCGATCCAGATGAGTGGATTCCAAAGACCGGAGAGCTCTCCTGCAGGGTTGAGTGGTGCGGTCCAGTAGAGGAAGTCCCACCACGGCGATCGCCAGGGCGGCCGAGAAGGAGAGTTGGAACCCCGAGTCATGCAACCATCCTGGATCCTTGAGCAGGACCCACCAGGCCGCCAGGCAAAGGGAGTGGAGCAGGTTGCGGTCCCGGTCGAAATAGAGGCTGGTCAGAAACAGACAACCCATGATCGAAGCCCGGTCAATGGCGATCTGTCCCTCGGCCAGGAGGTTGTAAAGGGCGATCGACGCCATGGTCAGCGTCAGGGTCAACCAGCGCGGAAGCCTCAGGTGTTTGAGCAGGGCAAAGACCATGGCAATCATCATCCCCACGTGCAGTCCCGAGACGACCAGCACGTGATAAAGCCCATTCAATCGAAAACGGGACCTGGTTTCTTGCGCAAGGTCACTGTCGTCTCCGAGCAGCACGGCTTTCAGAACGGCTCTGGCCGGCTCGGACGCGGGTAGGGCATCCAGCGCTCGAATACAGCCTTGCCGCATCCGGTTGGCAAGATCCTGCCAGGAGAATTCCGGTCGTGGTTTGAGACGGGTCAGCAGAAGTGGGTCCTTCAAGTTCCCGGTCAGAAAGACGCCGCGAAGCTCCAGGTAGGACCGATAGTCGAACTGTCCTGGATTGTTGAAGTTATCAGGTCTTCGCAGGTAGGCGAGGATCTCGACCTGATCGCCTGCCCGGGCAGGCGGCCAAGTGTGGAGGGAAACATCCGGCGGGATGAGATGAAGGCGGATCCTTCCCCGGGTCTCAAAGCTGGCGAACCGGTTTTCCAGCTGTTGAACTTCCACCTCCAGGTGGATACCGCCGGTCTTTCCGTCCGAAACACGGACGCACCGCCCCCGCACCCGACAGGGAGCCGTCAGGTCCAGTGCGTCGGATCGGGCCAGGGTTCGAAGGTGGTTTCCATCGAACTGGAGTTCGTGGATGGACCTCCAGGCCATTCCGGACAAGCCAAAGGCCAGGAGCACGACGATCCAGCAACTCCAGGCTCTTTTCCTGCTCCAGAGAATCCACGAGAGGCACAGCGTCAAGGCGCCGGCGGCCCAGAGGGATTCCGCCGAGCCGGCGACCCGGGAATGAGCGGCAAGACCCAGGCAGAACGCTACCGTCGGCAACAGCAGTGGAGTGCGCGCCATCGCTTTGAATCGCTGGTTGTTTCTGCCCGGCGGAGGGAAGATCCCGAGCGCCGGCCTTCAGAAAATTTTGCTATGATCGGCTCAGAAGAATACAGCCGTACCGGAGGCCCGGCCGGCCGGCCGGTTTGGGTTCAACGAGGGAGGAGGGTCTATTTCACACCGAGTCACCAAACACATCGATTTCTGCTACGGCCATCGCCTGCTCAACTACGAGGGAAAGTGTCGCCATCTCCACGGACACAACGGCAGGGTTGAAGTGGAAGTTGTCAGCAATCATCTGGATCACCGGGGCATGGTCGTGGATTTCGGCGACATCAACAAGGTGATCAAGACCTGGATCGATGCCGAACTGGATCACAAGATGCTCCTGCATCGGGAGGATCCCCTGGTCGCCGTGCTTCACCGGCATCGGCAACCCTGTTACCTGATGGATGCCAACCCCACTGCCGAAAACATCGCCAAGGTCATCTACGACTATGCCCATGCGCAGGGGCTGCAGGTTGCTGAAGTCAGGCTCTGGGAAACGCCCAATTCCTTCGCTTCCTATGGTCGGCCGGTGCCGGCTTGAGATTGGCGAAACGCGGGCTAGAGAACGATTTTCGGGAAAAGGACCCCGGAGAAGACCAGCCAGGCTGCCAGCAGGGTAAGCGCAATGTTCAGCGTCTGACCGGACCAGTAGAGCAGCAGCGGTCGTCCCCCGGCCATCTGCCGCGCCAGCGCACGGAAGTCGGATTCAAGGCCTATGCAGAGGAACGCCAGGCAGAACAACCAGGTTCGTATCGCCTTGGATTCCTGCAGGGACTGGCCAACCGACTCGGTTCCCAACAGGGGGACCAGCACCAGTGAGACCACGCAGGAGGCCGCGATGAAACCCAGCACGAATTTGGGAAATCGATTCCAGATCTCGATCGCTCCGGGACGCCCGCCCTCGGTCGGCTCTACTCGCGTGACCCAGTAGAGGGCGATCAATAGGGCCACCAGGCCGATGGAAGCGTTTTGGATCATCTTGATCACCGCAGCCGCCTGCATGGCTTGATCTCCCAACATCTGTCCGGCGGCTACCACCGCCCCGGTGGAGTCGATGGTTCCACCCAGCCAGGCGCCGGCTACAATCCTGTCCAGGTCCAACCAGCGGCAGACCAGAGGCATGGCGACCATCATCAGCACCGTGAAGATCAAGGTCATGGCCACGGCCAGCGTCAATTCCTCCTTCTTGGCCTTGCTGGCGCCGGCGGCGGCGATGGCCGCGGAGACCCCGCAGACCGACGTCGCCGCGGCGATGGTTACGGTGAAGGAGGGCGGAAGTTTCAGTCGCCGGTAACCGAACCAGAACATGGAGACCAGCACAATCGGAGTCACTCCCCAGGCCACGATGACTCCGTACCGGCCAAGAGTAAGGATATTGCCGAATATGATCTCGGCGCCCAGAATCACCAGGCCGGTCTTGATGAACAGTTCCGAGCGCACCGCGGGTTTCAGCCATGAGGGAACTCCCAGCAGATTGCTCCACGCCAGTCCGACCAGAAGCGCCCACAGGGCATAACTGAGGCCGTAAGCCGCCAGACTGCGATTCCCGGCAACCAGGAAGCTGAGTAGAGCCAGGCAGAACAGGACAGGGAAGCCGGCCGCGAAACGACCGGCTTGCCGCTGGATGGCGCCCACCGCCAGCACGGACAACCCGCCGAGCCCAATCATCAGGAGCAGCAACGGCACCCCGGGGACCGCGGCCGGTACCTCGGCGAGTGTCGTCCACCTGGGGATTTTGGGAACCGCCGAAACCACTCCCAGAAACACCGCCCCCAACGCCAGAAATCCAATCCAGACGGCCCACCAGTCCTCCAGGGTAACCAGTTTTTTCCAGCTTCCCACAGGCTTCACTCCATTCTGGGTTTGGGGCCATAGTGGTTGAAAGAGGGAATCAGCGGACCGGCGGTAATGCCGCCATCGACTGAAATCACCTGGCCGGTGATCCAGTCGGTATCCGGACTGGCCAGGAACACTGCCGTTCTGGCTACGTCGTGGGGTGTCCCGAATCGGCCTAACGGAGTGTATTGCATCCAGGCCTTGTAGAGCACCGAATCTGCGGCAGGCGGCGGGTCCTTGGGAACCGGGACGGCTCCCGGAGCAATGCAGTTGATCTGGATGTTCCATTCGGACAAGTCGAATGCCGCGCCGCGGGTGAAGTTGATGATGCCGGCCTTGGTGGCTTCGTAGAGCGATCCCTGATGGGTGCCCCCGAGGCCGTGGACCGAAGACATGGTTACGATCTTGCCGCCCCCTTGCCGGGCCATCAGCCGGGCTCCTTCCCTGACCGTCAGGTAAGTGCCGATCAAGTTGGTCCGAATGACCCGCTCGAAATCATCCAGGGTGGAATCGAGCAGCGGTCTGGCGACCCCGATCCCCGCGTTGGCAACCAGGATGTCCAGGCGCCCGAAACGGTCCCCGGTGACTTCGAACAACCGCTTCACCTGGGCTTCATCCGAAACATCGGTCCTCACGACTTCGGCCCGGCGCCCCAGGCCGGTTACCTTGGACGCCGTCTTTTCCGCTTCCGCCCGGTCGCTGCGATAGACCACCACGCAGTCCGCGCCCTCGGCGGCAAAGGCCTCGCAGATGCCGGCTCCCAGGCCGCCGGAGGCTCCGGTCACAACAGCCGTCTTGTCCTTGAGTCGCATCCTGTCTCCTTTCAGTCAGGTCTGTCCGATCCAGGAGGTTTCCGCCACTTCGCGCCAACGCCTGCGGATGGCGTGGAATTTAAGGGAGGGCAGGGGACCGTCTTCGAGCAGGGTGGCGTTCTGCTTCCACCTGCCGGGCGTCAGCGTGCCCACGATGGCCGTGTGCACGCCGGGGGCGCTCAAGGTGAATTGCAGCGCCGTCGAAATCGAAGTCTCCAGCGAATCCTTGATAAATGGATAGTCCAGCCGCTGGAGGCGATCCCAGTACGTGTGGTGATAGGAATTGGCGGGCTTCCGTCCGGTTCTCCAGGCTGCATTGGCCAGGGGCCGCTTGGCGATCACGCCGAGGTGCTGCTCATGGGCCAGGGGAAGCGCCAGATCCAGCGCTTCCTGGTCGGCGATGCTGATGGAAATCTGCAGGCAATCGAAGGCTTGGCTTTGCACCGCGCACCAGGCTGCCCGGCTGTCGCCGCTATAACCGATGTAGCGGCAATAGCCCCGCTCCCGTGCACGCTGCAGGGTATCGATCACCGTTCCCTTGCGCAACTCGTCTTCTGAGCAGGTGTGCAGTTGGACCAGGTCCAGGCAATCGGTCCGCAGTCGCAGCAGGCTGCGTTGGATGCTGCCGAGCAGCGAATCCGGCCGCCAGTCTTCTCGTGGCATTCCGTCCGGATGACCGCACTTGGTGAACAGGAAATAGTCCTGGCGGCGCCCCGAAACGGCTTGTCCGATAAGCTCTTCGCTGGATCCGTAGCACTCGCCGGTGTCGATCAGGTTCAATCCCTCGTCCAGCGCGGAGTTGAGCAGGCGAGTGACCGTAGCCAAGGACGCCCCCGGGCCTTCCAGGCCGATTTCGGCGCCCCCGAACCCGAGGATACTGACCTCCATGTCGGTCTTGCCCAGTCTTCTGGTTTCCATGACTCTCTTTTCTCAATCCGGCGAGGTCTGAATAGGCTATCACAGGGCCCGAAACCAGGATGACCGAGACTTATTGGTGGTTCGTCTTCAAAATCGATGGGTTGTTTTCCTTGGAATCACTCACAGGACGGAGCGGGCGGCGGTCATCCGGGTAATTCAACCGCTGAGCAAGAGGGTTTCGGCCCGTTCCAGCGATTCCGGAGTTCCGTAAAGCACCAGGACATCGTCTTCCTTCAGCACCATGTCCGCGTCGGGTTGCCGTCCGACGATGCCTTGCCGGCGAATTGCGGTCACCAGAATTCCCGCATCGGGCAAGCGCAGTTCGGCCAGGGAACGACCCACCGCGACGGCTCCTTCCGGAAGCGTCAGTGTCTGCAACTGTTCCCGGAATGCGTGGGACTCGTCCAGCACTTCGGCGTCTTCCCGGGGAAAGACACTCCGGAGCATGCGGTAGCGATGGCTCCTGATTCTGGCGACTTTGTGCACAATCCGGGAGATGGGCATGTCCAGAAGAAGCAACAGGTGGGATGCCAGCATGAGCGCGGCTTCCAGGGAATCCGGGACAATTTCGGTGGCGCCTGCATTCTGAAGGCTGTTCAGTTCCGTATCGTCGCGCGTGCGAACCAGGATGGGCACGTCCGGGCGTAGTTCCTTCGCCGTCCCGACGACCTTGAGGGCGCCCAGGCTGTCGGAGAAGCTGATGACAACCACGCTGGCATTGGCGAGGCCGACGCTTTCCAGGACATCGCGTTGAGACGCATCTCCGAAGTTGACCGGGTCGCCGGCCTGCCTGGCGGTCCGTACGCGATAGGCATCCAGGTCCAGGGCAATATATTCGAAACCGTCCTGCTCGAGAATTCGGGCCAGGTTTTGGCCCACCCTGCCGTAGCCGCAGATGATGACGTGCCGCCGTTTGGCTACGGCCCTGGTCGCATCCAATTGAAGCGCCAATCGATGGGCCTCTGGATCTTCTCCGGAAATCAGCCATCCCGAAATGGTCCGGTTATTGCGAATCAGCAGGGAACTGAGGACCATGCTGACGACGATGCCCGCCAGCAGCAACTGGGCTACGGCCGGGTCCAGCACATTCTCCTGTAGTGCCAGCGCCAGCAGCGCGATGCCGAATTCGCCCCCCTGGGCCAGAACCAGCCCGGCGCGAAGAGAGGCACGCCAACCGCCAAGGGAAAACCTAGCTAAAATACATATAATCAACCCTTTACCAATAATTAGAGCCAATACGATCAAGCTCACCGAGGGGATTTGGTCGGCCAGCACCAGAAAGTCCAGCCGGGTACCGATGACGATGAAAAACAATCCCAGCAAAACGTCCCGAAAGGGTCGAATGTCGGCCTCGACCTGGTGCCGGTATTCGGTCTCCGAAAGCATCAATCCGGCAAGAAAACCACCCACGGCAAGCGACATGCCGACGGCATGCATGAACCAGGCCGCTCCCAGTACAATCAGCAACAGGGTCAGGGTAAAGAGCTCGGGGCTGCGTCTGTGGGCGACCTCGTGAAAGAGAGGTCGCAGCACGCGATGGCCGGCCAGCAGGACGATGACCAGGGCTGCAACGGCTTCACCCAGTGCCAATAGAATCTGAACGGGCGGCAGCCGATCGCCTTGGGCTGCCAACGAGATCAACATGAGAAAGGCAATGACAACCAGATCCTGAAACAGGAGAGTCGCCACCGCGCAGCGGCCGTGGCTCTGGTCCAGCTCCAGTTGCTCCCGAAGCTGCTTGATCACGATCACGGTCGAAGACATGGCCACCGCTCCACCAAGCACAACCGCGGAGGGGAGCGGGACCCCTGCCCAAGAGGCAACCGTTGCGGCGAGTAACGTAGTCACCAGAACCTGGGCGCCTCCAAGGCCGATCATTTGCCAGCGCATGGCGACCATGCGCGGCAAGGAGAATTCAAGGCCCAGTGTGAAGAGAAGCAAAAAGCCCCCCAACTCCGCCAGAAATCCGCTTGCCCCGGTCGAGGAAAACACGCCAACCGACGCGGGTCCCAAACGCACTCCC
>VXMN01000126.1 GCA_009841055.1 Acidobacteriota bacterium
GTCCAGGCTCGCGTTGTCGGGCCAACTGTTGAGGGGCGCAAAGCGCTGGTACCCGGAGCCTCCGCCACCCCGCCCGTCGCTGATGCGGTAGGTGCCCGCGGCGTGCCACGTCATGCGGATGAAGAGCGGTCCGTAGTGGCCGTAGTCGGCCGGCCACCAGTCTTGCGAGGTCGTCATCACCTGCTCGATGTCCTGCTTCAGCGCATCGACGTCAATGGTCTTGACCGCCTCGGCGTAGTCGAAATCCGTGCCCATCGGATCGGACAGGGAGGAGTTTTGGCGGAGTATCTTCAGATTCAGCTGATCCGGCCACCAAGTTTGGTTGGAAGTCATTTCGTCTCTCCTTTCAGAAGCCCAATATACCATTGATAATGGCGCCGTCGCCAACCTGGGCAAGCCCGGTAATTGCAGTTTATCAACAACGCCCCTGATTCCTGACCAAGCGGCAATGAGTCGCGGCGGCCAACTCCCTCGCCGGCGCCATAGTTGTTGCACTGCTCATGTTCCGTCGTTACAGTGAATCTATCGAAAGCGTGATCTCCACCATCAAGTCCTCCTCGGAGACGTGGCTTCTTCTCTCGTAGTTTGACGGGAGTTCAACAAGAGACAATCGGTCAGCTTGTACTGTACTGCATTGGGTTATTGGACGCATGATTGTTGATGCCTTCGCTGTTGCCGGCGGCTATCCGGCCCGCCCGGTCAAAATCGGACACGCCGATCTCGGCGCCGCCATGGCGAAAAACGGGGTCGATCGCGCCCTGACCATGAGCATGCGCGCCATTCAGGTGGATGCCGTCGCCGGCAACGACCACGTGATGTCGCTGGCGTCCGCCGATGCGCGGATTCTGCCGGTGGCGGTG
The DNA here is from genome assembly GCA_009841055.1 of Acidobacteriota bacterium. Lineage (GTDB taxonomy): Bacteria > Acidobacteriota > Terriglobia > Versatilivoradales > Versatilivoraceae > Versatilivorator. The sequence goes on from VXMN01000126.1 coordinate 861, forward strand.
GTCGATCCGCGCGCCGTAACCCGACTGGATCTGACCATCGAGCGCGCGGTCGCCGGAAACGCTGCGGCCTTCGCATTTCACATGACCGCGATACCGTGTCCGGTCGGCTCGCTGCTCTTCTCTCTCGGCCTCGAGCGCGCCAACGCCACGGGCAAACCACTGATCTTCGTCTGCAACGAGCGGGGGCAGCTCACGCAGATCGCCGAAAAGACCGCCAGCCTGGGATGCCCCCGGGTTCTTCTGGCCGGCGTCAGCTACCACCACCTGGGCGAGCTCCTGGTGCTCCTCGAGGAGTTCAACCACCTGTACGTCGAAACCAGTTGGCAGGTGAGCCCGGGCGCTGTCGAGTTGCTGGCGGCGGCCGGCCCCACCCGCCTGTTGTACGGCTCGATGGCGCCGCTGCGACCGATGCGCCCCGCCCTGAACATGGCGGTCGACGCGGACATCGCACCCCGGGAGAAGGCCGACATACTCGGCCGCAACGCCCTCCGGTTTCTCGACCTGGAGATCGACGCCGAGGAGCCGCCCCCGCCGCTCCCGGAGGTGGCCGGCCTGCCCTCGCTGCCCGCGATCGATCTGCACTGCCACATCGGCACGATGCCGGAACAGCCTTCCACCTGTATTGGCGCCGACGGGATGCAGCGCGAATACGAGCGCTTCAACATCGAGTACGGCGTCGTCTCCGCCACCTCGGCCTACAAGGACGATCTCGATGCCGGCAATGTGGAGATGTTGGCCGCGGTGGAACGCCATTCCCGTCTACGCGGCAGCGTCGTCGCCAACCCCCATCACTGGGACGACTCGTTGCGCTGGCTCGATCTCGCCACAGAGCATCCCGACATCCTCCACGTCACGGTGAACCCCAGTACCACTTACGAGCCTTTCCACTCGCCGCTGTGGCTGAAGCTCTTCGCCGAGATCGCCCGCCGCCGGCTCCCCGTGTTCTACAACACGCCCTCGCAGGACACCTTCAGGCGGTCGCCCGAGGCGACGACCAAGGGCCACATCCTGAAGGTGCGAGCCGCGCCGGCTGACGAGCTGGCCATGTTCCGGCAACTGGACCGCGAGATGCCGGAGCTGCCGATCGTGATCGGCCACGGATTCGGCCTCGACGGCCTGGAGCTGGCTGCCGGCAGCCGCAACATTCACCTGGAGCTGTGCACCACCTATCCGGAGCAGAATGTCTACCGTTCAGCGCTCGATGCGGTGGGCGCCGAGCGCGTCGTCTTCGGCACCGATCTCGACCTTATCTCGCCAGCCTTCGTGCTGGGCAGCCTGTGGGAAGCGGAGTTGTCGGCCGCGGAGGAACGTCTCGTGCTCAGGGACAACGCCCTGCGCCTGCTGGGCCAGAGCTGACGGCACACACGGGCTGAGACGGCTACTCCGGCTCGCCGTGGCTCAAACTCTTGGAAAAACGCCGGATACGACAACGCCCCGACGGTCGCTTCCGTCGAGGCGTTGTGTTAACCAACGAGGCCAGTTGGGTTCGTCGAAAAATTGGCTCCTCAGGTGTCCCTGGGAAGGCTGAAATAATGAAAGCCCGGACCCATCGCCCGAGTGGTGGAGAGTTCACATCCACCCGCACGGCATAGACAGCATGGCATGAATGGGATTGACGGTCGGTGCCCACGGTGTAGTATCCTATTGTATATGTGCTCCCCGCTCGACACGCCGAATGGCCTCGGGCGGGGTTATTCTTCCCCGATTGACCATTGAACGGCGAGCCTCCCGTCAAGCGCGCAGTTGCCTTTGTGGATGGCCAGAACCTCTTCCACGCTGCTCGCGAAGCATTCGGCTATACCTACCCCAATTACGACGTGTCGGCGCTCGCCAGGGAAATTTGCGCGAGACAGGGATGGGAGCGCACCCAAGTACGTTTCTACACCGGGATTCCTGATGTCGGCGATAACCGCAGATGGCATTTCTTTTGGACCCACAAGCTCGCGACGATGGGGCGACAGGGTGTCTTCGTGTTCAGCAGGCCGCTTAGGTACCGGAACCGCACGGTGGCTTTACCTGATGGCACGCAGCACTCTTTTCTGACCGGAGAAGAGAAGGGAATCGACGTTCGGATCGCGCTCGACGTGATTGCGCTTGCTCATCGTCGCGAATACGACGTGGCGCTCATCATAAGCCAGGATCAGGACCTCTCGGAGGTTGCTGAGGAGATTCGCGCAATCGCACGGCAACAGCGACAGTGGATCAAGGTCGCCAGCGCCTTTCCACAGAGTCCTGCCTCCCGGAACCGCAGAGGGATCAACAAGACCGACTGGATCAGGATCGACCGAGAGATCTACGACCAGTGCCTTGACCGGCGGGATTACCGCCGCAAATCCGAGAGGTCGTAGACTTTTTTGGAAATTATATACGGTCTAACCCGAATCAAACGTACATTGGCCAAGCCCGGTAGCCACCTCCTATCCTATGTTGGAGGGTTATCTCTCCTCGTCTCGTAAAGTATCTCAGATCAGTGCCTTCAGGAATGTCACACTGAAATCCTCACTACATTGCGGCTGGCGCTACGGGGCTGGCGACTTCGGGGTGGGTACCTGCGGGGTAGGTGTTCGTTTGTGACACCCTTAGTGATAACTGTTTTTTAAAATACTCTTTAAATTGTTTATTATCAATAGTATACAATAGTGCAGTGGCTCCTCAGGTAGGACTCGAACCTACAACCCTCCGGTTAACAGCCGGATGCTCTGCCAATTGAGCTACTGAGGAGTGACCGGCAGGAGCCAAAGGGCGACATTATAGATCATTGCAAGGAGTTGTCAACGCGGGTTTCCGGGGGGCCCGGGAGCCTGCAGGCCACTACGATCCACGGATCGGCCAGGGGTCTCCTGGCGCTCATCCGTCCTTATCAGGCTCTATTGCCGGGGTGTGGGCGGAAAGGGGAGGCCGGGACGGTTGCCCGGGTTGGGGACTGGGCGATTGCCGGGGTTGCCGCCCGGCCGGTTGCCGGGATTGGCGCCGGGAGGCCGGCTGGGTTGGCCGGGGCGGCCGAACAGGGGGTTTTGTCCCCCGGGCCTGTCTCGTCCCCGGCCGGCCCCGCCCGGCTGGTCCGATTGACCGGGCCTGCCGCCGCCGGGCCGCCCCCGCTGGGCCCGGGCGGCCAGAGCGGCGAAGTCGGTGAAGAACTCCCACTCGTTGTGCTTGTTGCGGCCGTTGTAGGTCTTGAGGGACTCCTCTTCGCTGGTGCTGGCGACGCCGGCGATGCCGCCGATGGTGGGAGAATTCACGGATTGGGTCTTGAGGGTCTGTCCGTAAGCCGTCTGTCCGGCGGCGGCAGGCGCCTGCCGGCCCGATTCCCGAGATTGGCCGGAACCGCTCGATCCGTAAGGGTTCCGGTCCCCTCCTGTGCCGGTCTCGGCCGTGCCCGGCAAGACCGTCAGCAGGGGCCGGTTGTCGGGACCCACCTTGATGATACGCCACTCCTCATTGGTCACGGGATCGGTCCAGGGCTGGCGGAGAAACCGCTTGTTGTTGGTGTTCAGCAGGGCTTCGACGGTACTGGGATAGGCCACCTGAGGCGTCCCCAGGGTCCGGCTCCAGTGGGCGTACCAGAGAATCAGGGCCCTCTGGTACTGCTCCCCCCGGAAAATCAACTCTTCTTCCCGTTCCCGCTTGACGGCCGTCTGCCAGTTGAGCGCCGCCTCCGAAAGAGCGACCAGCAACACGCTGGCCATCACCATCACCAGGGCCAGGGTGTAGCCGGCCTCGCCGTCGTTCCTGCGCCGTTTGCAGACCATGAGCAAGACCCCGTTCGTCGACCGCCCTATTCCGGGGGAAACTCCAGATTGAGCCGCTTTCTGGTTCGGGAAGCGACCTCTTCGACTTCGGCCATGGTATCGGTAATGCGATGGATTCTAAAGCGGTTGGCGACCACGTCCCCCTCCCAGGCCAGGTAGAGGTCGTCTCCGTCGGCAAAGAAGGCCTGGCGCTTCTTTCCCTGCGGATCCTTTCTGAAACCGTAATACTTCAGGGGAATGTCCACGGCCTTGCGGCCCGGCGAGGAGGCCCCGCCGGGAACGAACGGCCGGTTGCGTCCACTTGTGCCATCCGAGAACCCGGGGGTTCGGCGGGACGCCCCCCCATTGGGCCTGGCGGGTGGAGGCGGGGTGTGGAAGGCGAACATGTTTCGCGCCAGGGAGGGCTCGATCTTCTCCATCCGACCCAGCTTTTCGAAATCGATGCTGGAGTTGATCTGGGCCGCCGGAATTTCCCTCCCCCTCCTGCCGTCTCCCGGATTGCCGGTCTGGAGTACAAAGGCCTCCAGCCCCCGCCAGGCGCCGGGCGCCCCACCCGAGCTCGAGAAAGACGGCGAGGAGCTCTGGCCCCAGCTCCAATAGAGCACCAGCAACAGCACCGCCACCAGGGCGCCCAGCAGCTTCAGTTGCTTCTTTTGCCTGGGGTCACTCATGACCGGCCCCGATGAGAGTGGACAGTTGCAGGTCCATGCGAATGCTGCCCGATCCCTCTCGCGTATCCTCCAGGTTCAGAGAATCGACAATGATGAACCTGGAGTGGTTTTCCAGAGCGTTCAGGAACCTGCGGATATTGCCGTAACTCCCCTCGATCGGCAACACCACGCTGAGTTTCCGGGTGCCGAATCGAGTGTCGCGGTCGTACTGAAACACCCCGCGGGTCTTGACCAGTCCGGCGTCTCGGCAGGCCGTCTCCAGCTCCCTGAGCAGCTCCGAATTTCCCTGCTCCCTGGAAAACAGGTTCTGCTGCTTGAACTCCTGGAAGCGCGACTGGCTCTTCCGCATCCGTGTCTCGATCTCGTGGAGCTTGTCGCGAACGGTCTGTCTTTGCCGGAGCTGAAACTGCACCTCGCGAGCCCTGGCCGTGACAATCTGGTCGGCCAGGATCACCGGTCGGACCAGTAGGAAGTAGACGGGCAAATTCAGCAGGCACAGTCCCAGCAACGTCCACAGGACCAGCCGCTGCTTCCCGGAATCGGGTCTTCGAATTCTGATGGCGCCGCCCGGCATTTAAGGAACGCTCCCTGAAGCGTGGCCGAACTGCAGCCCCCCGGCTGCGGCCTGCTCCTGCTCCGGCTGGGCTCGATACTTCACTTGCAGCCCGTAGTGCTTGCCCACAAAGTTGGGGCTCTTCGACACGTCTTCGGTCATCAGGTTGACCTGGTAGAAGTCGGCGTCCGCCTCCAGCCGCGAGATGAACTCGATATAGTCGGCGCCGGTGCGGGCGTTGCAGAAAATCTCCACCACGATTTCAGTCTCGGCGATCCGGGGAGTGATGGCCACGATCTGAACCTGGTGGGGGACCAGGTTCTCCAGTCGGTTGAGGAATCGAGTCCAGGAGAAGGTCCTCCGGGCAATCAGAGGATTGAGATATTCCACCAGGTTCAGAAAATCCTCGGTCTCCGGCCGTTGCAGTCGCGCCCAGATTTCCTGCTGCTCCAGCTCCAGTCTCCCCGCCTCCGCGGTCTGATTGGCCAGTTCCCGGTTCAGCCGCAGGCTCTGGGAGCGATGGGCCAGATAGAGCAAGAGGTTGGTGGCCGAGAGACCGACAAGGACCAGACCCAGCAGCAGCGTTGCCGCATAGAACTTGCGGTTGTTGAAAAAGGGCTTGGAGGCAAGATTGAGAGGAACTCTCAGCATCTCAGAATTTTCCCAGGGCCAGTCCCAGTGCCGGGGCAAGGATGTGGTGGACCAGGTTGGACGGCACGGCCTGTTTCCAATGAACGATCCCCGAAGCGTCGAAGTTGGAAACCGAAGCCCGAGTACGCTCCGCCAGAGACGAAAGCTCCGCCTCGGTAAAATCCCGCGGGAACGAAAGATAGACCTTGTCCACTCCCGCGGCCCCCAGCTTGTCCTGATAGTACATCAGGCAGGGATGGATCTCTTCGTAGGGGTCTGCCGACCAATTCACCATCAGATCCATGGGACTCTCGAAGTTGTAGTCGGTGTGGCGATAGAAAACCACGGCCTCCTGCTGAATGATGAGCGAGGAGATGTTGGAGGAACGAACTCTCATGAACAGGACGGATTTCCGTATCTCGTCCCGGTGATGACGGGCCAGCAGCTCATAGGCGGCAAAGGTGGACAAGGTGACGAACCCCACGTGAATTCCCAGAGACTCGAAGACCTCTTCGAACTGTGCCAGAACTTCCTTGTGGATGTTGGAGGTGATGACATGGTTTCTGCCGGACTCGGTCTTTTGCTCAACGAAGCTCATCTGGGAATCGTCGATATCGTAGGGGATCGTCTTCTTGAGCTTCCACTTGAGAAGCTCCGTCTTCTCCTCCCGCTTCGAGGGCAGCGATTCGAAGGGATGGATGGCGACCCGGGCGCAGGCATCGGGAATAGCCAGGGAAATCCTGTTGGTAATGGCTCCGGCCTTGATCAGAGTCGCCTTGATGATTTTCCCAAGCTCCTCGATGGATCTCACACTCGGTTCGGTCAGGGAAGGCTCGACCAACCCCTGAGGGAGGTTCTCGACCGCAAAACCGTCAACCCGGTGGGAACGACGCGGGTCCAGCCGCGCCACCGAGAAGAACTGGCGCGAGATCTCGCAGGCGATTCCAGGCAGGCGCGGCTCAAAGTAACGGCGCAGGGGAGAACGAAGCCGCCTCCGACCGGAATCTTTCCCTGATGAGCGTCTTGAGCGGAACAGTTCCATTGCCGTTTCCAGTAACTCCCGTTTCCGAACCGATTCAGCCCTCGATAAAGGTGACCTTGTTGATCTCCCTCAAGCTGGTTTCCCCGGAGAAGGCCTTCTGCAGGGCGCAATCGCGCAGCGAGGTCATTCCGTCTTCCAGAGCGGCCCTCTTGATCTCTGAGGCCGGCCTGCGCTCCAGGATCATCTCCCGGATACGGTCCGAAAGGTCCAGCAATTCGTGAATGGCCGTTCGCCCCCGGTAGCCCGTCCCTCCGCATTCCAGACACCCGGCTCCCTCGTAGAAGATCTGCTGCCCGGCGTCTTCCTCCGACAGCCCCGATTCGGCCAGCAGGGCCGCATCCGCCCGGAAGGGCCGCTTGCAGTGTTCGCAAATCACCCGGACCAGGCGCTGCGCCAGGATGCAGTTCAAGGCGGAGACGAAGTTGTAAGGCTCCACCCCCATGTTCATGAATCGACCCAGCACGTCCACCACGTTGTTGGCATGCACCGTGGTGAAGACCAGGTGGCCGGTGAGAGCCGACTGGATGGCGATCTGGGCCGTCTCCGAATCCCGGATCTCACCCACCATGATCTTGTCGGGATCGTGCCGCAGAATGGAGCGCAGTCCGCGGGCAAAGGTCAGCCCCTTCTTCTCGTTCACCGGAATCTGCGTGATCCCCTTGAGCTGGTATTCGACGGGATCCTCGATGGTAATGATCTTGTCTTCTTCGGACTTGATCTCCGAAACCGCGGCATACAGAGTGGTCGTCTTGCCGCTGCCGGTAGGACCGGTGACCAGCACCATCCCGTAGGGCTCGCGGATGTAGCGACGAAATTTCCTCAGGTCGGACTGGTTGAATCCCACCACGTCCAGATTGAGCTGGCTGAACTTCTCGCTCATCGACTCCTTGTCCAGCACCCGCAGGACCGCATCCTCGCCATGGATGGAAGGCATGATGGAGACGCGAAAGTCGATGCGGCGGCCCTTGTATCGAACCCGGAAGCGCCCGTCCTGGGGGATGCGCCGTTCGGCGATGTCGAGTTCGGACATCACCTTGATCCGGGAGATGATGGTGGAGTGATGCTCCTTGGCGATGGGCGCCATGGCCTGCTGGAGAACGCCGTCGATCCGGTACTTGATGTTGACGTCGTTGTCTTCGGTATGGATGTGGATGTCGCTGGCCCGGCGCTCCAGGGCGTTGAAGATGGTGGAGTCCACCAACCGGATGATGGGGCTCTCCGCCTCATCGGTCAGTTTCTCAATGGAAATCTCCTCGCCGGTCTCGTCCTCCTTGATCAGGGTCAAGCCCTCGGTGGCTTCCTCCAGCACCCGCTGGGAAGACTCGCTCTTCTTGAGTATGTCTCCGATCTGGGAGGCCCGGGCGACCCTCACCACCAGTCGCTTCCCCAATAGCGTGCCCAACTCATCCTGCAGCATCAACTCGCTCGGGTCCGCGATTGCCACCATCAGGGCGCCATTGACCATCTTGAGCGGGACGAAGTTGTAGCGGAACATCCACTCCGCCGGGATGTTGCGGAAGAGTTCCGGATCCATGGGGAAGTTCGCCAGGTCGACGAACTCACAGCGGTACCGCTGGGCCAGGTGGCGGGCCTGCTGCTCCTCTTCCCCCGCGCCCAGGTTCCGGTCCGCCGCTGCCGGGTCCTGCAGAGATTGATTCCGGGAATTCATGCGGTCTCCCCCTTCAGGCCACCAGACGGGACGACAGACTGAAAATGGGAAGGTAAAGGGCAATCAGAACAAAGGCCACGATAATGGCCAGAATCATGAGGAGAATCGGCTCGATATAGGTAAAGAGCTGGTTCAGGCGGGTGTTGACCTCTTCGTCATAGAAGTCGGCCACGTGGCCCAGCATCTCGCTCAGGTTGCCGCTGGACTCGCCGACTTCAATCATTTCAATGGCCACTTCCGGCACCACGCCGCTGGGTTCCAGGCTTCTGGAGAGGGACTGCCCCTCCCTCACGGCCACTACGGCCCGGTTGAGGGCTTGGGTCACCACCCGATTGCCGGTGGAATCGGCCACAATCTCCAGGGAACCCACCAGGGGCGTGCCCCCGGAGAGCAGCGTGGAGAGCGTCCGGCTGAGTTGGGCAAAGAGAAACTTGCTCCAGACCTCGCCGATCACCGGCAGCTTCAGCTTGAGTCTGTCGATGTGGGTCCGTCCCTGGATGCTGCGTGCCCACATGGTCAGGATAACCAGCAACGCCCCCGCAACCAGCATTCCGGCGATGAGATGCCCCCGAATGGCCTGCGAGATGTCGACCAGCAGCACCGTCATGGCCGGCAGAGCGGCATCCATCCCCGCGTAGAACTGGGCGAATCGAGGAACCACCTCGGCCAGCAGGAAGGACACCAGGACTACCAGCAGAACCGCCAGTATGGAAGGGTAGGTAAGCGCGGTCTTGATCTTGTTGCGAGTCGCGTTGACCGTCTTCTGATATTGAATGAACCGGGCGAGGACCTCCTCCAACCCCCCGCTCTTCTCCCCGGCGAACAGGGAGGCGGTATAGACCCGGGGAAACATTCCCTGGGCTTCAAAGGCTTCGGAAAGCAGGGCGCCGCCCTTGACCCGCTCGCTGATATCCAGAAGTATGGTGCGAAACTGTTCGTCCTTCTCCCGCTGGGTCAACAGCTCCAGCGACTTCAGGATCGGCAGCCCCGCCTGGATCAAGGCCAGGAACTGCTGGTTGAAAATGACGAATTCCCGTGACCTGATCTTCCGGCGACCTGCCGACAGCGGTAGCAGGGTGGACAGGCTCTTGCCCTTTTCCCGCACCGAATAGACAAAGAATCCCTGGTCCTCCAGGCGCCGCCTCAGCTCCGATTCGGAGACGGAGTTGTAGCTGGCGTTGACGACCCTTCCGCTGGGATCAGCCAGGCGACAGAGAAACTCGGCCAAGGTGGATCACCTCGAAACTTGGGGGGAAAGACGCCGGACCGTAATCGCGAAACGGAGAGCCTTTCCCATGAGAGAGGTTACCGGCTGGATCGCCTCCATGGGAACGAACCCGCCACCTCAGGGCACACCCACGGCTTCAACTCCCGCGGGAGCCTGAAACTCGAACAAGTCCTTGCCGAGGCCCGCATTCTCGCGAATGTTGGTGAAGATGAAGTCGTTCCTGGCGCCGCCCCGTTCGATCAGGGCCACCCGCTGCAGTTGCATTCGACCCGGATCGTATTCCATCAACACCTCCGCCAGCGGGCCGGCGGCTTTGCC
>VXMN01000142.1 GCA_009841055.1 Acidobacteriota bacterium
GGAGCGGGCGCCGCAGCCTCTACCTGCCGGTGGTGCGCAACCAGCTCTTCCCCATGTTCCAGCTCTTCGACTTTGCCGACTCCAACGCCGTCACCAGCCGGCGCGGAGATTCCACCGTGGCCCCCCAGGCCCTGTTCCTGATGAACAGTCCCTTCGTCATGGAACAGGCTCGCCACTTCGCCGAGGACCTGCTCTCGCGGGAGGGCGCCGACGACAGGGAGCGGGTGGAACTGGCCCATCGCAGGGTGCTGGCCCGCCCCCCCTCCGACCGGGAGGCCGAGCAGGCGCTGGCCTACCTGGCAGCCTACCCCAAGGTCGAGGAGGCGGATCCGGCCGAGCAAACGGAGGCCCGGCGGGAGGCCTGGGCCAGTTATTGCCAGCTACTGTTCGGCCTCAATGAATTCATGTATATTGAGTGAGAAGCGAGCCTACCCAACCAGGAACTAGCGGCATGAATGATTCTGCGTCAGCGCACCCGGCTTTTCTGTCCGGGCCGGTTTCCCGGCGCGATCTCCTGCGTCGGGCCGCCTGCGGCTTCGGCTACCTGGCCTTTGCGGGATTGTCCTCGCTGGAAGCCCGGGCCGCTGGGGCTCCATCGGGGGACCTCAACCCTCTCAGTCCCAAGCCGACCCATTTCCGGCCCAGGGCCAAGCGGGTCATCTTCCTCTTCCTGCACGGCGGCGTCTCCCACATCGACACTTTCGATCCCAAGCCCAAGCTTACGGAGATGCACGGCAAGCCCTTGCCCTTCCCCAAGCCCGAGATCACATTTGCCGAGACCGGGAACCTGTTGAAGTCTCCCTGGGAATTCCGGCAGTACGGGGAATGCGGCCAACCGGTGAGCGAGCTCTTCCCCCACGTCGCCACCTGCGTGGATGACCTGTGCATGATCCATTCCATGGTGGGCGACTTCGTCTCTCACGGCGGCGCCGCTCTGCAGCTCCACACGGGGGACGGGAACCTGATCCGGCCGAGCATGGGGTCCTGGATTCTCTACGGCCTGGGAACCGACAACCGGAACCTCCCCGGGTTCATCAACATCTCGCCTCCCTACATCCACGGCGGGGGCCAGAATTTCGGATCGGCCTTTCTGCCCGCCGTCTACCAGGGGACGGGAATCGGCGACGGCGCCACCCAGTTCGTCGAGGGGGAAATACCCAACCTGAAAGGCGGGGGGAGAGACCTCGGGGTGCAGCGCCGGCAGCTCGACCTCATGGGGGCCTGGAACCGGCGCCATCTCGCCTCGACCGCCTACGACGCCCGGCTGGAAGCCCGCATCCAGGCCTTCGAGCTGGCCTTCCGCATGCAGCGCCATGCCCCCGAAGCCCTGGACTTCTCCAGGGAGTCGAAGAGCACCCTGAACCTCTACGGCATCGGGGAGGAGCCCACCGACGAGTATGGGCGCCAGTGCCTGCTGGCCCGCCGCCTGGCGGAGCGGGGAGTGCGTTTCGTGCAGGTTTCCCACAGCTATCCCAGGAACTACTGGGATCAGCATTCCAAGTTGCGGGAGGGCCACGAGAAGAACTCCCGCAAGGTCGACAAGCCCATTGCGGGACTGCTCAAGGACCTCAAGGGACGGGGATTGCTGGAGGACACCCTGGTCATCTTCGGCACCGAGTTCGGGCGCTCACCCGCGGTGCAGGGGGAGGACGGGCGCGACCACAACCCCACCGGGTTCACCATCTGGATGGCCGGCGGCGGGGTCAAGCCCGGGATTCGCTACGGCGCCACCGACGAGTTCGGATGGTATGCCGTGGAGAACAAGATGACCTTCAACGATTTTCATGCCACCGTGCTCCACCTGATGGGCCTGGACCACACCAGGCTCACCTACCGCCACGCCGGGCGCGATTTCCGTCTCACCGACGTCGCCGGCGAGGTGCCTCAGGAAATCCTTCTGTAACCTGCAGGAATCCTTCCTCAACTTGTCTTCAGTATTCGATGGGTCGGTCTTCGAAGTGTCGATGGCGTCGATACTCGATGCGGCAGTCGACCTGCACCAGGGCCAGTTTGCCCACGATGTCGGGGTCTCGCCTGAGGAGCTTGATCCTCAACAGGTTGCGACCTCTCCTGGGGTAGTGTTCAGGGTCGAGATGAAAGTCGTAGGCATAGCCGTAGGGTGTGATGGAGTGGGCGCTGGACTGCTGGTCCACCAGCCGGTAGGTCATGTCCACCTTCCGGAGAATGGAATCGGGTAGTTTCTGTCCGTTGAGATGGATCTCCACCCGGTCGTAGTTGGGGAGGATCTCCCGGAAGCGGACTCGCAGCACCACAGACTTGACGCGGCCCAGGCGGCGCCAGCGCTGCAGGTCGTCGGCCACCCGGAAGGACACCCGGTGGGATTCGCCGGCATCCAGTTCCTTGGGAAGTTGGATGTTCCTTCCGGGCAGCCAGCCGGCCAAGGCCTCGTCCCGGATGTCGGAGCGCACCAGGTAGTGCTTGTCGGCCTGGTTCAGAAGCTCGGGGTGCCCCAGCAGGCGCAACGCTTCATACTCCCGAGTGGTCCAGGGCCATCCGTTGGGAGCCCAGACGTGGTCGGCGATGGCGAAGCCGTCGGCGCCCTGGCCGTAGGCGTTGGCGGCGGCGGCCCAGATCATGGCCGGGGTGGCGCTGCGCGCGAATTGCCGAAAAAGGTTGGTGTGAAAGGCGTAGTAGACCCGGCATGGGGTGCCGCGGGTCAGCGCCACCGCCGGGCCCAGGTCGACGTCCTGGTCGACGCCTTCTTCCTCGGTGAAGCTGCTCTCGCAAAAGAGCCCGTCCACCAGTTTCTCCGAGACCCACAGGCCGACCTCGTACCCCACCAGTTTCCAGGCATCGGGATGAGCCGGAATGCGCAGGTAGATCGGCTTGGGACGTTTCTGGAGATCCCGGGCCCGGTCGGCCACCCGGCGCAGGTCCCGCAGCCATTGGGTGAGCAGCGGGGCCAGGCGGTCGACTTCGCCAAACCGGCAATAGGGCATGGCCGAGGTCAGGTTCAACTCCACGCCGTCGGTCTGGTAATCGGAGAGCATCTCCGACAGGAGGCGAAAGCGCTCCTCACGCACCTCGGCGTGGAGAAAGCTGAAGCGGGTCTTCAGGAGGCCGGCCGCCCTGGGGTCGGGGTCCTCGCCCACCTGAAACTGGGGATTGTCCAGGGTGAAGGCCGACCAGCGCCCCAGGTTCCGGTGGGTCTGCCGGTTGCCGCTGTGCAGGCTGATCCAGGTGCTGGGGATCAGGCGGATGCCGTGATGGTGGCAGCGGTCGCAGAGAAGCTTGAGGGGATCGTGACCGTCGGCGATCAACTGCCGCAGGACCCGTGCCGTTCTGGCCCAGACATAGTGGTCCCACCGCTCGACCGTGTCTCCCCACAGGTCTGCCACTCGACTGGGATAGAGAACCGTCCCATGAGCTCCGGCCGCAAACAGCACCAGGGCGTCCACGCCGCTTCCTGCCAATTGATCGGCGACGGTACCGTGATCTTCCGGAGTGATCGGCGGCTCGAAGCTGTCCAGTCCACCGACGTGGCGCCCGTCGTTGAAGAGGAAGACGCGAGGCGGGGCGTTCGGATCCCGACGCTCCGATGTGGTGCCTGAACCGGAGGCCGCCTGGGCAGCCGGACCTGCCGGGTGACCGGCCGCCCGCTTTTGCAAAAACTTTCTGCGGTTCATTCGGGGGGAGTAGGGGACGTTGTGCAATGGGTTGACGCCCACGTCTCGACTGGAATCACCGCACTGCTGCCCGGGGAAATATTCCAAAAAACAAGCACGTTCCCCCTTGCAGCATTGCGAGTTCGGGGAGAGCTGCGAAGCTGCGGTTGACGTGGGTTACCCGGCAAGACGTCACCTGCGAGCCATCCTTATAGAGCTGCGAAGCTGCGGCTTAGGGTCGCCTGCAGGGAGAGCCTTGAGATGCCTGGGTAAAATCGCGTTTGGCAGCAAAGGCGGTGTCCTCTTGTTGGCGGAGGTGCCAACCCGGGGTCGTATGGGTTCTGCGCCAACCCAGCCGCGAATGCGGCGCATAGAAAGCGCCCGTCCCCGAACGCAATGCCTCCGCAAAAAAGTAGGAGACGCCTCGTTACCTCCCACCGGCTCAACTGCGGGCTGATGCGGTGGGGGGGTGGACGCCGGGCCGCCAAGGCGTGTCCCATTCTTTTTGCTCCAAGTGGTCCCCGTGTCCGTGGTGGACTGAAAGGCGGCACTGCCGAGAAAGGCGGGACTAGGCCAGGATCTTGTGAGCCACCACGCCCGCCACGTCGGTCAGGCGGAAGTTCCGGCCTCCGTAGGTGTAGGTCAGCTTTTCGTGGTCGATGCCCAGCAGGTGGAGCATGGTGGCGTGAAAGTCGTGAATGTGCATGCGGTCTTCTACCGCGTGGTAGCCGAACTCGTCGGTGGCCCCGTAGGCAATCCCGCCCTTGACGCCGCCGCCCGCCATCCAGATGGAGTAGCCGTAGGGGTTGTGGTCGCGGCCGTCGCCGTTCTGGGATACGGGGGTGCGGCCGAACTCGCCGGCCCAGATGACCAGCGTGTCCTCCAGCAGTCCCCGCCCCTTCAGGTCTTTCAGCAAGCCCGCGATGGGCCGGTCGACCTGGCGGGCGTTGTCGGTGTGCTTGGCATAAAGCTCGCCGTGCTGATCCCAGCCCACCCCGCCCGGCATGTAGGTGTGCGTGCACTGAATGTAGCGGACGCCCCGTTCGGCCATGCGCCTGGCCAGCAGACATTGCCAGCCGAAGTCGGCGGTGAGGGGGTCGTCCAGGCCGTAGAGCCTCCGCGTGGGTTCCGATTCCTTTTCCACTTCAAACACTTCCGGGGCCGCCGCCTGCATCCGAAAAGCCAGCTCGAAGGCCTGGATGCGGGCTTCCAGCTCCGGGTCGTGTCGGCGCATCTGGCGGTGCCGGCGATTGATGTTCTGCAGCATGTCGAGCTCGTAGCGGGCCAGCTCGGGCGAATAGCGCTCGTTCAGGAGGTAGCGGATGGGCTCCTTCCTGACATCCTTGACATAGAGACCCCCGTGACCGACAGCCGTGCCCTGATAGGCTCCCGGCAGGAAGGCCGAGCCCCAGTTCTTGGCGCCGCCGTGCGAGAGGGCCGGCTTGATCATGATGAATCCCGGCAGGTTCTGGTTCTCCGTTCCCAGTCCATAGACGACCCAGGATCCCATGCTGGGCCGCACGAAGGTGCTGGTCCCGGTGAAGGTCTGGAGCATGGCCGCGCCGTGGTCAACGCCCTCCCCGACCATCGATCGGATCACGCAGAGGTCGTCGGCACAGTCTCGGACGTGGGGAAAGAGATCGCTGATGGGAAGCCCGCTCCGCCCCCCCGGTCGAAACTCCCAGGGTGACTGCATCAGCGGCCCCGCGGGGTTCTCGTCGTCAAAGGCCAGAGGCCGCTCGATGGGAAGCGGTTTGCCGTGGTCGCGGGTCAGGCGCTCCTTGGGGTCCAGAATGTCGATTCCCGAGGGCCCTCCGTGCATGAAGAGGAAGATGACCCGCCGGGCTCTGGGCTTGAAATGGGGCGGGCGTTCGGCCAGCGGGTTTCCGGAGGGTGAGGCCAACAGGCCCGATTCTTCGGCCAGCAGTCCGGCCAGACCCAGAAATCCGAATCCGCCGGCGGAAGCCCGCAGCATGGCGCGCCTGGAAACCGGCACTTGGAGATTTCGGTAAAGGGAATGGAGATCATTCATGTTTGGATCCGTCAGCATTCAGCCCGGCCCCGGGGTGGTCAATCCACGTACATGAAGGCATTGGAGGACAACAGGGCCTTGCAGTAACTCTGCCAACCCTGGAGTCGGCTCTCGTGGCCCGGCGACCGCTCCTGAAATCCCCGAATGTAATCCAGGGCCTGGTCCAGCTCCTCGCCCCGGGGGTATCGACTCAGGGTCCTGAGATGGGCAAGATTCAGCCGCTCCCGGTCATCGGAGTTCGGGTCGTTCAGCAGAAGCTCGGCCAGCACGCGGGAGCGCGTCTCCACGAATTGGCTGTTGAGCATGAACAGAGCCTGGGGCGCCACGTTGGTCTGGAGGCGCTCTCCCGAGGAAGTGGTGGCGTCACCGAAGTCGAAGAGGGCGAGCAGCGGTGGGAGATTGGCGCGTCGCAAGGGCAGATAGATGGTGCGGAGGCGCTGGGTTTCCGGGTCGATGCTCAGCCGCTCACTGCTGTTCTCGGGTTGGTACCCGGTCCCGCTCTGCAAGGTGCCCCCCATCTTCAGGTCGAGCGAGTCGTCCAGGGCCAGCATGCCGTCGCGAATTTCTTCCACCTTCAAACGCCGCCTGGGGAAATGGGACAACCAGAGGTTCCGGGGATCGGTTCGGGCCGTCAACTCCGAGCGCGCACTCGCCATCTGGTAGGCGCGGGACCGCATGATCAACCGGTGGAGGGATTTCACCGACCAGCCGTTCTCCGTGAACTTCCGGGCCAGAAAGTCCAGGAGCCGTGGATGGGTCGGAGGTTCCCCCTTGGCCCCGAAGTTGTCGGGTGTCCGCACCAGGCCCTGGCCGAAGTGCCAGTGCCAGACCCGGTTGACCATCACCCGAGCCGTCAGTGGATGCTCCGGCTGGATGAGCCAGCGGGCCAGTTGCAGGCGGCCGCTGCCCTGGCTGGCTTCCATGGGCCGGCACCGCGTGTCGAACACCCTGGGGGAGGTCTTGGGCGCATCCTCGCCCCGATTGGCGGGATCGCCGCGGACAAAGACCTTCTGCTCGACCACCTTCCCGTCCTCCACGGCGTTGGCCATGTCCGGTTCCGCAGGTGCTTCCTTCTCCAATTGCTCGATCTCCTCCTGGAGCCGTACGATGGTTTCCCTGTGTTCCTCGGAGAAGAGTTCGGTGTCTCCGGGCTTGAGGATAAACGGCGTCTGGTAGCTCTCGTCCCTCGGATTGCCCTGAAGATAGACTTCGTGGAAAAAGCGGTCCCTGCCGGGGATGAACCTGGGTCGGTCCTCCTTGGCTTCATCCGGCCCGGACTTCTCGACGCGCTGCCGCCAGGCCTCCAGTTCTCCGTTCCACTCGTGGAATTGCGCGCGGAATTTGTCCTGGTAGTCCCTGGCGACCGACGGTCGCTGGTCCTCCCCGGACCGGCGCCAGGCCAGCAGGTGGGGGCGGAACCCCTGGCCGGGTTTGAGATAGCCGGCCCAGCGTTCCAGGATCGACTCCTTCAGTTCCAGCGTGCGGGAAAGCTCCGCCGGATCGGCTCCCTGGGCGTAGATCCGGTGGGCAGCCAGCATGTAGTCGGCCAGCCGCCGGCTTTCGGCCTCCGCGAACCGTTCCTTTTCCTTTTCCACCAGCTTCCCCTGGGCCTGCTTGCGGTCGTCGATTTTCTTCTTGTGATCGAGATAGACCTGGTGCTCTTCGGGGAGGACCAGCGGCTTCATGAACATTTCGGAGACATGGGAGGTGGGGTCCACGAAGCTGCGGGTGCTGGCAAAGACGGAGATCAGGGAATAGTAGTCCCGGGTCAGGATGGGGTCGAACTTGTGGTCGTGGCAGCGGGCGCAGGTGATGCTCAATCCAAGAACGCTCCTGGAGACCACGTCGAGCTGCTCGTCGTAGACGTCGTAGACCATCCGGATCTTGTCCTGCTGGGCGATGGCCTTGGGCCCCAGGGCCAGAAACCCGGTGGCGATGATCCTGCGCCGGTCGATTTCCAGGTGGCCCGTCCGGGGAAGCAGGTCTCCGGCGATCTGTTCCAGGATGAATTCGTTGTAGGGAAGGTCCCGATTGAAGACATCGATCACGTAGTCCCGGTAACGCCAGGCATGGGGATATTTATGGTCCTCGTCGTTGCCGGTGGAATCCGCGTAGCGGGCCACGTCCAGCCAGTGCCTGCCCCAGTGCTCTCCGTATCGGGGCGAGTCGAGCAGCCGCCCTATGACCTTGTCGAAGGCGTCCGGGGAGGTGTCGTTCAGGAAGCGCTCGATGTCCTGGACGGAAGGCGGCAGGCCGGTCAAGTCGAAAGTGGCTCGCCGCAGCAGGGTCAGCTTGTCCGCCGGAGGGGCCGGCTCCAGATTCTGCTCCTCCAGCTTCGCCAGAACGAAGCGGTCGATGGGCGTCCTTGCCCAGTCCTGGCGGGCCACCGGCGGCGGGCCGGGATCGGCCACCGGCTCAAGGGACCAGAGTCCCGTCGATACCTCGGGGGCTTCGCCCGTCTCGGCCATGGCTTTGGGCCAGGGCGCTCCCAGCCCGATCCAGGTTTCCAGGTCGGCAATTTCGGCCGGATCCAGTTGGCCGGCCGGGGGCATCTTGACCGCATCCTGATAGCGGACGGCTTTGAGGAGGCGGCTTTGAGAGACGGATTCAACTGAAATCAGAGGGTTGCCCCCCATCCCCCGGCGGAACCCTTCTGCGGTCGAGAGATCCAGTCCGGCGGTTGCCAGCTCGGAGTTGTGGCAGGCCATGCAGTGCCGGACAAACAGCGGCCGGATCTTTTTTTCGAACAACTCCTCGGCCTCCGGCGCCTGGCTCCGGGCCGGTGCGGAAAACCCGCAGAGGGCCAGCGCCGGCAGGAGCAGAAGCGATGTCACGCGTGAGGGGTGAATCAGGTTCGATCGATTCATTTGGACTGTCTGCTTCGGGCCGGGAATTTTTGCGATGCATGCGAAGTATACCGCGATGCGGGCCATGAATAAAGGGATCGGGGCATTCCGGCAGTTGTTGTATGCTCCTGATTCACATTCGAGGATCGGAGGCGGCCAATGACCTACAAGCCCTTCCGGCTGGGAAGCCGGAAGCACGTTTTTGTGGATTGGAACCTGATCGAACCGGGTTACGGTCTGTCATTCGGCGGCCAACGGCCCGATAGCTGGGAGATGCCCTACGGCGTTCGCCTGAGGGCTCATCGGCCTCGCCTGGACCGAATTCCCCTGGTGACGGCCGACAAGCCCTGGGAGGCCGGAAACGCCCGAACCGGTCTGGGGGTTTACAGCACGCTGCTGGAGGACGAGGGGCGCTGGAGGCTGTACTACGACAGCGGGGACCTGAGCGGCGAGCTGGAGGTGGACGAGGACGTGGGAACCCAGCGGGTGATGGCCTATGCCGAGTCCAGCGACGGAATCCACTGGGTCAAGCCGGAACTGGGGACGGTGACCTATCGGGGGTCGCGCCGCAACAACCTGGTTTTCGGGCTGGATGCCTCGCCGGGCCGGGACGCCCATGGGGCAACTTTCTTCAAGGACCCTTCAGCGCCTCCATCCGAGCGTTACAAGATGGTCCACCTGGGTTCGCACCAGGGGCGCTTCTGTATCTACGGAGCGCTCTCCTCCGACGGGCTGCGCTGGAAATTGATCCGGGAGCCGTTGATCCGGAACTACCTGAGCGACACCCAGAGCGTGGTCGACTTCGATCCGGAAAGGAATGTCTACGTCGGATACTTCAGAGGCTGGACAGCCCATGAGCATGGCACCTCCCACGCCCGCCGCATCATCAGCTATGCGGAGACGGATCGTTTCGAGCACTGGCCGACTCCCCGGCCGCTGGTCGGGATCGACATGCACGACGGTCCGGACACCGACATCTACACCAACTCCTATGCCCGCTGGCCCGGAGCCGACGCCCACCTGATGTTTCCGGCTTTCTACCGCCACTCCGGCGATTTCTCCGAAGTGCACCTGATGACCAGCCGGGACGGCCTGAACTGGCAAAGACCCTTGCGGCAGCCGATCATTCCGGCGGGCGAACCCGGTTCCGAAGCCGAGGGAGGGGCCTATGCCGGGTGTGGTCTGGCCGGCCTGACCCCGGGGGAGTGGTCTCTGCCCTATTCTCCCCGCCGCGGCTCCCACAACCAGCTCTTCTTCGACAACTCCCGTCCCGAGACCGGCGTGTTGACAGCGAGCTGGCGCCGGGACGGGTTTGTCTCGCTGGAGGCGGAGACACTGGGCGGATGCTCCACCCTGATCCTGTCTTTGGGCGGGTCGCGCCTGGTGCTCAACGCCTGGACCCGGTTTGGAGGTGAGATACGGGTGGAATTGGCCGACGCTTCCCACGACAATCGCAGGACCCACGCTCCCGCCCTTCCCGGCCGCTCTTTCAAAGACTGCGATCCCATCACCGGCGACCACCTGGACCGCACCGTCACCTGGAGGGGAGAGTCGGACCTCTCGGCCTGGAGGGGACGGCCGGTCCGGTTGCGCTTTCGCATGCGCCGGGCCAGACTCTATTCCCTGCGCTCTGTCTGACAGGAACCATGGCAACCCGTGCACTGCTCGCCTGTCTCTTGGCGGTTGCGGCTTCGGTCGTGCGGGTCCCGCTCACCCCATCCGAGCCCTCTGGCCGTGGTCTGCCCAAGACGGGCTACGACCGGTGGAGCGCCTACGGAGGCGGCCACCGGCAGATCCGCTACTCCCGCCTGGCCCAGATCAACCGCAACAACCTGAACCGACTACGGGTCGCCTGGACCTACGACACGGGGGATGCCTTTCCCGGCTCGGAGATGCAATGCAACCCCCTGGTGGTGGGCGAGCGGCTGTATGCCACCAGCCCCCGGGGACGGGTCTTCGCGCTACACGCGGCCACCGGCAGGGAGATCTGGTCCTTCCGGCCGTCCCTCCCGGACGGACCTCCCGGCAACAGGGTTCGCATTCGGGGATATGTGTGTTATACACATCAGACGCTGCCCACGAAATTACGCGTGTAGATAAAGGTGGGGGCCGTATAATTAAAAAAAAATGGGGGGCGGGGGG
>VXMN01000224.1 GCA_009841055.1 Acidobacteriota bacterium
GTCATGCCCTGGAATCCCAACGGGATTTGGAACTATGCCGTCGAGGGCGTGCGTGACTACGTCTTCCGCAAAATGGAGGAGGTCGCGACAATCTACGAGTTCGACGGAATCGAGCTGGATTTTGCCCGCATGTGCCCGATCTTCCCTGAGGGGCAGGCCTGGGAGAATCACTCCCTGCTGACCGATCTCATTCGTAGAATCCGGAAGATGACGCTGGAGGTGGAGCGCCGCCGCGGCCGGGCCTTCCTGTTGGCCGCCCGGGTTCCCGAGAACCTGCTGGGCTGTCATTTCGACGGAATGGATGTCGGCACCTGGATCAAGGAGCAACTGGTGGACATCCTGGCTCTGGGATGCCGCAATTTCGAGGTGGACCTGGTGGCTTTCCGTCAACTGGCCGAGGGGCTGCCCACCAAGCTGCTGGGCGTGATCGACGACCATCACTCCTCGGACGGCTACTGCGCTCCTCCCATCGAAGTCCTTCGGGGAGTCTGGTCCAACTGGTACCACCAGGGTGCCGACGGCATTCAGACCTTCAACTTCAAGTACGGCCCCGACCCGGGAGAACTCCATTGGCCCATGCATCAGCAGGCCTTCCGCGAGATGGGAGGAGCCGAGGTCATACGTCATCTGGACAAGACTTTCGTCGTGCAACGTCGCGGCGGCGGTCACGGAAAAATCGTGATGCCCAACCCCGAGGACTGGTCGACTCCCAGGTTGATGTATTCCAACACCAACATGCTGGAGGCGTTGCCTGCCGCTCTGGACAACAGCGGGAGGGTGGATACCCTGCTGACCCTCAATGTGGGAGACGACATCCCGTCGGAGGCCGACCGGGTCGCCGATCTTCGCCTCCGTTTGCTGCTGAACGATCCGGCCGCGGAGCGGTTGCCCAAGAGCAGGAAACATCCCCCCGTCATGGTCAGGGACAGACTCGTCCCGAAGCGGGTGGGCGGACCGGGTCCGGAGCCTCACTGGACCAGCGGCATGGCTCGAGGCATCGAGAAGCGGGTCGAAGTGCGGATCAACAACCTCAATCTGGGAACCGCCCGTGTCGACGCCGGATGGCTGGAATTCAAGGTGAAGCCGGACCAGCTCGCGCTGGGAAAGAACCTGGTGGGGGTTTGCGTCGCCGACCGTCCGGCTGAAATTTCCGACGAGGTCCTGATCGAGAAGCTGGAGTTGATGGTGCGTTACACGGAAACAAAGTCGGCCTGACCACCGAAAACTCGTCTATCGAGGTTCACCTGCCGAAGCCGGAAATCGCGGCATCCAACCCGCGATTCGGAAGATCGTTTGATTCCCATTTCCAAACGGGAGGGTCATTTCATGAAGCGGCACACCCATGTCCTTGTCTGTGCCTGGGCCGTTGTGTCGGTCCTCGGCGCGAGCCCGCCAACGCTTTTCTCTCATGACCACCGGTCCGCGCTGGCCCTGGCGGTTGTCGGCGGTGTGGAAGGCGCCGCCGAGGCAGAGGCTTCCGAAGGCGCGGTGAGCGGGCAGGGAGCCATGAAGTTTCGGGTCCTGCATACCTCGAAACGGTTGCCGGAGAAAGCCAGGAAGGTCCTGGCCGCCGCCCACGGGGGCTTCACGGTGGACCGCCGCCCCGGAAGGGGAGAGACCTACTTTACCCTGGCCGGAGCCGGAATTCTACAGATCAGCTCAGACCTGAAGACCATACGACTGCTGGAGACGCCGGAGTCGATCAGGGAGGTGAATCTGCACAATGTCACCATCTGGTACGGTGCCGATGGAACAGGCTACCTGACCTTTCCGGCCCACAAGACCGGAGACATTTACACCACTACGCTTGATGGAGCCCTGGTCCACACGCTCCAGGCTCCCACCCCGGAAGACGACTTCGATCATCCCACCGTCAACGACTACTTCCGGGGCAAAGGGAATTTTGCCCCGACCGACGTGGAGCATCTCGACGGAACGCTTTACGTGACGACCGGCTACTCGAGTCTCGACTTTGTCCTGACGGCCCGAGTCCTGGGCACCGACCCCTTTCGGGTCACCTGGCACGACCTGGCTTTCGGCGGCAAGGGCGATGGCCCGGGGCGGTTCGGCACGGGGCACGGCATCACCCTGACTCCCGACAAGCGGCAACTGGCGGTCTCGGACCGCCCCAACGCCAAAGTGGAGCGCTTCACCCGTTACGGCCACTACCGGTCGACACTGAGGCTGCCGGTCGGTTCCTTCCCCATCGACATCGACTACGTGGGGAAATACGCGGTGGTGGGCTGCCTGTATGGCCCGGACCGCAGCAAGGGAGCGCCCATCTACATCCTGGAAGGGGACCGGGTGATTTCCACGGTGATGGTCAAGGAAGAACTGGGCTTGAAGACCTTTCAACACATCCACGACGCCGTGGTGCGCCGGATTGACGGCAAGCTTTACATCATCGCCCAGACCTGGAACCCCGGAGACATCGCCATCCTGGAGCAGGTCCTGCCCTGACCGGCTTGACTGAACCAACCCAGCGTCATCCACACAGACAAAAAATTCACGAAGGACTACGAAGGGGCACCAAGGGGTTGGAGAAGGATCAGGAGAGATCCGCCGTCCGCCAAGGGGTGGTAGCGGGTCAAAATGAGTTATCGGTGAGGAATCTCCGAGGCTTGGGTGTCGAGCATCATGGCGCGCTCTTGTGGAGATCTTCACCGGAGAACTGCTCGAACTCCTCCTCTATCAGTTGAAGGACCTGCCTATTCTCTTCGGCGATGTCGGAAAGCGCGCCGAATCCGGCCATCCAGGGAGCCTCAACTCGATCGTTCCGGGTCTCGACGGGACAGAGTCGAAGTCGTTCCTCAAGTGCTTCCGTGACGAACTGCTTCAGGGTCATGCCACGGGCCGAAGCCATGGCCCTGGCTTGTCGGAAGGTAGCGTCGGGGAGATCGATGACGGTCTTCATGAAACCATACATCCATGTTTACGGCGAAGCATCAAGCCCTTGTGTTCGGTGCGGGCATCGACCAATGGAGTCAAGACGGCGGGGCAGCAGGTTCGGAGGAATCGGGGTCTGGATTGCCGGTGCGGTTTCGTTCCTGGTCCTTTCTCCGGTCCCCCTTTTCGCCCAGGGCAGCCTGCCCAATCTCAGACCGCACCAGCCACGGAACTGGTCGGACAGGATCGTGGTGTCCAATGTAAAGGACACTCACAGCGACAGCTCGCTATTAAGGGATACGGACAATCTTTTTGTTGACTTTGCAGTGATCAACGACGGCTCTGCCTCGGTGACGGAGTCCTTTCGTGTCGAGCTTTTTATCGACGGGCGGCCGGCGCGGGCATTCGAAAGTGAACGGTCCGCTGACTCGCCCCTCATGAGCAACTACCTCACATCTTGGTCCGACTATTGGATCGGACGATTAAGCGCCGGCACCCACACCCTCAAGATCGTTGTCGATTCCGAAGATTCGGTATCGGAGAGCAACGAAGGGGACAACGAGTACAGCAGAACCGTTACGATTCGGCAATCTTCGGTTTCCGGTTGCTTTCCACTGACCACCGGGGTGGTCCCGCGGGGGGCCGGAACCATCACCCCGAGCCGGACGTCGACTTGCACCGCCATAACCACCAAGCTCAGCAGCCTCAGACTGGGTGAGGCTGCTCTCACCCCGCCTTCGGGCGGGCCCGTCGTGGCAGTCAAACCCGCGGCAAGCGCTCAAAGGGCCAGGGCCTTCGCGTTGCTGCTGGCCCAGGCTCAGGTGGAGGGTCGGGTAAGAGTCATCGTCGGGCTAAGACCCGAAGGTGGAACCGAAGCCGCAGCCTCAAGCAGCTTCAAGGATGCAGCCGCGCGGGCGGCCGTGGTGAGCCGGGTCGATCGGGCCCAGCAGGCGCTGTTGGCAAGAATGACCGGCCACGGTATCTCATCCATCAAGAGGTTCAAGTACATTCCCTACTTGGCCCTGGAGGTGGACGCGGCCGCACTGGAGACTCTGGACTCGGACCCGGAGGTGGTCAGCGTCGAGGAGGACAGGCTGCTGAAGCCGAAGCTGGAGGAAAGCATCCCCCTGGTGGGAGCGCCTCAGGCCTGGAGCCAGGGGTTCGGCGGTTCGGGCCAGACCATTGCCATCCTGGATACAGGGGTGGACAAGAGCCATCGGTTCCTGGCGGGGAAGGTCGTGTCGGAGGCCTGCTACTCGGGCTCGGGCAAGGGAGAATCACTGTGTCCCGGCGGCGTTTCCCAGTCTACCCGTCCGGGCTCGGGCCTGCCCTGTTCGGACGCAGATTTGCCTCGCTGCTTTCATGGGACCCACATCGCCGGGATAGCCGCCGGCAGAGGGCCGGATTTCTCAGGCGTTGCCAGAGACGCCGGCCTCATCTCGATACAGGTCTTCTCAAGACTCGGGCCTGACGATTGCCCTGATGACGAAGAGGAAGAAGCGGAATCAGCCGAACCTTGCATGAGATCCAGCTTGACGGATCAGATCTCCGGCTTGGAACGAATCCTCGAACTGAGTGACCGTTTCGATGTTGCGGCTGTCAACCTGAGCTTGGGCACGGAGAAAACCTTTCCCGCTGCTTGCGACAATTTTGCTCCAGCCTATAAAGCCATTGTCGACAAGCTGCGGGCCGTCGAAATTGTCGCTATCGCAGCTTCCGGAAACGAAGAATCCTCCACAGGCATCAATTTTCCCGCCTGCATCTCCAGTGTTGTGAGTGTTGGATCGACCGACGATGGCAGCTCCGGATTCGACGACACAGAGACGACCCTGAACGCGGTCTCCGACTTCTCCAACAGTTCCCCGGGGTTGGATCTGCTGGCGCCGGGCCGGTGGATCACATCGTCCTATCCTGAAAACTACTTCGCCACGTCGTCAGGCACCTCTCTAGCCGTGCCCCATGTCGCCGGCGCCTGGGCGGTGCTCAAGTCCAAGGCGCCCAACGCCTCGGTGGAGCAGGTGCTTTCCGTCTTGAAGAGCACGGGCGTCTCCATCACCGACTCGCGGAACAACATCACCAGACCCCGCATCCAGGTCGATGCCGCCTTGAGCGCCCTGGAACCCCAGCCCCGGTTTACCTATACGTCAGGGACCAGCCTGACTCTGACAGCGAGTCCCAATTCGGGTTTTCTGTTCAAGAGCTGGCGAGGATGCGATTCCGTGTCCGGCAACCGCTGCACGGTCCGTGTGAACGCCGCCGGAAACGTGACCGCCCTCTTCGAATCGGTTGCAGGCCAAGGGCCGCTTCAGCCTCCCTATCAGCTCACCGCTACGCCCTTGGGACCGCATCGCATTCGTCTCAATTGGAGGGATGACAACGGTGGGAACGCGAAAGGGTTTCGCATTGAAAGGCAGAACCAGGGCGGGGACTGGGGGCTGCTCGTGTGGCTGGAGAGGAGTCGCAGGGAATTCGTGGACGGCAGCGTAGACCCGGAGGGTTCCTACAGTTATCGGATGTATGCCTATGATCAGGATGGAGGCGTATCCGACTGGTCGAGTACGGTGACGGCCACCACGCTTCCGGTTCCCGCGGGTGGCGGGCTCACGCCCCTCACTTCCCGCCGCTGGGTGATTCCCACCACCGCCAACGTTTCCGGCAGGTTCGGGGGAATATTCAAGACCAACCTGACCTTGGCTAACCTCAGCGACGAAGACATCGAGGTTACGGCCAGGCTCTACGGAACCCGGGGGCTGGTACAGGAGGAAACGATCTCGCTGGAAGCGGTTACCTATTCCTCCTGGAACAATTTTCTGGACTCCCTCTTCGGATACCGGGGGGCGGGGGCGGTCGAGTTCACGTCCGAGAAGCCCTTTCAGGTCGCTTCGGTCGAGGTATTCATCGATACGTCCAGCGGCAGGAACACCACCGTTGTTCTCAACCAGCCCACGCCGCCGCTACTCTATACCGGATCGGCCATAAGCCTGGGTGTCAACGTGAACGACGACAAGCGGACCAACATCGGGGTGTTCAACAGTTCGAGCCGAAGCCAGACGGTCATTGCCAGAGTCCACTCCGGGGAGAGAGGGGCCGACCCTGTGCAGATCATCAGGTTCAATCTTCCGGCCAGGGGCTATTCCCAGAAGTCCGTCTCGGCCCGGGTGGAAAACGGTTTCATCAGGTGGCAAATCCCCCAGGAAGCTTACTTGTACGTGGTAAGCGTGGATAACAGCTCCAACGACGGAACCCTCACCTTTCCTATCCCGCTGGAATAAAAAATTCGGGCAGGCTGGCTGAAGACCGGTTGAGTCCCAAGGGAGGGAGAAACCTGCCGGGGCCTCGCCTCGAGTCCAACTATCGTGGAGAATCTTCGGGAATTCCGGGGGGTCTTCCTGAGGTAAAACGCTGTGGCTGCATGCGGAAGGGAAAACTGTCGGTTACAGCAGCTTCACCAGGGCGGCGACCACGCCGATTGCAACCACCATCATGGAACCAAGACGTATCGTCAAGCGTAGTTCCAGCTCCTTCAAGTCCTGCTTGGTGGCGAGCGTCTCTTTGATCAGCGTGGCTTGCGAACGAGCCAGCACTTCGGCTTGCTTCTCGGGCATTCCAGCCTCGGCCAACTTCTTCACGAATGCGTGGGTGTCGAAAACAATCGTGGTAATGGACGTTCCTTGAGAAGTCAGTATAACAAGAAACAGGCTCATCGAAGCAGCTAATCCCACCCCACAAGCGAGGTATGGACTGCTGCCCGAGACAGGTCTCGGAGCGTGTGCCAATCCCTGCCATGGAGTCGATGACACCGTCTCAAAACGCTGCAATATTGAGGACGGCCTTTTCCTCGGGCGTGAGGGCTTCGATCTGTTGCGGCGTCATTCCCCGGAAGTGGGTATTGGGCGGGACCGCGGCTTCCAAGCCCCAGATGCGCCGCTCCTCCTCCGTCATGCGGGCCCTGGCCTCCGGGGGGCACAGCCGATAGGCGTCGTTGAAGCCCCTGACCCACCAGCGTTGAAAGTAGAACACCAGCGAGTAGCGGGGCGCCGTGCCGCAGTTGGCTCCGCTGGTGTGCCAGAGCGCCGAGTCCCAGAGGATGGCCGAGCCGGCCGGGGCCTCGGCTCGAATCCACCCCTCCGGCAGGGTTTGCGGCTGTTCCGGGGGAACTTCCAGAGACAGGTGCGATCGGGGCCAGACGTAGGTGGCGCCGTTCTGCCGGGTAAACTCGGAGACGCACCAGACGGACTGGACGGCCAGCGGATAGTGCCTGCCGCCGATGAAGGGGTTGACGGTGAAATGGTGCCAGTCGGCATGCAGGTAGCCGCCCAGCTTGGTCCAGTCCTTCTTTCCGGTCGGCAGCGGTTTGCGGATGGCCAGGTTGTGGGCGAACATGTCGTCCCCCAGCACCCGGCGGGCTACCAGGAGCGGCTCCGGGTGCCGGGTCAGCATGCCCGGGAAATGAGGGTGCTTCCCCTGGGCGTTGTAGCACATCAGGAGGTTCTCGTTCTGCAGGCCGTACTTGAGGGCGGTCGAGGCTTCCGCCTCCAGGGTTTCGTCGATGGCCCGCCTGGCCTCCTCCAGGTCCGCCGGGGACAGGACCTCGGGAATGATGGTATAGCCCTCCTCTTTCAGTTTGGTGGCATGCCGATCCAGTTCCGTGGGACTGAGCTTCGAAGTATTCACTTCCGGTTCTTCCCCTCCATCTTCGCCGTTACCCGTCTCTAAGAGCGGAAACGGGTCGATCGGCTGCCGCCGGCGGTGGTCCGATCTCTGGTCAAGCCTCGGCCAACAACTCCACCCGGTTGGTTCGCAAGGGCTTGTCCGATCCGGCGCCGCGGGCCAGCAGCTTGAGATCCAGCCGATTGCGGCCCTTCTTGAGCCTGTTCACGGGAAGCTCGAGCCGCAGGGCCTCGAACCGCATGTCGTACGATTCTCCGGCGGGGAAGCCCAGGATTCCCTGTCCGGCCGGTGGACTGACCTCGTAACCTACCTGCCGCCAGTGGCTGGCGACGCGCAGTCCCCCGGGTTCCAGCGATTGCCCGTTGAGTACGAGGTCCAAGACGTCTCCCGCCCGGTGGTAGTGCATGCCGATCCACAATTCAGCCTTGCGGAGGCGGTTCTTTCCGGATCTCGGGTCATCCCCGATGGGAACCGGCAGGGTCTTTGCCTTGCCGTCGGGGATCAGGTCGAAGGGGAGCGGGGCATCCCGCAGGGCGGTGTTGTAGCGGATGGCGTCGGTTACGGGAGTGAAGGGCGTCGAGTCGAACCGATGGACGGTCGTATAGTGCCTGGTTTTTCCGGCCAGGGTTGCCGGATCGGCGATCTCATCCAGCAGCGGCTTCCGCCATGACCCGTAGGTGAACCAGTTGAAGGTGTAGAGGCCGTCGGCTCCGTCACGCCAGAGGTTGGCCGCGCTGCCCCGGATCACGGCATCGGGACTGACCCGGTATCCATTGCCGTACATGTAGAGGCAGGGATAGATAGGCAGGTCAGTACGGGTCATCAGTTGTCGAAACTCCTTCAATTCCGGCAGTTCGGTCAATCCCTGTCCCAGGATCAGAAAGTCCACCAGGTCTTCGGAAATCCAGGTGGGGAGGTCGTAACCTCCTTCCAGGCACCACTCCAGGCGCTCCGGAACCCGCACCCCCAGCTCGATGGGTCGACCGCGGCGCCGGCCTCGTTCCCGCAGACTCCGGCGCACCAAGCGCATGAAGCTGGTGAGGTGCTTTGCGTTCTCGCGTTCCGTGCCTCGGGGAAAGTTCAAGGTGTGGCGAAGCCAGTCCAGCTCGATGCCGTCGAAATTCCAGCGGTCGAAAAATTCCTCGATCACTCTCAGCTTGAGCTCGCGGACCTGGGGTTTTTCGAAATTGAGCGCCGTCCACCAACGCAGATTGGAAAGCCAATCGGGATTGAGGCGCTTGAAGGTGGGCAGTTCCGGGTTGGGCAACTGCCCGCGCCCCCGAAGGGCGTCGTGGCAATCGTTCATGCGCAGGGACACGAAGGCCTCCAGGCCTCGGCGGTGGCACTCCTCGACCACGACCGCCGGGGGATTGTGTCCGGCCTCGGCCAGCGACTTCGGGTTCCGGTACTGGTCCTTGGGATCCACCGGGATGCCGGCGTGCCAGGTTCTTTCCTCGGGGAACTGGAAGTTGTCGGCTTCTCCCGGCCACTCCAGCACCCGGCTCTGGTACTCGGCCACGTTTCCGCTGCCGAAGCTGAAAAGCACGGTATCCACGGCCGAGTCTTCAATGGGAGTGAACACCAGCGAAGTGAACTGCTCGCGGGTCAGAGGGCCCTTGGAGTGTGGCAGGGCGGTGCGCCCCCAGCAGTGGATCATGGAGCCGTCCCAGTTGAACAGGAGGCGACGCTTCCCGAGAGAGGGAGTCCTGGAAGGGAGAGCAGCGGCAGGCCTCAGCAGATGGGCGGTTCCGGCGGCACCCATGGCCAGAAAGCCGCGCCGGCTGATGATTCCCATCAGGCGATCATCTCCTTGATCAAGTGACCGCCCAGATCGGTGAGGCGTTTGAAGCGCCCGCCGTGGTAGTAGGTCAGGCGCATATCGTCCAACCCCATCAAGTGGAGGATGGTGGCATGCAGATCGTGAATGTGATAGCGGTTTTCAACGGCCCGTCGTCCCATTTCGTCGGTCGCTCCCACCACGGTCCCCGGTTTGACGCCCCCGCCGGCGAACCACATCGCCATGGCTTCCTTGTTGTGCTCGCGCCCCATGGTCTCCTTCACCAGGCCGCGGCCGCTTGCGGGGGTGCGCCCGAATTCGCCTCCCCAGACCACCAGGGTTTCGTCCAGCAGGCCTCGCTGTTTCAGGTCCTGCAGAAGTCCGGCGATCGGCCGGTCGGTTTCCAGACCCCTGCGGGAGTGCTCCTTGGTGAGATCGAAGTGGGAATCCCAACTGCTATTGAAAACCTGGATGAATCGGACGCCGCGCTCCGCCATTCGCCTGGCCATCAGGCACTTTCGTCCCATGGGCTCGGTGACGGCGTTGTTCAGGCCGTAGAGCTCCCGGATGCTCTCGGGTTCCTTGTCCAGGTCCAGGGCCTCGGGGACCGA
The DNA here is from genome assembly GCA_009841055.1 of Acidobacteriota bacterium. Taxonomy (GTDB): domain Bacteria; phylum Acidobacteriota; class Terriglobia; order Versatilivoradales; family Versatilivoraceae; genus Versatilivorator. The sequence goes on from VXMN01000224.1 coordinate 9,946, forward strand.
GGTCTGCATCCGGAAGGCCAGCTCATAGTTGCGGATGCGAGCCTGCAGGTCATCCTTGACCGGATTGGAACGCAGATGGTCTCGATTCCACTTGTTGATCAGGCGCAGATTGGCCGCCTGTTGGGGTCGGGTCACCCCTTCAGGCGGCTTCAGATCGACGATGGGCGGCCCCACCAGGTTCAGCAGGGTGCCTTGATAGATGGCCGGCAGGTATCCGTTGGACCAATTTTGGGGGCCGTGGATAAAACGGTAGTCGGGCAGGATCACAAAGCCAGGCAAGTCCTGGTTCTCGGTGCCCAAACCGTAGACCATCCAGGAGCCCAGGGAGGGACTGCCCGGCATGGGGCGGCCCAGGTTCATGAGCAGGCTGCCGGCGGTGTGGTTGTCGCTGTCGGTGTAGAGAGACCGAACCACCGCCATTTCGTCGACCCACTCGCCCAGATGAGGGAAAAGCTCGGAGACCTCGATGCCGCTCTTTCCCCGTTTGCTGAACCGGAAGGGACTGCCGATATAGAGGAGCTTGGCGTCTTCGGGTTGGTCCGGTCCGCCGCTGGCAACCGTTCCGTGGTACCGGGTGAGATCCGGTTTGGGGTCGAAGGTGTCCATGTGGCCGGGCCCCCCGCCCATGAACAGGAAG
>VXMN01000009.1 GCA_009841055.1 Acidobacteriota bacterium
CACCGAACTGACGCTGACCAACTTCTCGGACCAGCCGAAGTCGGTGATGTTCAACGTCACACACGACAGAATCGAGGCGGAGGACAACACGGCCGAATTCCAGGTGCCGATGCTCCCCGGTCAGCAGCTGATCATTCCCGATGCGCTGGCCTACGCCCGTCAAACCCTGGGACTCAATGTACCCATGGGCCTGGTCGCACCCCTGATCGCCAGTCCGGTCTCGGGAGACCTGAGCGGGATCGTGATCGGGGCCCGGGTGGTGGCGCCGGCAGACGAAGAAGACCCGAGCAAAGGGCAATACGGCGTCTTCTTCACGGCCGTGCCCCGGGGGCAGGGATTCAGCCAAAGCGCCTGGGTGGACGGGTTGCAGCAGAACGAGGAGAACCGCAGCAACCTGGCCCTGATCAACACCGGAGAGGTCGACGACCGGGACATCGTCTTCGAGATCGACATCTACGACGGGGAGACCGCCATGCTGAGCAAGACCGTTACCATGGAGGAGGAAGACAAACTGGTCGTTCCGGCCAAGGGTTTCAGGCAGATCGACCAGGTGCTGAAGCACTCCCCGGGAACCACGCAGGGCTATATCGAGATCCGCAAGGTATCCGGAACCAGCGCCAATCCCTTCCTGGCCTACGGGGTGGTCAACGACGGCGGGGCCCCGGGTCAGAGAACCGGTGACGGCGCCTATATCCCGGCCAGACACTAGCCCCGACAGCCGCGCCGTGAGGGGCAAGTGAACCATCCTCGCCCATGAGCACCGATCCCCCTTTGGTCGCAGGGCCGGAATCAATGCTTCCGGCGGTGCTGGCGATCTCAGTAGCTCTTCTCACCCGCAAAATCTTCCTTGGATTGGGAATCGGCGTGGTCGCGGGCGCTCTTGTGGCTCAGGGAGGCGACCCTGGCGGCTCCCTGGCAGCGATCTGGCGCTATCTGTTCGCCGCCGTTTTCGACCAGAGTCATGCCGCCATCGTCATCTTCTCTTTTCTGGTCGCAGCCACGGCCAACATCCTGACCGACAGCGGCGCCGTCACAGCCTTGATTCTTCGACTGGGGAACCTGAGCGGCCGGCGCCGGAGTCTGATGGGAACAAGCTGGTTGGCCGGACTGGTTGTTTTTTTCGACGACTACGCCAACTGTCTGATTGTCGGAAAGTCCTTTGCCCCCATATACGACCGCTGCAAAATTTCTCGTGAGAAACTGGCCTACATTGTCGATTCCACCGCCGCTCCCATCGCCTCGATTGCGATAATTTCCACCTGGATCGGCTTCGAGCTGGACCTCATCGACAAGGCCTTGAAAGGCTCGCAGGCGTCAGGCTCTGCATTCTCTGTCTTTCTGCAGTCCATCCCCTTTCGTTTCTACAGCATCTTCACCCTGGCTTTTGTGGCCTGCATTGCCTTTACCGGTAGAGACTTCGGGCCGATGGCCGGGGTGGAACTCAAGGCTGCCCGAAGATTACCATCCCAACGGGATGCGCAGGAGCCCGCTCCGAATCCAAGGTTGGCCTGGCTCGCCTTGACCGCCATCGGCCTCCTGGTCCTGTCGACTGTCGCCACGCTGGTTTTCAGCGGCTGGTCCCGTACGGTCAGCGCCGGCGGATCGGCCACCGTCCTGGAGATCGTCGGCAACTCGGACCCCTTTCAAGCCATCCTGGTGGGCTCGACAGTCGCCTTCCTATTTGCCGTCCTCTCCTCTCTCAAACTGAAGCTGCATTCGATCCATCGCCTACTGCTGTCCGTCGGCGGCGGATTTCATTCCATCCTGGGAGCACTGACTGTTCTCTACCTGGCCTGGACGCTGGGCAATGCACTCGAGGAAGCCGGAACGGCCACCTACTTTTCCTCCCTGCTGCAGACCACGGTGCCTGCCTGGATCTTGCCCAGCCTGTCCTTTCTGCTGGCGGCCGGCACGAGCTTCTCGACAGGATCCTCATTCGGCACCATGGGGATCCTGATCCCCATCATCCTTCCCCTGGGCGTCGCCCTGGGCTCAGCCGGCGATGGTTTCATCCTCTACGCCGCCACCGGATCCGTCCTTGCCGGAGCCTCCCTGGGAGACCACATGTCGCCCCTGTCCGACACCACGGTCTTGTCAGCCGCGGGAGCCGGCGTCGATGTGGTCAGCCACACCCGGACCCAACTACCCTATGCCTGCACCGTGGGAACGGTCGCTCTGCTTTTGGGGTACCTTCCGGTGGGTTTGGGGGTATCGCCCTGGGTGCTGATTCCCTGCGGAGTGGCGGCCTGTCTGCTGGTCATTCGATTCCTGGGCCGGCCCCTTCCTTCTGAAACAAAAGTAAAAGAGTTATCCACGAAGACACACGAAGGACCACGAAGGCACACCAAGAAAGACACGAAAGGAAAAGAGATAACCACGACGGGGAACGACGAACCACGAATGGACACGAATGAACACCAATGAATGGATCGATGAGTGGTTAATCGGTGGGTGTGACAACCGATATCGAGGGGATATCTACGAAGGATACGAAGTCCTGTCAAGGGTGCAAAGTTGCAAAAGCATTGTGTGGCCGCTTGTCGTTGGAGAGGGTCCGCCTGTCTTCGTGTTCATTCGTGTTCATTCGTGGTTCGCCTTTATGGACGATCACTTGTTTTTCCTCGAATGATCCGCACGGCAGGGCGGGAGGCCGCCTAAACACGCTCCAGGCCGGCGTACTTGACCACGAGCTTCTTCAGGCCGTGGCGGGGAAAGAGCACGGTCAGCTTGCAATCATCGCCCTCGCCCTGGCAACGGATCACCTTGCCGATTCCATACTTTCGGTGACGAACCGCCTGGCCCTGCTTGAAACGACCGACGTCAACCTCCGTTTTCCTTGGAGCCAGGTCGATGCGCTTCCCTCGCTGCCTGTAGAATCGCCGAATGCTCTCAGCATCGTTGTAGGTAGGTCCGTCATAGCTCTTCCTGACAGACCTGGGCGCTCCCCAGGCTTTCTGGAGGAGATCGGCGGGAATCTCGGAGATGAAACAGGATGGCTCCGTCGGGTTGAAACTCTCGCCTCCCAGGAAGCGCCGATTCCTGGCCCGGGTCAGCAGGAGCTTCCTTCGGGCCCGGGTCAGAGCAACATAGCAGAGCCGGCGTTCTTCCTCGAGCCCATCCCGATTCAGCAGCGAGCGGCTGTGGGGGAAGAGGTCTTCCTCCAGTCCGGCCAGGCAAACCAGCGGGAACTCCAATCCCTTGGCGCTGTGAATGGTCATCAACGTCACCCTGGCCTGCTCATCGAAGTCGTCCGTGTCTGAAACCAGGGCGGCATGGTCCAGGAATTCCCGCAGGTTTTCACCCCGTTTCCGGCTGTCCCGTGCTGCAATCACCAGTTCCTGCAGGTTCTCCAGGCGCGAGCGGGCTTCCTCGGTGTCCTCGGACCGGAGCCACTGGTGATAGCCGGACCGATCCAGAATCATCTCGATCAGGTCCGGCAGTGCCCTGGTATCCAGCTCGCTCCTGAATTGCTGAACCTGCGTGCAAAAAGGAGTCAGGGCTCTCAGGGCCCTGGCAGGCAGGGTTTTCTTCTCCACCGCCTGCTCCACCACCTCCCAGAGGGAGAGATTCGAGTCCCGGGACTCCTCTTCAAGGGCGCCGACGGTTACCCTGCCGATGCCGCGCGGCGGAGTGTTGATCACCCGCAGCAGGCTGACGCGGTCGTGCGGATTCAGGATCAGATTGAGATAGGCCAACAGATCCTTGATTTCCGCTCTCTCGTAAAAACTGAACCCCCCCACGATGGAATACTTGACACCGAAACGCCGGCAGGCCTCTTCAAAATAGCGCGACTGGAAGTTGGTCCGGTAAAGCACAGCCATGGGCTCATGGCGTTCGGACCGCTGGTGAGCAAGGATCTGCTGAACGACAAACAGCGCCTCGGCCTCCGGATCCTCAGCTTCGTAATACCCGATCAAATCTCCGGCAACCTGATCCGTCCAGAGATTCTTTCCCTTGCGGGCACGGTTGTGTGCAACCAGGGCGCTGGCGGCGGCCAGAATGGTCTTGGTGGAACGGTAGTTTTGCTCCAGCTTGATAACCCGGGTCGCAGGATAGTCGGTCTCGAAGCTCAAGATGTTCTGGATGTCGGCTCCGCGCCAGCTATAGATGGACTGATCCTCATCGCCCACCACACAGATATTCTGACGGGATTGGGTCAACAGCCGGATCAGCTCATACTGGGCTCGATTGGTGTCCTGGTACTCATCCACCATCAGGTAGGCAAAACGTTCATTGAGACCCAGCCTGACGGCCTCCTCGCGCCGGAGCAATTCCACGGTCTTCAGCAACAGGTCATCGAAGTCCAGTGCGTTGGCCTGCCTCAGCTTGTTCTGATAGAGATCGAAGACCAGCGACAACCGCTCGCCCTTGGGGTCGTAGGCTTGAGAGTACACTTCCTGAGGACTCCTGCCTCGGTTCTTGGACTCGGAGATCCGGGAAAGGGCCCATCGAGGAGAAAGGGCCTGGTCGGTCAACTGCATTTCCTTGAGGCAATCCTTGATCAGAGCCAACTGGTCTGCCTGGTCGTAGATTGAAAAGTCGCTCCCATAGCCCAAGGGGGCGATGTCGGAACGCAGGACCCGTACGCAAAAGGAGTGAAAGGTGGAGATGTGGGGGTTGGCCGCACGCCCGCGACGCAACAGCCCTTGAACGCGGACCCTCATCTGCTCGGCGGCCTTGTTGGTGAAGGTTACCGCCAGGATCCGGTCGGCCCGGACCTTCTTGTTTTCAATCAGATGCGCAATCCGATAGGTGATGACGCGTGTCTTGCCGCTCCCGGCTCCCGCCAGGATCAGCAGGGGGCCTTCGATCGTTTCGACGGCCCGCAACTGTTCAGGATTGAGCTGTTTTTCCAGTCGCAGCATGGAACAAAGGGACGGGAACTTCCAGACACCGGGTAAGGGAGGGAGCGGCTCGACCAGCGGGAGGAAGGCGCCGCCGGAAACCCATGTTCATTGTAGAAACCGGCCAATCAAAAATCAATCTCGCTTGATCAGGCCGGATCGGTCGTCCGGCGGAAATTACTTTTGCCAGAAGGCAGGAGTAAAAATGACGAGCACCGTGTAGAACTCCAGGCGACCGGCCAGCATGCAGAAACTCAGAACCCACTTGGCGAAAGCCGGCAGCCCCCCATAGCCCTCGACCGGCCCCACGTTCCCCAATCCGGGACCGATGTTGAACATGGCCGCGGCCACGGCGGCGATACTCGTGAACACATCCACGCCGGAGGCCGCCAGCAGGATGCAACCCAGGAAGTTGACCAGAAAGGAGAGATAGACCAGATTCAGAAGGCTGCGGACAGCCGTTTCGGGAATAACCCCCTTGCCCACGCGGACCGCGAACACGCCACGGCGCTCGACCATGCGTTCGAATTCGCGAATCACGACCTTGTAGAGCAAGACCATCCGGGAAGTCTTCAGTCCTCCTGAAGTTGATCCGGTGCATCCACCCATAAACATGAGCGCCAGCAGCATCAGCTGCGGCAACGGCAACCACTGGGAAAAATCGTCCGTGGTAAAACCGGTGGTGGTGGTGATGGCTGTCACCTGAAAAAGGGATCTCCTGAGGGCCAATGCCGGAGCGTAACCACTCTTCAAAGCCAGGATGGCAGCGATCACAAGAGTGGATGAGACCACCATGAACAGCAACGTCCTTAGCTCGAAGTCGGAAATAAAGCGCCTGGGACGACGTTCCACCCAAAGACGGTAGTGCAGAGTAAAGTTGATGCTCCCCAACAACATGAAGACGACAATGATGCATTCGATCAGGGGACTGTCGAACGCCCCGACGCTGGCGGTTCGGGTCGAGAATCCCCCCGTGGCCACCGTCGAGAAGGAATGGCACAAGGCATCGAAACGATCCATTCCCGCCCACCGGAGCGCCACGTACTCTGCCAGGGTCAAGGCAACATAGATCTTCCAAAGCGCCTGGGCTGCATGGGCGATCCGAGGCTTGAGCTTTTCCGACCTGGCCCCGGAGAACTCGGCTCGGTACAAAGCCATTCCACCCATGCCGAGCAGGGGCAGAATGGCAATGCCGAGCAGGACAATGCCCATGCCTCCCAGCCAGTGGGAAAAGCACCTCCAGAATTGCAGGTCCCTGGGAAGGCTCTCGATGTCCCTGAGAATGGTCGCGCCACTCGCCGTAAACCCGGAGGTGGCTTCAAAGAAAGCGTCGGTGAAACTGGAGAAATAGGCAGGAGAGAAATAGAAGGGCAAGGCGCCGAAAACGCTCACCGCCAGCCATACGCAAAAAACCAGCAGCAGCCCCTCCCGTCGGTTCAGGTCACTGGAGGGACGAGGAAGACCTAAGAAGAGGGCGCCGCCGATTCCGATGGTGATCGCGGCGGCATAGGCCAGCGGAGCCGGACCGCCATGACTCCACAGGCTGAAAGCCAGGGGAACCAGCAGGGTGCCGCCGAGAGCCAGCAGGAACTGGCCCAGGATATAACCGAGGGCAGCGGGCCGTATCACACCCATTCCCTTCGGGCATCTGCCAGGAAGGCGGACTCAAGCAGCGGAACGGTACTCTCCAGGGTACAGAAAATGACCCGGTCTCCCGCCTGGATGGTGGCTTCGCCCCTTGGGACCACCACCTCGCCATTGGGGCGAGCGATGGCGCCGACAATGGCTCCGCGGGGAAGGCGAACCTCCCTCAAGCTTCGGCCGACGTACTTGGACCCCTCGGCCGCAATCAACTCGATCGCCTCGGCCTCCACCTCGCGAAACGTGGTCACCGAAAGCACTCGACCCTTGCGCACAAACTGGAGAATTCGATCGACCGCCGTCAGGCGGGGGCTGACGGTCGTATTGATGCCGAGACGCTGCGCCATCGGTAGGTAGTTCAGCCGATTGATGAGGGCCACGACTTTCTTCGCGCCCAGCTTTCGAGCCAGGAGAGATGCGATCAGGTTGTCCTCGTCATCGTTGGTCATGGCTAAAAAAGCTCCCGCGTCCTTGATGTTCTCTTCCGCCAGGATCGATTCGTCGGTACCGTCCGCGTGGAGGACAACCGTCTTGCGAAGGATCTGAGAAATCTTTTCGCAACGGTCGATGTCCCGCTCGAAAAGCTTTACCGACACACCCCGGGGTTCCAACAACTCTGCCACCCGTATTCCTACCTGCTTGCCCCCTACTATGTAGACCCGATCGAGGGACTCCTGCGTTTGAAGCCCCATGAACTGACAAACGGACTCCAGTTCGTCGGCCGTGGTGACGATGTAGACATGGTCACCGGGCTTCAGAACCTCGGCTCCATGCGGAACAATGACCTGTTGCCCCCGGAAGATAAGGGCAATCAGAGAATTCTTGGGCGGCCCGGCCCGATCCAGGTCCTCGACCGTCTTGTAAGCAACCCAGCTCTTCTCCTCGATATTCATTCCAAAGACCTTCACCCGACCCTCGGCAAAATCGATCACGTCGGAGACGCCGGGCAAGCGCACCACTCTCAGGATGCGATCGGCGATCTCGGTCTCCGGGTGAATGATCAGGTCGATGTGCAAACCGGCTCTCTGGAGTATTCTCCTCCAGTAGTTGACTTCGTGGGTACGGAGCCGCGCCACCTTGAACTTCACGTCCGACTCCACCGAAGCAATCAGGCATGCCAGGACGTTGATCTGATCCTCGCTGGTCAATGCAATCAGCATGTCGGCGTTGCGAATGTCCGCCTCGTGCAGGGTGCGAATGCTGGCAGCATTGCCATGAATCACCTTGGCGTCCAGCGTTTCCTCCAGTTGATGGCAACGCTCAGGGTTCTGCTCGACCAGCACCACCTCGTTACCCTCGCGAATCAAGCGCGTGGCAACGAGCGAAGCGGCCTGTCCGCCCCCGGCAATCAGGATCCTCATGGCCTCGAGAAATTTCTTGGGGAGACAACCAGCAACAAGAAGTCTGTCTGGTTGGAGTCGAGCACGGCTCTCCAGTATTGGAAGGTGATCTTGCTACCTGAATATATATTGAGGAATGCCGGCAAGCAATGTCAAGGACTGTACGGGTGACACCAATCTGCGGGTTAAAGGCGGATGTTGTAGAAGTAGGTGAACTGGAGGGTGAGGCGGTCGTTCGTGAAAGCGTCGGGGAAGTTGGGCAAGGGCTCCGACAGCTTCAGGGAGGAAATAGCTGCCCTGTCGTAGGGGGAAAACCTGGAACTGCGCACAATTTCCAGATCTTCCAGACTGCCGTTTCTGCGAACGTCGAACACAATCACCACGACCCCTTTGAGACCGCTTCGGTACACCTGGGGAATCACCGAGTACCAGTTGTTGCGAACCCTGAAATAGACCGCCGTCAACCAGGGTCCGAAGTTGACCCCCTGGGTATCCGAGAGGATGGTGGGACGCTCAACCGAGAAGTCCGGCTGGCGCCGGCCGAAGTCGGCCCCTGCCCGACGGTCGCCCGAGCCCGTCCTTTTTTGCCGGCTACTGATGCCCCGCCCTACCTCGGAACCTGGCGCCGTCCCTCCCGGAAGCCGCAGTCCTGCATAGAGATCCTTCAGATTGGATTTGAGGTCCCGCTCTTTGGGGGTGGCCACAAAGGGGCTGGTTGACTCGATACTCCCGGTTTCCTTCGGGCTCCGCGCCCCGGCTTGCCCTTCGGCTTCCTCAGGCAACGACGGTTGAGGGTCGGGAGATAGCGGTCTTGGGGGTGGGGACACCGAGGAACCGGGCTTGGGGTCCGGAGGTTCGGACTGCGCGGCTTTGTCGGGTTTTTCAGCCGGCCCCGGACCGGAGTCGGGCACGGGAACCCGGAGAGCCTCGGGGTTGACCTCGGGGAGCCTGGACCGAGGCATCCGCTCTTGCTCGGGAACCTTCGGTCTGACAGCAGGTGGCGCTTTCAGGACTTCTTCATACTCCCTGGGGAGAGCCAGAAACCCCAGCCGTTTGGCTTTGTTCGGATCGACCGTTTCGGGAGGATCGGGTTGTGGCAGGATGTCGGGACCCAATGCCACCCAGAGGACAACCAGCAGGTGAGCCACCAGCGACATCAGAAAGGCTTCACGCGTTCTCTGACCGGTATTCTCTTCGGAACCCGGCGAGAACGACCAACGCGGTTCGTCGTTCTTCATGATACGGAACATTATTCCGACAACGGCCGCCGGGGAGCCAGCGAAAGCCTGTTGGCGTGTTCCTGAATCTCTATCGTCACCCGATGAGCCAGAGCCAGGGCCGCCCTGCTGCTTTCGGCCGAGACCGCCGGCGGCCTCCCGGCGCGAACAGATTCCACGAATGATTCCAATTCGGCCTTGAGCGGTTCCATCCTTGCCGTCTCGATCCTGCGAGGCAGTATGAGGGGCGGCTCACCCGACGGTCGATTCTCGACACTCAGCACCACCACGTCCTGCCGCGAGAAGTCCAGGGATACGTATTGGTTTTTCTGGAAGAAGCGCAGCTTTCGAACCTTCTCGGTACTCACCCGGCTGGCGGTCACGTTGGCGACACAACCATTGACGAATTCCAACCTGGCGTTGGCGATGTCCACCTTGTCCGTCAAAATGGGCAGACCGACGGCACTCACCCGCTCCACGGGACTGCCGACGAAATCCAGAACCAGGTCCAGGTCGTGAATCATCAGATCGGAAACCACATCGATATCCAGGCTGCGCGCGGTAAAGACCCCCAGACGGTGCACTTCGAAAAAAAGGGGAGTCGTCAATAACTCGCGGGCCGCCGCCACCGCGGGATTGAAGCGCTCCAGATGACCGACTTGCAGAATGCGGCGGTGCCGATTTGCCGCCTCGATCAAGGCATCGGCCTCCGCCAGCGAGGAGGCAATCGGCTTCTCCACCAGGACGTCCACTCCCCTGGTCAGGAGGTCAATGCCGATCGATGCGTGTTCCCGGGTGGGTGTGGCCAGGCTCACGGCGGAGACTTCATCCGATAGAGCCCGGTGATTGTCGTACGCCCGGGTGGAAAACTCGGCGGCAACCGCTCGGGCCGTCTCCGGGTTCTTGTCCACCACTCCAACCAGCTCAACGTTTTCCAGTTGGGAGAGAACCCGGACATGCTGCCTTCCGAGGTAGCCCGTCCCGATGACCGCCGCCTTGACCTTTTCCATAGGCAGATCCGCCCGATTTTATCAAGCCCACGGGCCGAAATGGCGTCGCTCCCCGCGAACCGGCCTGGTGGCCTATCCGGAACAAGGACCCTGTCCCTTTGATCCGGCTCTCCATATTAATTTATTGAACATGGATGCACAGGATAGTCAGGACCCAACGCTGTTGCACGAGAGGCTAACTCCGGCGATGACCGCGAGCGGATTCGCGGATGTTTAGGACTGCAAGCCAACCATCTCCAGAAAAAATCCTGTGCATCCTGTGCATCCATGTAAATAAACCATTGACCCATGCGTGACTTGGAACCGGTTCCCTGCTACCCGCCACAAGGCGTTTGTTTCAAATAAGTTCCGCCCCTGCCCTGCCGGACAGATCATTCGAGGAAGAAACTACCGATCTCTTTTAAAGACGAACCACAAATGGACACGAATGAACACGAATAGGGAAAGATTCCCTTCAGTTTTTCTTCGTGTCCCTTCGTGGTCCTTCGTGTGTCTTCGTGGATAACTC
>VXMN01000329.1 GCA_009841055.1 Acidobacteriota bacterium
ACCGCGACAATAACAGTCCCGAGGTCTGTTGGCGGCTGTACGAATCGCACACCTCTTGCCATGAGACGCTCGTGTTCGGCTTCGACGTCGTCGACGGCGAAGGAGGTACTGGGGATACCGTCCTCCACAAGCGCCCTCTTGAACGGACGGACCGCGGGATGATCATCGGGCTCAAGCACCAACTCCGTCCCCTCTGGAGCTTCCTCGGACACAACAGTGATCCAGGCGTGATCTCCCAAGGGAATGTTGTGCTTTAACTGGAAGCCAAGCGTTTCCGTGTAGAATCGAAGTGCTTTCTGTTGGTTGTCGACGAAGACGCCGGCCAGGTGAATTCTCATCTTTCGATTGCCCTTTCATCTGTTGAGATTGGCCAGCGCTCCGCGATGGCCTTCAGCGGGCTGGCCTCGAACCAGTGGAGCTTCGACCTCCCCTCGCGCCTCGTGCGAATCAGCCCGGCGGCCTGCAAGGCGTCCAGGTGTTGCGTGATTGCCTGCCGTGAGGAGTTGATGCCGTGCTTCATGGTCAGGCGTGCACAGAGTTCGAAGAGCGATTGACCTGACCGATCAACGAGTTCATCCAGGATGGCTCGCCTGGTTGGGTCGGCGATAGCGCGATACACGTCCACAAGAGCACTCTAAGCAAGTGGTCGCTTGCATGTCAACAGATTATATGTCAGCAGTTTGAGTCCTGTATCGAACGAGCATGAACGTCCTGGGAACACCTATGGGTATCAAGGCAGCGACAGCATGTAACGGTGAGCGTGACAGTCGGTTGGACACGCCTCCGCCCCATGCGGCGGGGCGGCTCGCACAAGCCGAAACAAGGGTGTTTCAGACAGGAACCCATCGATCGACGGAGGACATCGTCACCATGTTTTCCAACTTACGGCCGCGACTCAACCCGCTCTCTCCAAGACAATCCGGCAAAGTCGTTTCCGAAGAGGCAAGGTCCCGGGCAGCATGGCCGGCTCGGACCGGGAAACCCCTGCGCAGACCCGGACGTCCTTGGAGGGGGCGCGCCGCCATTGCGTTGGCCGGAGGTCTCGTCTGGTTGCTGCTGGGCGTCGTCCACCAGGGAGCCGAACGATACGTGGCCATCGACAATGTCTGCGCCTGGCCCAACCTGACCCTGATGCCGGATGGAAGCGTGGTGGCGACCATCTTCAACCGGCCCTATCACGGTCTGGACGTCGGCGACGTGGAGTCCTGGTCCAGTCGTGACGGCCGCCTCTGGGAGAAACGGGGCAGCCCGGCCGTTCACGAGGGGCAAAGCAACCGGATGAACGTGGCGGCCGGATTGGCCCACGATGGATCCCTGGTAGTGCTGGCCTCGGGATGGGGCGGCCGTGATTTCAGGGAAAAGATTCTGCCCACCCTGGTGGCGCGATCGTCGGACAGTGGCAGGAGCTGGAGTCGATCCTTCGCGGTGCAGTTGCCGGAGGAGGCGGATTTCCTGATTCCCTTCGGAGACATCGTGCAAGGGGAAGGTGAGCTGCTGGCGGCCAGCTTCTACCACGAGATTCCGGGGAGGGCCAACGCCTTCCTGTTGTTCAGTCGGGACGACGGACGGAGTTGGGGCGAAGCCGTCAAGCTGGCTCCCGATGACTACAACGAGACGGCCCTGCTGCGACTGAGCCCCGATCGCTGGCTGGCCGCCTCCCGGAGTCACGCCGACGGCCATCTGGCGCTTTTTGTCTCGGAAGACGAGGGGAAACACTGGGCCAGATCGGGACTGTTGACCCTTCCCGGTCACCATCCGGCCCACCTCCTGGAGATGGCCGACGGGGGCATCCTCCTGACCTACGGAATTCGGGAGAAAGGGCACCACGGCATCGGCTACCGTACCAGTCGGGACGAAGGCCAAACCTGGAGCCGTCCCACCCGGATCGTCAATCTCGAAGAAACCACCGACGGCGGATACCCCTCGACGGTCCAGTTGGCGGACGGTACCCTGCTGACCGCCTACTACAGCAACCGGGTTCCCCAGCACCAGCGCTACCACATGGGTGCGGTGCGCTGGGTCCTGGAGACGGAGTAGCCCGGATTTTTGCTCGTTTTGCTCGCTGATCGGGCATTGGGTCGGTTTCCTTTCCGGCCCCGGCAACTCAGTTCCCTTCGGAGACTCATTGCCGTGCTCTCCGTCCGGTCCTGCCAATATTAGTAGGGACATGGGGATCGCAAGTAGGGTACAAGAGTCACTCAACTATAAGATCAAGAGGGCAAGGCGAGCGTCTGCGTGGTTCCGCCGCTCGTTTTGCTTGTCCGTCCGGGGTAAACAGCCGCCTTCACGTGTGACGGGTGTCCCGCTGGTTTTCCCGCCAGTTTCGCTGAAGGATCAATCGTCATGAGTGACCAAGACGCGTTCGGGCGCATCCTGGAGTCGTTGTACGAGGCCATGCTGGACGATAGACGCTGGCCGGCCACCTCGGCCCTGATTGACGAGGCCTGCGGGATCGTAGGCAATTCCGTTGCGGTCGGCGAAGGCCCGAAGGACGATATCCGGATCTTCTGCGCCGGGCTCTACTACCGGGGGCAGCGCCGCTTGGATCTGGAGCGCGAGTACCTGGAAGACTTCCATCCGATCGATGAGCGCATACCCCGACTGCGGCAACTGCCCGAGGGCCGACTGGTGCGTATCAGAGACCTGTACACGGCCGAAGAGTTGAAAACATCGTCTACCTACAACGAGGCATTGGTGCGGGGCACCTACCAGAATGGCTTGAACCTGCGTCTGGACGTAACGGATGGCTCCTACCTGATCTGGAACCTGGGTGATCGTGTCGGCTCGGGGGGGTGGGGGTCTTCCGAGATCAGCAAGGTCATGCGGTTGCTGCCTCACATCCGGCAGTTTGTCCGCGTCCGGCAGGCGCTGGTCCGGGCCGAGGCCCTGGATACGACCGTGACCGCCCTGCTCGACAATCCTCGGATAGGCGTCCTTCACCTGGACCGGCGGGGGCGGATCATGGCGGCCAACGACTGTGCCCTCAGCATCCTCCGACAGGGCGAGGGTCTGTCTGACCGGGACGGGTTGTTGCGTACCCTGGCGCCGGACGACCATCTTCGTCTTGAGCGACTGCTGGCCGCCGCGCTGCCGACTTCCGATGCCGTCCCCGTGGGCGGCTCGATGATGGTCCACCGTCCGTCCGTGCTGCTTCCCCTGGTGGTGCACGTCAAACCCGTGCGACTACCGCAACCGGACTATGGAGCGCGGCAGGTGGCCGCTCTCGTGCTGATCGTCGAACCGGGGCGCCGGCATCGCGTCGATCCCGGCCTGGTGGGCGCGGCCCTGGGCCTGACGCCTCGTGAAAGTCAGGTGGCCGCCTGGTTGGCCGAAGGCAAGAGCGTTGAGGAAATGGCCCGGGCCACGGGCCATACCAATGGCGCCATCTACTGGCACCTGAAGCAAATCTACCAGAAACATCACATCTCCCGGCAGGCAGACCTGGTGCGCCTGGTGCTGTCGATTGCCGGATTCAAGTAGGCTCAATCCCGCCGGCATACTCGATTAGGCGTCCTCCTGGCATCCGCCTTCTTTCCCGCCCAAAACTCCCGGATTGGCAGGGACCGCGAAGGCACTCTCGCGGTACAAGAGGCCGGGGTCCGTAACGGCACCGAAACAGAGCCCGCGTGTGGATCATCCGATGGCTTTGCCCCGCCTCTAGCGTAGATCTCTCCGAAGCCCACGGTCCATCCGAAGGTGCGGCGTCCCCGCGGAAAAGAGTTGTCCACGAAGGACCACGAAGAAAGACGCCAAGGGAAAAGGGAATCCGCCAGGGTGGAGTGATTGTCCCTCCCGGGAGCGCGGGCGTCCCGCCCGCACTCTGTCCCTGCCGGTGTTTCCGCCCACGCCTCCGGGCCAGGGTGCGGACCCCATGCATCCTCGACGCCACAAACCGGTAACAGGATTGGCACCGTGCCAGGGAATTCAAAGCAAACAAGGTTGTTTGGCCGTGCAGGAGTTGTATTTCTTCTCGCCTGCGCCGTGCTGCTGACCGCCGGATCGGGAACCGGGAGCGCACCGGCCTCCGCGGAGCCGGCCACAGCGGACCCGAGTTTGCCGACGGCAGCCGAAGACGCAGCGCCGGGACCGGAAGGGACCATCCCCCCCACGCTCAACACCGGAGGCGAAGTCGAGTCGGAAAGCCGTGGGCCGGTCACGACCAAGTCGAGCCACTTCATCGACTACGACACGGACGACGACGGCTTGATCGAAATCGACTCGCTGGCGCAACTAGACGCGGTCCGCCATGACCTGGACGGGGACGGGACTTCCTCCACCGCCAACGAGACCGCCTACGCTGCGGCGTTTCCGGATGCCGCCGACGGCATGGGTTGCCCCACAACCGGCGGGTGCTCAGGCTACGAACTGATGGCAGACCTGGATTTCGACACCGACGGGAGCGGACGGGCCGACACGGGCGACACCTACTGGAACGACGGCGAGGGCTGGGTGCCCATCGGCGGCGCCGGCAGTATTGACAATAGGAACCGGGGCATCCTGCCGACCAGGAGGAACCCGTTCCATGCAACCTTCGACGGTAACGGTCACACTATCGCCAATCTGTTTATATCTACGGAGAACGCCCCATTCATCGGGCTATTCGGCTATTCCGGTTACGACTCCGTCGCCGATTCCTACAGCATCATCCGCCGTGTCGGGATGATCGGTGTCGAGCTGTCCGGATACGACTACATCGGAGGCCTGGTGGGCTGGAACGAGGGCGAGATCCTTTCCAGCTACGCCACCGGCCAGGTGTCGGGTTGGAACGGTCTCGGGGGACTGGTGGGTATGAACAGGGGCTCGATCGTCTCCAGCTATGCCACCGTACGCCTGTTGGGCCAGTCGGGTGCAGGAGGCGCCGCTGGTGGGCTGGTGGGGACCAACGAGAAGATTTCAGGTGGATCGAGCGGTGGTCTGCCCGATCCCCGCCGGGGTCTCCTTGCCGGCAGTTACGCCACAGGCGACGTAACGGGCGGCAATTCCGTCGGCGGACTGGCCGGCTGGAACGAGGGCACGGTCACCGCCTGTTACGCCACGGGTCGCGTCGGGGGAGGCGTCGTCATCAGCGGACTGGTCGGCTGGAACCGCGGCACCATCACCGCCAGCTACGCCACGGGCGAGTCGCACCAATTTACCTCCGGCCAGGAAGACGGGCTGGTCAATACCAACTCCGGACTTATCCAAGACAGCTACTTCGATAGAGATACGACACTCTGGTGGGTCTCCCGCAGATTCTCCTCCCGCGCCGAGACGACCGAGCAATTGCAGGAGCCAACGGGCTACACCGGCCTGTACGAGAACTGGAACGTGGACCTGGACGGCGACAACTCTTCCGACGACCCCTGGGACTTCGGAACAACCAGCCAGTACCCGGTCCTCAAAGCCGATTGGGATGGCAGCGGGGGCGCGACCTGGCAGGAGTTCGGCCATCAGATCCGGGAAGGTCCGACCCTGTCGGCCTCGACGGTGGTCAGGGCCGGGCAGACTCAGGTGGACCTCACCTGGACCAGGGTGAATACGGGCCACTGGAACCCGGCTCCAATCGTTACCTACACCCTGCGGGGGGGCGGATACCCACCCATCAAGCCCGGAAACATTGCGGAGGGACTCGATGGGCTCAGCTACACCGATACCGTCACGCCAGTCAACGGCCCATCGCCTCACTACTCCTATCAGGTAGCAGCCGTGGTTTCCGGCGGCGAGGCGACGCACAGTGCACCGCGCTATGTGGGCGCGGACACGGAGGGGCCGAAGGTTCAGGGAGTTCGTCTCAGTGGGGGGCCAGTGGGGACCGCCTATGCCGAAGGGGAAGAAATCCGGGTGACCGTGAGTTTCAGCGAGACCCTTGTGGTTGCAGGGGAGCCGCAGTTGACCCTTGAACTGGGTGGCGGACAGCGTACGGCAATCGTCAAGAGCCGAAGCGAATTATTCAGTCTGAATTTCCACTACACGGTGATGGCGGGGGACATGGACACCGACGGGGTGAGCGTCTCGGCAGGCCGCATCGACCTGAGCGGTGGGACCATCGAGGACGAGGCGGGCAATCCGGCCATGCTGGACTATCCGGGAGTGGAGCCGAGTCTCAGCCGCAGGGTGGACGGGGTCAAGCCGGTGCTGCTGAGTGCGTCGGTCAACCAGGCCCTGCTGGCGCTGACCTATGGCGAGGGGCTCCGCTCGGGTTCCTGGAATCCGGACAAGGACGATTTTGCGGTTGAGGCCGGGGGCGCTGAGCGGAGCGTCAGCAGCCTTACAGTAAATGGAGGGGCGGTGGAACTGACCCTGGGGACGGCGGTGGGGAGCGGAGACCGGGGGACCACGGTGAGCTACACGCCGGGGTCGAGGCCAATACAGGACTTGGTGGGCAACCAGGCGGATGAACTGAACGACCAGCCGGTCACCAACACCACGGGGGATTCCAACACGGCCCCCGAGGTCACGGATCCGGCGGTCTTCACCACCTTCGAGAACCGGACGGAGCGCTGGCGGTTGGCGGCAACCGACTCCGACGACGGGGACGAGGTCACGGGCTGGGAGATCTCGGGGGGAGCCGACCGCAACCGGTTTTGGATCGACGAGGTCACGGGTGATTTCGGTTTCAGCCAGGCTCCCGATTACGAGACGCCGCTCGACCAGGGGAGCCCGGCCGGGGACAACGAGTACGTGGTGATGGTGAGAGTGACCAGCGGCGCAGGATCGAGGGCGATGACGGCAGAGCGGGAGGTTCAAGTCAGTGTGCAGGACGTGGACGAGCCTCCCGGGAAGCCGGAGGTCTCGCCTGTATTGGAGCCGGCTGTCGACAGCCTGAGGGTTGAGTGGACCGAACCGGACAACAGAGGCTCAGACATCACGGGCTATCGGGTGGGCTATCGGAAATATGGCGGCAATGACTTCACCGAAGTCCAGGCGGGAACAGGGCTGTCCTGGACGCTGACCGGGCTCGATGATGCCACGCTCTACGAGGTGCGGGTACAGGCAATCAACGACGAAGGAGCCGGCCCGTGGTCGGAGTCGGTCTTGGGGAGTACGAAAGCTTCGTTGACGGTCGAGATCACCTCGTTGGAGGCGTCTCCGGTGGAGGGCCCCTTCACGCTTCGAATCGCCTTTTCTCAGGCGGTGACCGGTTTCGACAGCAACGACATCGAGATCCAGGTGGAAACCGACTGCAGGGATAGTGGAAACAACCCACTCTATTGCATCCCTGGTCGGGGGACTCTGCGAAACCACGACTTTGTCAGGGGCATCTCTCGGCAGACCTTCAGCCTCACCCTGACCCCGAGGACCGACGACGTAGCGGGCAACTATACGCTGGGGATCCGGATAGCAGCCGGGAGTGCCTTGTCGTACCTGGGCAACCAGCCGAACAGTGAGGCAACGCTGCAGATGCGGGTCTTGACTCCGGGAGCGACGGCGCCGGAGCCGATTTCGTCGCTGGAATTGGAGGCGAGTGCCGGCACACGGTTGGTGATGCTGAGCTGGAACCCGCCGGCCGATAACAGGGGCTCAGCCATAGTTCGCTACGAGTACCGGTACGCGGCGGTAGGCGAGGGACTGGGCCCCTGGAAGAGCGTGGGCGGGGAGGAACTGGGCGTGACGGTGGGTAATCTGGCCGGCGGCCGGGAGCACGTCTTCGAGGTGCGTGCGGTCAACGGGCTGGGCAAGGGACCGATTGAAACGGTGCGGGCTACACCGCTTGCTGGTGGCGGTTTCGGCGGTGGAGGCGGCGGTGGAGGAGGTGGCCTGCTGTTTCCCCCGGAGGCGCCGACGGTCCTGACGGCGCTTCCCGGGGACGAGGCAGTGCGGCTGCAGTGGAGCCCGCCGGAAAGCGACGGAGGTTCTTCCATCCGGCGCTACGAGTATCGTTTCAAGGAGGGACGGGAAGAGTTCGCCGAGTGGACACCCGTCCCGGACAGCGCACCCGATGAAGTCAACGCCAACGGGTATACGGTCGGAGACCTGCTCAACGGGACGGTCTATGCCTTTGAGCTGCGGGCGGTCAATGCGGCAGGCAACGGGCGGGTGTCGGAAGCCGTTGAGGTGACGATGCCGCTCGATCCGGCTTACTGGTCCAACTTCCGGGCCGAGGACCTGGAGGGGGTGGAGCTGATGCTGGAGGCGTTTCTGCTGGAGGGGAGTTCGCGGGACCGGGAGCTGAGGTTCGGGGAGGGGTTGCGGTTCGAGGAAGACGAGCTGGACGGAGAAGGGGAGGTAACGGCCACCCACGTGGGCAGCTACGGGTACCGCTACACCAGTCGGACGACTGGGGAGGTGGGTCTGGACTTCGACGAGGGAGAGGCCTGCCGGTTGAGGTTGACCTTCAGGGGAGAGGGAACGGGCAGCTACGGCTACCGCTGCGGAGGATCTTCGAGAGGACAGGGGAGCTTCCGGATGAGCGAGCTGGAGAACCGTGTTCCGGAGATCACAAGCGCAGGACCGTTCGAGGTGGAGGAGAACAGGAGGGGGGTGTGGCAGCTGGAGGCGGTGGACTGGGACGAGGAGGATGAGGTTACGAAGTACGGGATAGCGGGAGGAGTGGACGGGGGGCTGTTTGCGGTTGAGGCGAAGACTGGAGAGTTGAGCTTCAAAGAGGCGCCGGACTACGAGAATCCGGGGGATGTGGAGAGCACCGATCCGGAGAGCGGGGCAGGAGATAACGAGTACATCGTCGTCATAGCCGTAGCCAGCGGAGAAGGAGAGAGAGAACGGACCGGGGAGCAGGCAATACGGGTTTGGGTGACCGATGTGGAGATGGAAGAGGCGATGGAGGACGAGATGGAGGAGACCGAGTCCCTGTTCGTCCCGGTGATTCTCTCCTCTGCGGGGCGGAACCGCTCTTTTTTCACTTCGGAGCTGACGCTGACCAACCGGGGAGAGGAGGAGGTCGAGCTCGACTACACTTACACGGCCACCGACGAACCTGAAACGCGAAGCGGCCAGGCTTCCGACGTCGTGCCCGCGGGCAGGCAGAGGATCGCGACCGACGCCCTCGACTATCTGAGGGGTCTTGGGGTCCCGATTCCGCAAACGGGCAACCAGGTGGGGACGCTTCGGGTGGAGGCGCCGCCGGGATCCGAGGTGCGAGCGGTGGTGCGGACCACGACGATAGCACCTGACGGGAGGGCTGGACTGGCCTACCCGGGGGTGGCGGAGGAGGAGGGCTTCAGTGAGCCGGTCTACCTGTGTGGGCTCAGGCAGAACAGCCGGGACCGATCGAACGTGGCGTTCCAGAACATGGGGGCTCCCGGGGAGGGAGCCATCACCCTGAGGACCACGGTGTATTCGGGGGAGGCGTCCGACACGAGTGCCCGGGAGCTTGAGGACATCACCGTCGAGCCGGGAGGGTTCCACCAGTTTTCGGGTCTGCTGGGCAGCGTGGAGAACGGCTACGTGAAGGTGGAGCGGGTGGAGGGAGAGGCGCCCTTCTACGCCTACGGGGTGATCAACGACCAGGCCAACTCGGACGGGTCGTTCGTCTTTGCGGTGACGGGGAGTTCCCTGGAGGGAAGGAAGAGGCAGACCCTGCCGGTGATCGTGGAGACTCGGGACTTCACCAGCGAGCTGACGGTGACGAACTTCTCAGAGGAGCCAAGGACGCTGGACTTCGAGTTTGTGTCGGAGCAGATTCAGGGGGACGACAAGAGGGTGGAGTTCAGCATGGATCTGGCTGCCGGCGAGCAGGCGATCGTGCCCGAGTTGGTGGAGGAGTTGCGCCGAGAGGAGATGGCGAAGCTGGGCAGCAGGCGGGGCTTCTACCTGGGAGCGTTGTTCGTCACGGCGAAAGAGGGAGACCTGAGCGGAGTGGTGATCGGGGCCAGGACGAGTTCAGAGGGAGGGGGAGGCCAGTACGGGGTCTTTTACAACGCGGTGCCGGAAGGAGAAGGCTTCGCGAAAGAAGCCTGGGTAGAAGGATTGCAGCAGAACGAGGAGAATCGCAGCAACCTGGCGCTGGTCAACACGGGAGAGGTCAACGACAGCCCCAGCGTCTTCCACCTGGAGATCTACAACGGGGAGACGGGGATGCTGGAGGAGACGGTGGTGACGAAGGCGATCCCGGCGCGGGGCTGGCACCAGATCGACGGGATCCTGATGAGAGCCGGTCCGGAGACCAAGCAGGGGTACATCCGGATCGAGAAGATGTCGGGGGAGAACCCGTTTCTGGCTTACGGGGTGGTCAACGACGGCGGGGCGCCGGGGCAACGCAGCGGCGACGGGGCCTACCTGCCTGCCGGGGAGTAGCAATCTGAGCTATCTTACGGCTGAAGCGGGTCTTACCCCGGACAATACTCTCAAACGTCAACAAGGTTCACTGAGTCTTTCGCAAAATTCTCCAGGGGGACGATTACCGGCAATGGCCACAAAAGGCACAAAAACACAAATTGTGCCTTTTGTGCCCTTTGTGCTTTTTGTGGTTGGACAGCATTTTTGGCCAGGTCGCACCCCAAATTGAAATTGGTAGAACTTCAGGTTTGCCCGGACAATGACCTGCCCCGCTGCGAATTTTGCAAATGGCTCCTCTTACCAGAAATCTGCGCGAAGAGGACTCTCTGTCCCACCCTACACTGG